>JBBRMP010000243.1:0-8104 GCA_038230755.1 Cytophagales bacterium | reverse complement strand
TTTCGGACCGAAAGCGGAGCGAGAGTGTATGCGCGTATTTCGGGCTTTATCTCTACGATGCGAAAGAACGGTCGGAACGTGGTTAATGAGTTAGCCAACGTTCTGAGCGGCAGCTTCCAATGGGCTACCTAAACAGTTACTTATTATTAAATCATATTTACTCAATAAGCCTGGCAAATGGCTCAGCGAAAATTTCGCTTTCTTTAATTTATTGTCTTCTGGATTCAAGCGTAAATTATACGAACTGGTAAAATCAGCTTGCGATAAATTGTTCTCGCCGAATTTAGCCAGCTCTAAATCGCATTCGATAAATACGGCACCGGTCATGTCGCATTTCAAAAAATGCGCTTCTTTCATGGAGCAGGTGTCGAAGCGGGTTTTCTTCAGGTTGCGATTCAGGAAAACCGTGAAATCAAGGTTAGAGGCCTGGAAAGAGACGCTGAAACCAAAGGCGTTGCAATGCCCAAAACCGACGTGGGCAAGGCGACATTTGACAAAGGCTACTTCGTCAAATTTGGTATAGCCTACGTTGACTTTCGATAGATTGCACTCCTCAAACTGGCAATTGATAAAATTCGATTTAGCGAACGAAGTGCCCGATAGATCTAGTTTCCTAAACGTGCATTTTTCAAACTCGTGCCCGCTCCATTCGTCAAGAAGCTCCGTCGTATGGTCGAAAGTCTGATTGTAGAATTCCATACGTTATACCCAGTCAATGCCTTTTTGCAACCAACCAAGCGTCTTGGCTTCAAGTGTGTTCGGGGCGGGGTGATAATCGTAGACCCAGTTGGCTTGCGGGGGCATACTCATCAGGATCGATTCGGTGCGTCCGTTGGTTTCCAGGCCAAATTTAGTGCCCCGGTCCCAGGCCAGGTTAAACTCTACGTAGCGCCCCCGGCGCAGGCCCTGCCAGCGTTGCTGTTCGGGGGTGTAGGGCGCGGCGGCATTAAGGGCCATCAGGTGCGTGTAGATAGGGGCGAAGGACGAACCTACTTCTTGCCAAAAGGCAAAAATGGCTTCTTTAGAAACCGTCACCGATTCGTTCAGGTAATCGAAAAAGATGCCGCCGATGCCGCGCGTTTCCTGCCGGTGGGGGATGTAGAAATAATCGTCGGCCCAGGGTTTGAATTTGGGGTAATAGGCCGGGTCGTGGCGGTCGCAGGCGTTTTTAAGCTGCTCATGAAACCAGCGGGCCTGTTCGGGTACCACATAATGCGGCGTGAGGTCGATACCCCCGCCGAACCAATATTGCCCGGTACTCATCTCGAAATAACGCACGTTCATGTGGATAATGGGTACGTGCGGATTGTGCGGATGCAGCACGATAGACACCCCCGTAGCGAAGAATTCGGGTTGCGGTTCGCCTGGTTTGGGGGTAATGTTCAGTTGCCGTAACGTGGCTTCCGAGGCTTCGCCATACACCGCCGAGAAGCCCACGCCGCCTTTTTCAATGACAGCTCCTCCGGTCAGCGTGCGCGACCGACCACCGCCGCCACCGGGCCGTTCCCAGTGGTCTTCGTGGAAGCGCCCTGAACCGTCGGCAGTTTCGAGGGCGGCACAAATGTCGTCTTGTAAAGACTGTAGCCAGGCTACAATCGACTGTCTGTCGGGCTGTTGCATACTAAAAAAAGGCCCCCGAATTGGGGGCCTTTTGTGACCACGGGGAGACTCGAACTCCCACATCTTGCGAAACCACCCCCTCAAAGTGGCGTGTCTACCAATTTCACCACGTGGCCATAACTGATGATAGGACAAAAGTAGGGCTGTAGGGCCATAAAGTCAATCAAAAAGGGTAAAATCGGCCAGAATTTCGTAATTTAGGGGTATGAACCGGTTAGCGTAGCACCGTACCTGACCTTTTCCACAAACCGAATCATCTAATACTATGGCACTTGAATTAGTAGGTAAGCTCATAAAAACGCTGCCGGAAGTGACGGGTCAGAGCCAAAAAGGCACCTGGCAAAAGCAGGAATTCGTGGTCGAAACAATGGACCAGTTTCCCAAAAAAGTGTGTGTGTCGCTCTGGGGTGACAAGGTCAACGACCTCAAGCAATATGCCCCCGGCGATATGCTGAAACTGAGCCTGAACCTGGAGTCACGGGAATACAACGACCGGTGGTATACCGAAGCCCGCGTGTGGCGTATCGAAGCTGCCGATGCCGAAGGGGGTGCCCCCGCCAGCGGTGGTCAGTCGGCTCCGGCAGCCGCCCGCCCGGCCCGCGCGGCTCAACCCGCCAGCGTTCCCTTCAACAGCGCCTTCGACGAAGACGGCAGCGGGGATCTTCCTTTTTGAGTTTTGAGTTTATAGTTTAAGGAGTTTTCAGTTGCTTCGAGCCCTAACTGATGCCTGAGTATGCTTGCGTCAGCCGGGTCGCGAAGCAACTGAAAACTCCTTAAACTATAAACTCAAAACTCTAACAAAATAAGGGGTTGAAAGCAACAGCTTTCAACCCCTTATTTTGTTGTGATCCGGCTGGGATTCGAACCCAGGACCCATACATTAAAAGTGTATTGCTCTACCAACTGAGCTACCAGATCGGGCTATTTTGGCGCAGAACTAACTAACCGTTTCTGGAATCGCGATGCAAAATTATTGCGTAAATTGGCCCAATGCAAGCCCTCCACGTAAAAATATTCATATTTCTGGGGCTTCTGGGCGTACTAAACTGGTACTCAACAGCCCGTGGGCAGACCCCTTCGCAACGTCCCGCCGAGGCCGACTTGTCGGGAGTTATGTTGACGAGTCGGGCCGACTCATTATACCGGTTGGGGCAGTGGGCGGGTGCCGCCGAACTGTTTGAATCGGCCCTCTCGAAAGAGCAACCCGCGTCGGGTCCGATGCTGCTAAAACTGGCCCGCGCTTATGAACAGCAGGGCGACGTGGCTAAGGTGCTCTACTACCTTCAGGTGTTCAGCAAGCGAAACCCCGACGAGGCCGTGCTGCGAAAAATGAACGACATTGCCCGCGTCAACAGCCTGTCGGGCTACGAAACCAGCGACCTGAATTATTTCTACCTGTTCTACCGGCAATATGGTATCTACCTGACCGCCGTACTACTCCTGCTGGGGATGTATGTGTTTGGCGTACTGCTGTTTAAATCCATCCGGCGCCAAGAAACCTCGACCCGCCTAAAAACCGTGATCATGGTCTATCTGGTAACGGTGCTCATCTTCATCAACCTGCCCGAAGGCTACGAGTCGGGCATTACCAGCAACGACCGCGTGTATCTGCGTACCGACCCGTCGGCGGCGGCACCGGTGGTGACTACCCTGGGGCGCGGCAACAAGGTAAACATCCTCAGTAGCCGCGATATTTGGTGGCGTATTTTCTATAATAATCAGCTCTATTACATCCGAAAAGACGCGGTATGGCTTATTTAAACTCCGTAACCAATGGCCTTCTCTGAATCGTTAACAACCACTGCCGAGGTGGTGCCCATCGTGAAAAATGACCCCCGGCTCATTCGCGCCTGGACGTTTTATGACTGGGCCAATTCGGTGCATTCGCTGGTAATCGTGTCCAGCATTTTTCCGGTCTATTTCGCCGCCACCGCCGTGAACGCGCAGGGGGGGAGCGACATTGATTTTCTGGGTATGCACCTGCCCAACTCCGTGCTGTTTTCATACACCGTGTCGGCATCGATGCTGTTGGTGGCCCTGCTAAGCCCTTTGGGCACCGCTCTGGCCGACTATAGCGGACGGAAGAAGCTGTTCATGAAATTCTATTGCTACACGGGTGCGCTGGCCTGCGGGCTGCTGTATTTTTTCACCAAAGACACCATCACCTTCAGCGTCTTTTGCTTTGCCTGGAGCCTGGTGGGGTGGGGGGGCAGCATCGTCTTCTACAATTCGTATCTGCCCGACATCACCACCGAAGACCAATCGGACCGGGTGAGTGCGCGGGGGTTCACGATGGGCTACATCGGTAGCGTGTTGCTGATGGTGTTTAACCTCGTGATGATCCTGAAACCGCAGTGGTTCGGGGGCATTTCGAGCGCGATGGCCTCGCGGATTTCGTTCCTGACGGTGGCGCTGTGGTGGTTCGGGTTCGCCCAAATCCCGTTCAGCGTGTTGCCCGACGGCGTGCGCAAGCCCCGCGGAACGGGCGGCGGTAACTGGGTATTCAACGGCTTCCGCGAGTTGCAGATGGTATTTAACCAACTGAAAAAACAGACGCTGGCGAAGCGGTTTTTGCTGGCCTTTTTCGTTTATAATATGGCCGTGCAAACGGTAATGTACGTGGCCACGCTGTTTGGTACCAATGAGCTAAAGATGGAAGGTAGCGCCTTGATTATCATTATCTTACTGATTCAGTTGGTGGCCATTCCGGGGGCCATCGGCTTTGCCCGGCTGTCGGAACGGGTGGGTAATATCTATGCCCTGGTGACGGCGGTGGTTGTCTGGACGGGTATCTGCGTGGCGGCGTATTTTGTGGCGAATCAGAATCAGTTTTTCATCGTGGCTGCCGTCGTTGGGCTGGTGATGGGAGGCGTTCAATCACTGTCGCGGTCGACGTACACTAAGCTCCTGCCCGACACCACCGACACGGCGTCGTACTTTGGGTTTTACGACGTTTGCGAAAAGCTGTCCATTGTGATGGGCACGGCTATTTACGGGCTGGTGGAGCAACTCACGGGCAGTATGCGCAACAGCATCCTGGCCCTGCTGGTATTATTCGTGATTGGGCTGGTGCTGTTGCTGCGGATTCCGTCGCAAAAAGTTTACCGGACCGGTGGACAAACGACCGACGTTGCTTAAATTTACGGTCCCAACCCGCCTCAAAAACGGGTAGTCATAGAAGGTTAGCTCAGTCGGTTCAGAGCGCCGCTTTGACAGAGCGGAGGTCAGCGGTTCGAGCCCGCTACTTTCTACAGATTTAAAATCCCTCAAATCAGCTTGGTTTGAGGGATTTTTGATTTTTGCCTGGTCACCATTGCCGCCGTAGTATTTACGGCCTACCATGACCGCCCCGTTTTCAGGCGCATGCTTCGCCAGCATAAGCTCATTGGCGGTTGATAACGTAGGCATTGGGTCGACGTTACTGCAATGGAATTCGATGCAGATTCTTCCAACTCAACACCTGCGCCACACTACGCTGTTGGGTTTCGTCGCCGCCATAAACCAGAAAACTTTGGGCTGGCAACGCGCCCGATAAAGCCTGAAAGTAGGTTAACCCGTCGAAGAAGCGTGCGTTGATCGTTCGTCCCGATTTGATCTCGATGGGTAGCAACTGCCCCCCCTGGTCGAGCAGCAAATCGATTTCGTGAGCCCCAGCCGCATGCCAGAAATACTGCCGGAGTGGTAGGTTTCGATTCAGGCTATTTTTCATCAACTCATTGATGATCAGGTTCTCGAACAACGCTCCCTTAGCGAAATGTCGGTTTAGGTCGTCTACCGTGCGCAGGCCAAGCAGGGCACAGGCCAGGCCTGTATCGTAGAAATAGAGCTTGGGCGTTTTTACGATGCGTTTGTTGAAATTCTGGTGATATGGGCGGAGCGTATGGATGATAAAGCTGGTTTGTAGCACGCCAAGCCACTTATTAACCGTCTGGTAGGAAACCCCAACCATACTCCCGATTTCGGACAGATTGACCAGTTGCCCAATCCGCCCCGCGCAGATTTGAAGAAACTGCCGAAACGTGTTCAGGTCGCTGACGTTGACAAGCTGCCGCACGTCGCGCTCTACGTAGGTCTGGATATAGTCGAGCAGCCAGGTTGTGGGGTTCAGGGCGCGGTCGTAAATACGCGGGTAAAAGCCCGTCAGCAGGTAATCTTCATAGGTGGGCAGGGCTACATCCGTTGCGCCAATTTCTTCCAGCGAAAACGGTAGCAGGTTGACAATGGCCACCCGCCCCGCCAAACTCTGCGACACGCTTTGCATGAGCAGCAGATTTTGAGACCCGGAAATGATGAACTGACCCGGACGATTCTCGCTGTCGGCAATAAGCTGTATGTAAGAAAGTAGGTCCGGTGCGTACTGAACCTCGTCGATGATGACCTGTTCGCCAGCATCCCGTAGAAACCCCTTTGGGTCACTCAAGGCAAACTGGCGTTGTTCGATGTCTTCCAGGTTGCGGTACGTATGCGTTGGAAAATAGGCTTTTACCAACGTCGATTTGCCGCTTTGACGGGGACCGGTAACGGCAACGACGGGCATTTTTTCGGCGGCAGCCACAAGCTGCTCAGCCAGTAAGCGTGCGATCATGTCTGCAAATTAGAAGTTGACTATCTAATTTGCAAAGAATGACCTGGGCTATGATTCCTTATTTGGGTGGATTTTTCGACCCAATAGGCCTCACCTATTTCTGGCTACACAAGGCGCTGTCCGGCCGTACCCTGCGCCGGGCTGGAATACCCACGGCCCGTTTGGCCGATTCCCGAACAAGATTGTCCCAAAAACGAACGCCTTCCCCTAGACTTCCGGCCACCTTTGTCGTACACCCAATTAACCAGACTATGCAACTCACACCTACGTCTATCACCAACACGCTAGCATCGACACCGCCAACGCCGCACCTCCATTTCTACCATCAGGGACGGCAGAGCATGCCTTTGTGCGAGCTGGTTTCGTTACAATCGGCAGAGAATTATACCTGGCTAATCTGGGCCAACGGCAAGCGGCTGTTGATGCCCCGTACCCTGAAATATTACGAAGCGCAGCTACCCACCGATGGCTTCATCCGGTTGCACCGCAACTATGCCGTCAACGTCAGCCATATCGTGGCCGTCCGTCAACTGACAAGGCTGAGCATTGAAGTAACCCTTAGCAACGGCATGAGGCTAGCCGTTGCCCGGCGGCGGTGGATACAGATCAGGGACCGGTTATATCAACTGGGAATGAGCTAGGCCTCGTCCCACACATACTACATCATATCGTTTAATCACTTCAGTAAACTAGATTTTGCTTTTGGAATTGAAAGATGCTAATTTGTAATCAGCTACCAGCAGAAATTTTGGCCATCATAAATTATGGAACTATAAAACTCTGAAAAACAGATATTTAAGGACAGTTGGTTCCGCAGAGTCGCGTACAATAACTTGTTGGGTGCGCGTCTGTCTCGTTGCTCACTCGGTGGGTTTCGTCCGGTAGCAGAACACACTGGATAAACAGGTCTGGACTTTCATTTCTGAGTTGGTCAGACAACGGGTAAGCCCAATTGTATAAGATAATTTCCGCTTAACAGAGTATTAATATTTTTCAACAGTAGATCTTCAAAACACATTTTAATGGAATTATTAGACTTATTGGGTCAGCCCAATGAACAACAAAAGCTCGCTATTGAATCTTTGAAACAAGCTGTTAGTGCGGCTAATAATAAAAACTTTCTTGAAGCAGTGAATGCAATAAACTTGGCAGCAAAACACGACCCAAGTAATCATGATTACCCAATGTGTCGGGGATATTGGAGATATGAATTTCAAGAATACCAACTTGCTGCTCAAGATTTAAATAATCATCTAAACTTTCTTGAGCAACAAGCATTGAGGTCTGATTCTGCTAAGCCCTCAGATTTAGCAGAAAGTGCAGAGACTTATTTCCGGCTTGGTCTTTGCTGCCAAAAGTTTGGCGATAGTGCTACGGCTGTAACTTGCTATGGATATGCTGCACAAACTTGGGGAATGATTATATCTAATTTTAAGACTTGGATGAATATTTCTTTTAATCAATTGAGTGGCATGAGAACTCAAATGGGATTGCCACCTTTTGCAGGACCAGCTCAAGTTTACAACAATCTCGCCGGGACACAAATTCAGGAAAAACAACTAGACTTAGCAATTAATAACGCCACGATTGCGATTTCAATAGAGCCTAATTATGGTAAAGCATTCCTCTTCCGTGGGTTAGCTTATCAAACAAAAGCGGCGTTCACTAGTAATTCTTCTGACTTGGCGAAAGCTAAAACAGATCTACAAAAAGCGGCCAGCTTAGGAGAATTAAGCGCAAATACAGCCCTACAAAATATGGTAACTGTTTAGGTAGTCCACTGAACTGATAATCAAGCACTTGCAAAGTTAAAAATCGCAAAAGTATTTAATGTCTAAAAGTCAAGTAGTTGATTATCAGCACATTAAGATTTTTGCTTAGTTTAACTCATAAATTAGA
>JBBRMP010000242.1:0-8112 GCA_038230755.1 Cytophagales bacterium | reverse complement strand
TTATTCTCTAAATACGCCCTCAAAATGGTCTTCGCCGTCTCGATAGTGGCTTGGTTGGGTGCTGGCATGGGGCAAAAGTAGTTAATCGAACCGTACTACGTCGAAAACACCGTCGACGCTTTCGAGTTTCCGCATCAGCGTATCAAGGTGGCTTGTGTTGTTTACATATAACTTAATTGTGCCCTCGAAAACGCCATCTGTCGAGTCAATCGTGACCGAGCGCATGTTGATATGCAACTCGTTGCTGATCACCCGCGTCACGTCGTTGATGAGGCCAATGCGGTCGGTGCCGGTGATGCGCAACCCCGCCAAAAAGGCCAGCTCTTTCTGCGACGTCCATTTGGCCTTGATGATCCGGTTGCCGTGGTTCGACATTAGCTCTACGGCGTTGGGGCAGCTAACCCGGTGAATCTTAATGCCTTCCATAACGGTCACAAACCCAAACACGTCGTCGCCGGCAATGGGGTTGCAGCAGCGGGCCAGCGTGTAGTCGATCTTGTCCATGTCCTCGCCAATGAGAAGCATGTCGGCGTCGGTGCGTTCGCCGTGCATCTTTTTCAATTCCTTGCCCACCGCCTTGGCGTCTTGCAGGGTGTCGGTGTTGAGCTTCATGGCCCGATTTTCTTTGGCTTCTTTTTCGGCCTTGAACTTGTTTATTTCCTTAACGTCGATGTGGGCTTTGCCAACGCGGTAATAAAAATCGCTGGTGGTTTTCGAGCCGAAATACGCCCGCAACTGGTTGACCAGTTCGATGGTCATTTCCATTCGCAATAATTTCAATCGCTTGGTTACTAGTTCTTTACCGTCAGAAATGTGCTGTTTGTTGTCCTCTTTGATGAGGTCTTTGATCTTGGTCTTGGCCTTTGACGTGACCACAAATCGCAGCCAGTCTTCGTTAGGCTTTTGCTTGTTGCTCGTGATCACCTCCACCTGATCGCCGTTGTGCAACACGTGGCTCAGTGGTACCAGCACATTATTGACCTTGGCGGCCATGCATTTGGCCCCAATCTGGGTGTGAATATCGAACGCGAAATCAAGCGCCGTGGCCCCGCGTTGCAGTACTTTCAGCTCACCTTTTGGGGTAAAGACAAAGACTTCTTCGCTGTACAAATTGCTCCGAAAATCATCCAGAAACTCCACGGCAGCCGTTTTGTCGCCCTGTTCGGCCATCTCCATCATCTCGCGCACCTGCCCAATCCACGAGTCAATGCCGGCCCCGGTGCGGGTGTCGTTGCCTTTGTATTTCCAGTGGGCGGCGTAGCCTTTTTCGGCAATCTCGTTCATGCGGTCGGTCCGGATCTGCACCTCTACCCACTGCCCGGAGTTGCTCATGACGGTGGTGTGCAGCGACTCGTACCCGTTGGCGCGGGGCGTGCTGATCCAGTCTTTCAGCCGGTCGGGGTTGGGCTTGTAATGGTCCGTCACGATGGAATAGGCCCGCCAGCAGGCTGCCTTTTCCTGTTCGATAGGCACTTTCAAAATCACCCGAACGGCAAACAAATCATAGATTTCCTCAAACGGCTTTTTCGACTTGCTGAGCTTGTTCCAGATCGAATAGATCGACTTGGGCCGCCCCTTGATCACGTAGGGATAACCCGACGCAATGAGGTCATCTTCGATGGGTTTGATGAACGTGTTGATGAACCGGTCCCGCGATGCTTTCGACTCGCGAAGCCTGCGGGCTACGTCTTTATAGGCCTCTGGCTCAACGTATTTCAGGTACAAATCCTCCAGTTCCGTCTTCACCGCGTTCAGGCCCAGCCGGTGGGCGAGGGGGGCGTAGATGTAGATCGTTTCCGAAGCAATTTTCAACTGCTTGTCGCGGGGCATCGAGTCCAGCGTCCGCATGTTGTGGAGGCGGTCGGCCAGTTTAATCAGGATCACCCGCACGTCGTCGGAGAGGGTAAGCAGCATCTTGCGGAAATTCTCGGCCTGCTGCGAAGTGCCGTACTCGAAAATGCCCGAAATCTTGGTCAGTCCGTCGATAATCTGGGCCACTTTTTTGCCAAAACCACGCTCGATATCCGCAATCGTGGTGTCGGTATCTTCCACCACATCGTGCAGGAGGGCGGCCACAATAGACGTGGTGCCGAGACCGATTTCTTCCACCGCAATCTGCGCCACGGCCAACGGGTGATAGATGTACGGCTCCCCCGACCGGCGGCGCATTTCCTTGTGCGCTTCCGCCGAGGTATTGAATGCTTTTTTAATCAGTTTGGCATCATTTTCTTTCAGATACGGCTTCGCCGACCGCAACAGGCGGCGATACCGTTTCAGGATTTCGTCCCGTTCCTGCGCCAAATCAATAACGGGTTCTGTGGCTGTATTCATAGGTCGATGTCGTTACCCTCGTGCGTAGTTCTGTTGGTTGTACTCGTATTCTCAAGGTACACCTTAAAAACAAAAAACCGGTCTGTATAGGTTGGAAAAAGTGTTTTTGCTGGTGGGCAGGAGGGTGGACGTTTTTGTCATCCCGAAGCATGAGCGGTCCGCCGTTGCGGGATGACAAAAAACAGCCTACTGCAATACCCAAGTAGACCCACACCCCTTCCGCTTTTCTACACCCTCAACCTTACACGCAAAATGCCACAAACTCAACACAACGAACCATGCGTCGATCAGTCCTCAGTCGCTAAACGTTTAGTTACTAAACTGCTCATTGTCAGTATCATGTGCTTCGCCACAGGCGACGCTCAAGCACAGTACACGTTTAAAAAGGCCGACGCCGACGTGGCCTATGCCGCCTTCAACACCTACTTCTACAACCCCGATGCCAAACTGTATTACGGCACCACCAAACATGAAGGCGTAGCCGCCATTTGGGTGCAGGCCATTTATTGGGATATGGCGATGGACGTGTACCAACGCACAAAAAAGTCTGCCCAGAAGCAGCTAATCAGCGATATCTACGAGGGCAACTACATTCACTACGACCATTACAACTGGACCAACCACAAGGTCTGGTTTATCTGGGATGATATGATGTGGTGGATCGCTTCGCTGGCACGGGCGCATCAGCTAACGGGCAACAAAGAGTACCTCCAAAAATCAATCGAGGGGTTCAATCACGTTTGGGAAGGCTCGTATGACCCAACGGATGGTGGTATGTTTTGGGATTTTAAGCACAGCGGCAAAAACGCCTGCATCAATTATCCCACCGTTATTGCCGCCATGCGCCTCTACAAAATCACGGGCGACACCACCTATCTGGGCAAAGCCAAACGGGTTTATGACTGGACCAGAAACAACCTGTTCAACCAAACCAATGGACGGGTTGCCGACAATAAAATTGGCAATAACCGGCCCGGCTATTCCGACTATACCTATAATCAGGGCACCTGCATCGGGGCGGCGTTGGCACTTTACACGGAGACGAAAAACCCGGCCTACCTCGCCGATGCGAAACTGGCCGCCGACTACACGCAGAACGCGATGAGCAAAAACGGCATACTTCCCGCCGAGGGCGATTTCAATGAACAGGGTATCCTGAAGGCTATTTTTGCCCAATATGTCATGCGGTTGATCTACGAATTTGGGCAGGACCAATACCTGCCCTGGGTGAAAACGAACATTGAAACGGGCTGGACTAACCGCGATAAAGCCCGCAACCTTACCTTTCGTAACTACAACATACCCTGCCCAACTGGCGATATCCAGTCCTACGAAGCCAGCAGTATCGTGATGTTCATGCAGTTGTGGCGATATTGACACTAAAGCACGTCATACGACGCTGGTTGAAACAACCAGCATAGCAGTAAAATATAGCTCCGTCTGCCTTGCCTTTTTCAACTTCGTGCGTACCTTTGCGGGCCGAAACAGTGAATCAGGGCAACTTATCGCCCATTTTATGGTTCATTGTTGACCACCTGCGGGCGTGGCGAAATTGGTAGACGTGCCAGACTTAGGATCTGGTGCCGCAAGGCATGGGGGTTCGAGTCCCTCCGCCCGTACTGAAACAATTGCGAATGAGCGAATGAGTGAATTAGTGAATTTTTGAGGCACCGTCCTTCTATTCACCTAGTCACTAATTCGCTCATTTACTCATTTTAAACCAAATCAATCAGTGGATATAGCCCTTGAAAAAGCCAGCGACACCAACGCGTCGCTTGTAATTACGCTGAAACCCGAAGACTACAAATCGGACGTCGATAAGAAGTTGAAGCAGTATGGTAAGTCGGTGCAGCTCAAGGGGTTCCGGCCTGGGCACGTGCCTGCTGCGGTGGTGCAAAAAATGTATGGTAAGGGGATTTTAGTAGAAGAAATCAACGCCAAACTCAGCAAATCGGTTAGCGATTATATCCGCGAAAACAAGCTACAGGTAGTGGGCGACCCCGTACCTGACCGCACGCAGGCCGATGCTATTGACTGGGATGCGCAGGACGAATTTACGTTCAGCTACCAACTGGGTCTGGCTTCCGATTTCGATGTAGACGTGGCCGCATTAGGCAGCATCAGCCGCTACGAGATCGAAGCCGGAGAGGAAGAAATCAGTAGTACAATTGCTGATCTCCAGAAGCGTTTCCACGAACACCAGCACGCCGAAGAAATTGGCGAAGGTGACACCGTTTTTGGCGAACTGGTGCAACTGACCGGGGCCGACGAAAACGCCACCAAATTTGAAACTAAGACGGCTTTGCCACTCGATAAAGTGGCCCCCGAAGCGCTGGGGGCATTTATTGGCAAGAAAAAAGGCGAAACCGTAACGTTCGATATGGCGGCGGCTTTTCCAAATGAGAAAGATCGTGCCCTGGCAACGGGTGCCAAAAAAGAAGAAGCCGCCAACCTCGTCGGTGATTTCTCGTTCACGGTTGAAGACATTACCCGCCACGCCCCGGCTGAGCTGAATCAGGCGTTTTTCGACAAAGTGCTGGGTGTGGGTGCCGCCGAAGACGAGGCCACCTTCCGCACGAAAGTGCAGGAGATTGTCGGTCAGAATTATGGTCGTGAATCAGATAACCTGCTTCGGTTCGACATCGAGAAAACGTTGCTCGACCACACGCTCATCAGCCTGCCCGACGAGTTTTTGAAAGACTGGCTGCTGACCATCAACGAAGGTAAATTCACGCCGGAGCAGGTGGAGGAGCAGTATGATGACTTTGCCAAGTCGGCCAAGTTGCAGCTCATCAAAAACAAGATTGCCGAGAAGGCCGACATCAACGCCAACTTCGAAGACGTGATGGAAGCCACCCGCCAAATGGTGCGTGACCAGTTCGGCTTTGCGGCTGGCGGCGGTAGTGACGATGATGGCATGACCGAAACGATTAACAAAATCGCCCAGAATTACCTCATGGATGAGAAGAATAACGGCCAGAACTACACCGCTACGTTCAACCGCGTGTATGACGACAAGGTAATGGATTACGTTAAGGCGAACGTGACGATTGAGACGAAGCCAATTTCGATGGAAGATTTCCGTGAGCGGTCTTCGGCTATGCGGTAAGGCACTTTCTGTTTAGTAAAAAAGAGCCCCCACGCTATCGTGGGGGCTCTTTTTTTGTGTAGCTGGCAAGCCCAGCGGGCCTGTGTCTACTCTAATATACGCTACACTCTGCTCTTCAAAACCCAATCGGCGAACGGTTCTGTTTCTGGCCCATCGCGCGGGCCATTTCCATGGCGATACGCTCGTCGTAGCGGCGTTTATAGTAATCGACTTCCAGGCGGAGCTTGTCGATCTGCAGCTGTTGGGTATCAATCGTTTCGTGGAGACGTTCTACCTCGTCGGGTTGGCGGATAGTAGGCTCGACAGGGGTAGTTTCGTCACTTAAAAGCCGGATTGCGGTGGTGTCGAGGATACCCGCAATCTGAGTTAATCGACTGATTGTCAACTCAGTTTTTCCGCGTTCAATATCGCCGTAGGCTGTGGTTGACAGGCTCAGCAGGTCGGCCATGTTTTCCTGCGAAAGACCGCGCTGGAGGCGGGTCAGGCGGATGCGTTCACCAGCGGGGTTGGGTGCGTTGAGCAGCTTCATATCAAGTGAAAGTGAGGAAATCTCAAGCGTTTCCGGCAGGGATTCCAGCCGTAACAACGCAATTTTGTGACTGATAAGTTTTGAAACTTACCACCTGACACGTTCGTTAACTTTCACATAGGTTCAGGGTTTAACTCTGAACTCATTTCCTTTAATCAAGCACAATGCATTACGGAGACGAATTTCGCAAGTTTGCCGTCCACCACATGGGCCTTAATGGCCTCACGGTCGACGGATATGTTAAGCACACCGTTAACAACCACCAGGTTGACAACATGACCCGCTCGGTGATTGAAGAGCGGCCCATGAACTTCCGGGAAGTAGACGTGTTCTCGCGCCTGATGGCCGACCGCATCATTTTTATGGGCCTGCCTGTTGACGATAACATCGCCAACATCGTGGTCGCCCAGATGCTGTTTCTCGAATCGGCTGACCCCCGGAAAGACATTTTGATGTATATCAACAGCCCCGGCGGCTCTGTGTACGCCGGTTTGGGTATCTATGATACTATGCAGTATGTGCGGCCCGACGTGGCCACGGTTTGTACCAGCCTTGCCGCCTCAATGGGTGCGGTGTTGCTGGCCGGTGGTGCGGCAGGTAAGCGTCAGGCGCTGCCCCACGCACGGGTGATGATTCACCAGCCATCGGGCGGTGCGCAGGGTCAATCGGTTGATATTGAGATCACGGCCCGTGAGATCGTGAAGCTCCGCGAAGAACTGTACCAGATTCTGGCCGATCACTCAGGGAAGTCGTATGAGGAAATCGAGAAAGATTCAGACCGCGACAAATGGCTCCGCGCCGAAGAAGCCAAAGAATACGGCCTCATCGACGAAGTCCTGCGCCGTGAGCGCACCATCGGCGATAATGCCGAGAAGACAAGGTAGGTTCTTCTAAGTCTGGAAAGTGAGTAAAAGAAGCGAGTGCTGTTAGTCTGGAAAGTTGTTTTCTACAATACAGAAAACAACTTTCCAGACTAACAGCACTCGCTTCTTTTACTCACTTTCCAGACTATCTCCCTTCCCACTTCCGAATTAACTGGGTCAGGGGTTTGAATTCGATCAGGAAGCCGTCGTGGCCGTAGAGTGATTCGAGTTCTTCGTAGACCGCGTCGGGAATGTGGCGGGCCAGAAATTGCTGTTCGGAGGGGGGAAATAATACGTCGGAATGGATACCGACGACGAGGGTTTTGGCTTCGATGAGGCCCAGCGCGTTGAGGATACTACCTCGATTGCGGCCTACGTTGTGCGAATCCATCACCTTGGTCAGTAGCCAGTAGGTGTAGGCGTTGAACCGGCCTACCAGCTTTTCGCCCTGATATTGCTGATAACCCGCCGCCTTATATTGGTCGGTCTGTTCGTTGTTGTCGAGTGCCTGCGTGAAGGCGTAGGTTTCGTAGTTGCGGTAGGAGAGGAGCGCAATGGACCGTGCTGCCCTTAGCCCCGACTGCCCCGCATCGGCGCGGTTTTCGGCCCAGCTAGGGTCGGCTTGCAGGGCCATTCGTTGCGCTTCGTTGAAGGCAATACCCCACGGCGAAAACACGGCGTTGGTGGCAATCAGGATCAGGTTTTTGATCAGTTTCGGCTGTAAGATGGCCCATTCTACAGCCTGTTGTCCACCCACCGAACCTCCCACGCAGGTATGGATTTGTTCGATGCTCAACTCTTGCCGCAGTAAATCCAGTGCCCCCACCATATCCCGAATTGTGAGCGTAGGGAAATCGTGGAAATACGGTTTGCCCGTGGCGGGGTTATCGGAAAGTGGCCCGGTTGAGCCGTAGCAGCCGCCGAGCACGTTGGCGCAGACGATGAAATACTGGGCTGGATCGTAATATTTTCCCGGTCCAACCAGCCCGCTCCACCAGTCGCTGGGGTCGGCGTTGCCGGTGAGGGCGTGACATACCCAGACCACATTGCTGCCGTCGTCGTTGCGCGTGCCTTGTGTGGTATACGCCAGCTGGAAGCCAGCCAACTCGTCGCCCAGTTCAAGCGGGAAAGAAAATTTGTAGTCGAAGTAAGTCAAAGTAAAAAGAGTCGTAAGTGGCTTCGCAGGCGGTACGCCCCCCGCCCTGAAGGGTGCCTGCTGGCGCAAAAATTCGCCTTCACTCTTGCGCCAGCAGGCACCCTTCAGGGCGGGGGGCGTACCG
>JBBRMP010000241.1:0-8140 GCA_038230755.1 Cytophagales bacterium | reverse complement strand
GTTTCCACCACGGCGGTCTCGAACAGGCGCGTGTCGGCAAAGTTGAGCAGGGTGAGCGGGTCGGTCTGCTGCACAAACAACTGGCGCAGCGGCTTGCCATACTGCGTTTGCAACCACGAGTTGGAGGTGATGTAGGTGAGCACGCCGCCGGGCCGCAACAGCCGCACGCCCTGCTCGTAGAACAGGCCGTAGATGTCGCCCGTTTTCTCAAACGTATCGTAGCCCTCGCGCCCATACTGCGCCGCCTCGGCGGGGATGCGGGCCAGTTGCAGGTAGGGCGGGTTGGCAATCACGATGTCGAAGCCCTGCTGTTCAAACACGTCGGGGAAAAACAAATGCCACAGGAAATAGGGTTTGTTGGCCGTGTTGAGGGCGTGGAGGCGTTGTTGACTGACCCGCACCGCGTCTAATTGCGTTTGCCGGGCGGCAATGCTTTTTTGCTTGCGGACAATCTGATCTTCCTTCTGTTTTCGTCTGGCTTTTGCCTCACCGGGGTTGTTCTGGATCGAGGTTTCGATGTCCATGATCTCGTCTTCCAGATCGCCAATTTGCCGTTCCAGTGAGCGTTCTACCAACTCAAAATTGTAGTCGAGGTGATCATGCACAATGGTATCTACCTGACGCTTGACGGCCTCTTTTTTCAAGCCCTGCCGTTTCAGGGCTTCGGGGTCGTAGTAGAGCCGGAGCAGGTCGCGCAATTGTTGTTTTTTCTCTTCCGAGAAATTCATCGTAATCTGTGGGTCGGCAATCTGCCCGAAGATGTCTATCTGCCCATTTTCAACCAGGTACGTCACCTGCTGCGTTTGCAGGATTTTGTCGAGCTTGATCCCCTCAAATGATTCCAGCAGGCTGTCGCCCTGCATGATTTTATAGTCGAGGTTGGGCAGGGGCTGCGGTTCGTCTTCGTCGACCACGAGCGAGAGCCAAAACCGCAGCCGGGCAATATCTACGGCTCCCGGCTCCATGTCTACGCCGTAGATGGTTTCCTGGATGATGCGCTTTTTCACCTCGGCGCGGTTCAGCGTCAGATCGAGGGTCATTTTAGCGGCAAAAATTTCCTGCAACATCCCCACCGGAAACGCCCCGGAGCCAATGGCCGGGTCGCAGATTTTCAGGTCATCGAGCAGTTCCTCGATGCGGGGTGCGTGGAGCAAAATCAGGTTGTGTCGGTTGCGTTCGTCGCCCCGGCTCCCGCCCCGAATCAGCGTGGTGATGGCTTCCAGCAGGGCGGGTTGCAGGCTTTCGCCAAGCTCATTGATGAGGTGGTAGGTCAGGTGCTGAATCAGGCTTTCCTGACACATGTACTGCACAATCTCTTTGGGCGTGTAGAAGGCCCCTTTTTCGCGGTTTTCTTCCAGCAGGCTTTCAAAGATATGGCCCAGCATTTCGGGGTCGATACCCACCTCATAGTCGCCGGGGCTGTTTTCGTCGATGGTGAAATTGTACTGCTCAAAGAACTGGAGCAGGCTCTGAAAGTAGTCGGTTGGCAGGTCAATGGCGTCGGTCAGCCACTGCCCATTGGGCCGGGTATCGCGGTCAAACAGGCCCCCGTTCAGGTACGGCACGCGGCAGGGGGCCATGCCTTCCACGGCAAAAACAGAGTCGGTGCGTGCGTTATTGAGGGTGTTGAAAAACAGCTCTGTCAGGCAGCGGCTATAGAACTGGCCGGGGTGCGCAAACTGCTCAAATAGTGTTTGCATGAACCGTTTATCGCCGTTGGCCCAGGGCGATGTTGCCACGGGGCAACCCAGCCAGCCCTTCTTTTGCAGGAAATGGAGAAACACGATTCGCCCCAGCATTTTCTTGGCAAAATCACGGATGGGCTTGGCCAGTTTATCGGTTGCTTTGGCATCGGCGGGGACGGGTTCATCGCCCAGAAAATCGGCCCAGTGATGTTCGGCCAGGTAGGTCCATATCTTCTTGAAGTGAATGTCTTTGAACTGTTTGAAGAACTCCTTATTCAGTGGCTCAACGGCAAACGCATTGGTAAGTGCCTTTAAATCAATGGCTTGTTTGCCAGCCAGTTCCATTAGTCGCCGTGCTGCCGTGGTGCAGGCTTCGTTGGGGCCAAGCACAAAAGCAAAGCGTTTGGGAGCCGTTTCGTTCTTGACAAGCTCCATCGAATCCAGATCAAACGCCGAGTAGCGGGCAATGAACGTAAGGCGGTAATCGGCCTGATTGGGGCTGTGGAAAAACACCAGCGCACCGTGAATAATGTTCTGATCGATGTAGTTCACGGCCACATCGCGCAGTCCTTTTCGGTTGCGGGCAATCTGGACGGCCTCGGTCACGGCCACGTCGAAAATGCCCAGATTCCGCCCGTCGGCCAGGGTAACGGTGCCTACCTGTTGGGCCAGCACCACATTGTCGGCGGCTTCAACGAGCGTTTTTGGTCGCTCGAACAACGGCACGTCAGCAGCAAAGAGGTAGTTTAGCAGTTGTTGTGGGAGGGAGGCCGAGAAGGGTTGGCGCAGGAAGGTTTTTAACGCTGATTCAGTCATGGGTATAGGTAGTGTCAGCCGAGTAGTTTTCGAGGGAAGTAATTAGGGCAGACAGCATCTGCCTAATTACAGTTGTCTAATTGGCCAGATGCTGTCTGGCTAATTTACGCACCAAAACTCTCCGAAATGATGATAGCGGGCTGGGTAGCGGCCACGACCACAGGTGCGGGTTGAACATTGGGCGCGTCGTCTTCAGCCTGGCTGAGTGGATAGCTGTTCAGGATTTTCAGCAGGCTGTCGAGCAAAATGGCGGCCTGTACTTTCACCTTCGCCTGCGACTTTTGGAGCTTGTTGATGTCGCGTTGCAGGTTCTGGAACCGCCCGCGACGTATCGCCTCTTTACCCAGCCGGACCAATGCTTTTTCGTCGTCTGAAATAATGGGCAGGTTCATAAACGCGTCCAGGTACGTCAGGGCTTTCTTTTCGTTTGGTCCCTGCGTTACGTCTACTTTCTTGTCTTGCGCTTTTTCGGCTTCTATCTGTGCTTGGAACCGCTCGATAGCCAGTTGTACCTGCTCATGGTGGTGGGGGTGTAACGGCTTGGCGGGTTCGTGCGCGGCGCACCAAAACCGCTTGGCCGTTTCCAGAAAAGTCAGTTCTTCAATGCGCCCGTCGGCGTGGGCGTATAGGAAGGCATCGCGCTTCTGATCGCGGATAAAGGCAATGGTCGTGTTAGCCTGCAAGCGGTCTTTTCGGCCCACCCGCGCCCGCAGGGGCATATTTCGAATGCGTTTGAAAAGGTCAGGGTCTTTCTCTTTGATGTCCCGAATCTGCATCAGGTAGTCCAGCCGTTCGTCGCGTTCGGTATCATCGTCCACGTCTTTGTCGAACAAACCGAATGATTGCGTCTCTTCGTCGGGGCTATAGATTTGGCTGTCTTCGCCCAGAGCCGCATGGAAAGCCTGCAACTTCATCATGGCCTTCTTCTGCAAGTCAATGTCGTTATCGACCTGCGCCGTTGGGAAGAAATTATACACCAGTACTTCTTTGGCTTTGGTACCAATGCGGTTTACCCGGCCAATGCGCTGCATCAGGCGCGTGGCGTTCCAGGGCGTGTCGTAGTTGACAATCACGTTGGCCCGGTGCAGGTTTACGCCCTCGGCCAGCACCTCCGTTGACAGAATAATGTCAACGTCGTTTTGCTGCTGATCGGCAGGCAGGTTGGCATCGAAATTAGCCCGGATGGTGGGCATCAGGTTTTTTCGCGTGTGGCTATCGACGGTCAGAATCCGGTACGACACCAGTGTCTTTAGTCGTTTGGCTACGTACTCGGTGGTTTCTTTGCTTTCCGAGAAGACAACGAGTTTCTTTTCTCTGTTTTCGGGGCCAAACAGGTGATCCTGAATGTATTGCACAAATGTGTCGAGCTTGGGGTCTTCGTCACCCAGCTCGCCCCAGGTCTTCGAGAGGGCATTCAGTATGGTTTGGTCGCGCTTAAGTCCTTCCAGAAAACCTGGCTCGAAATCGTCGGCAATGCAAATGTCGGTAGTAGGGTCGGTATCCATCAGGCTCGTCACGAGGTCGAGCAGTTCGTCTTCGCGGCCATCATTAATCATGTCTGAAACGGGCAAACTAGGCGCAATAAAGACCCGGTTTTGCTCGACCATTTGTACCATCGCATCAGTAGCCTCGCAAAACCGCCGGATCGACTGGTTGAAGGCGTGGAAGCTACTGTCGATGCGTTTAACGAGCATCGTTTTCATGATCTTGGCCAACTGTGTGGCAATCATGTCGGCCTTTTTGTACTTCTGTTTTTTATAGGGTTTCAGAAAGCCAATGGCCCGATAGCGGTTGTACGTCAGCCCCTCGGTGGGGTGGGTCAGACTGCGAATGGTGTTATCGTAGAGGGTTTCGAGGTGGGGGGCCAACTGATAAAAAATCTTCTCCGGTTTCCGTACGTCAGGAAACTGGATCTTCTGCGTCACCAGATCGTCTTTATACTGATGGTGCAGTTTCAAGTCGGTTCGGGTACGACGAACAATTAGCGGCTCGATCACCTTCACCCGAATTTGCTCATAAATCCGCCGAACGCCTTCGCCTACTTTCTGGTTGTCAGGTTCGTCTTTTAGTTTCCGATAGGCATCGATATGCTGCCGGAAGAAGTGTTGCAGGTTGCCGATTTCGAGCGTCGAATCTTTACTGTCCTGAAACAGATAAACCAGATTGGCGATGTCCTGCGGGTAGTTGTTGAGGGGTGTGGCCGACACCAGCATCACCCGTTTTGGGTAGCGTGTACCGTCGGCCCGACGGCGGCGCGTCGGTGTTTTGCAAATCTTTTGCAGGTCATTATAGGCCTCAGCACTGTCGGAACGAAACTTGTGGGCTTCATCCACGATCACCAGATCATACTTATCCGGGTTGCGAACCTTATGCAGGCTGCCATTGGTGATGATATCGACCCCGTCGAGGTTGAACTTGTCGATGGTTTCTTCCCAGTTCAATCGTAGGGCGGGCGGCACCACAATCAGCGTGCGGGAGCGGTGTTCGGGAAAGCCATTTTTGAAGTAGAATTTTTTGGCGATGCGCGTAGCGATGATCGTTTTACCCAACCCCACCACGTCAGATAAAAAGAAACCGCCGTGCTTGAGCATCTTGTTATACCCATCGGTCACGGCGTCGTTCTGGTAAGCGAGGGCCAGGAATCCTTTCGGCAAGTCGGTCTCCGAGTTCGGATCATAGTCGATTTGCTTACCAAAATACTCGATCAGAAATTTGAGATACACCTCATACGGCGTAAACTGATCGTTGAGATAGGTCTCGCTTTTCAGACGGGCAATAAACTCCTCGCTGACAGCGACGCCCTGACTCCAAAGCTCATTAAACGTCTCTTTGGCGAACTCGATATCTGCATTGTCGCGTAGCTCGACGTTGAACTCGAAGTTGCGTTCCAACCCTGGTTCAGTCAGATTGCTTGAGCCAGTGATTACTGATCCGTAGCCGTGGTCGTGCGCCACCTGCTCGCGGAAGATGTAGAGCTTCGCATGGATGTTCTGCTTCGGGTGTACCCGGATTTGCAGCTTACCCGACACGATATCATCGATCATGCCGAGCATCCCATCTTCGACCGTCTTGCTGTACTTAGCGTGTTGAATATTAGCCTTAACCTGCTCGAAAAAGTCTTCCTGCGACTTGTAGGCATCGGCAGTAAATAACACGCCCTGCTGTGCCGCCTGATGCACCAGCCTGTCGACGTTGATGCCCACCAGCACCCGCACCTCAGCCGCCCGCTCGATGTAGGGACGTACCCGGAAATAGCCCGACGCATAGAAATAGCCCACCAACGCGTCGAAGAAGTGGATGTTGCGATGGGTAAAAATGCCCTCAATTTTGCTGAGGAGCGTGTTTTCGTCCTGATTGGTAAAGAACTTAGTTGAAGCGTAGGATGCAACCATGCGGGCAGATGAAAAGCGAGACTAAAGTTAATCACCAAAGCAACTTGCCCCCTACGCCGCCAGTGCCTGTTCCAGATCGGCGATGAGGTCTTCCACATCTTCGATGCCCACGCTGAGGCGGATGAGGGTGTCTTTGAGGCCATTTTTCTCGCGCTCTGCCTTCGGGATGCTGGCGTGGGTCATGCTGGCGGGGTGCGTACAGAGCGATTCCACGCCGCCCAGCGATTCACCCAGGGAGAATATTTTGATGCTTTCCATCACCTTGATGGCCTCCGGGTAGGAGTCGCCGTGGAGTTCAAACGAGAGCATCCCGCCGAAGCCACGCATCTGCCGTTTGGCGAGTTCGTGGCCGGGGTGGTCCGCCAGACCGGGGTAATGGACGTGACTCACACGGGGGTGATTTTGCAGGTATTCGGCCACCTGCTGGGCGTTTTCGCAGTGGCGTTGCATCCTGATATGCAAGGTTTTAACGCCCCTTAGCGCCAGAAAACAGTCTTGCGGACCGGGCACGGCACCACAGGCGTTCTGGATAAATTTCAGTTGTGCGGCGGTCTCGTCGTCATTACAGATAATGGCTCCCATCACCGTATCGGAGTGGCCACCGATGTATTTCGTGACCGAATGCACCACGATGTCGGCCCCCAGATCGAGGGGATTTTGCAGGTAGGGCGACGCGAACGTGTTATCCACCACAAGCCGGATGCCACGGGCTTTGGTGATAGCGGCAATGGCCTCAATATCAACGATGCGGAGCAGCGGGTTCGTCGGCGTTTCGATCCAGACCATCGTCGTTTTCTCGGTCAGAGCGGCCTCCAGATTGGCGGGGTCATCGAGCGAGACAAATTGGAAATGCATCCCGAACGGCTCGTATACCTTCGTCATAATCCGGTACGTGCCGCCGTAGAGGTCGCTGCTGGCAATGATCTCGTCGCCGGGTTTGCAGAGCTTCAAAATGGCATCGGTGGCCCCCAGCCCGGAGGCGAAACAGAGGCCATGTTTGCCGTTTTCGAGCGCGGCCAGATTGGCCTGCAACGCGTCGCGGGTAGGGTTTTGCGTGCGGGCATACTCATACCCCTTGTGCACCCCCGGTGAGGTCTGCACGTAAGTCGAAGTCTGGTAAATTGGGGTCATAATGGCCCCCGTGGTTGGGTCGGGGTGTACCCCCGCGTGAATGGCTTTTGTTCCGAAGTTCATGGTTGAAGGGAGGCCCCCTACCCGCAGCGGCGGACCGCCCCGAAGGGGGAACTGCTCTTGCGTCAGCGTTCCCCCTTCGGGGCGGGCCGACGGGTCGGTTAGGGGGCTGTTTTACGCTGTTACCGCCGCTAATAAATCGGCCTGAGTGATGACGTGGATGTGGTCCTGCTCGTCGCGGACCAGCAGGGCTTTGTTGTCGCGGTCAATGAGCGACGAAAGTACGTCGAGGGTGTTGTCTAACCCAACAAACTTGAAGGGTTTGTCCATCACCGTCTCCACGGTCTGGTCTTTCACGCTGGCATCGTCGATGAGGCGCGAGAGGATGGTGGAATCGGTGAGGCTGCCCACAATGTGGCCGCTGGCATCGGTGACGGGCATTTGCGAGATGCCCTGCTGGTTGAGGAGTTGGATGGCCTTGCTCACGGTCATGCTTATCTCCACCGTCGTCAGCGAACCGTGGCCGTTGGTAGTCCGTCCGTTTTGTGTGTGGACAATGTCCCGTGCGGTGGCAAACTGCCGCGATTCCAGGAAACCGTGGTCCTTCATCCAGGCATCGTTGTAGACCTTGCCGAGGTAGCGCGTACCGTGGTCGGGGAGGAGGATAATCATCACGTCGGTTTCGGTCAAATGCTCCTTCGCCCACTCCAGCGCCCCGTGCGTGGCCGACCCGCACGACCAGCCCACAAACAGCCCTTCTTCCCTCGCCAGCCGCCGGGTCATAATCGCCGCGTCTTTGTCCGTCACCTTCACAAAATGGTCTATGACGCTGAAATCGACGTTTTTGGGCAAAATGTCTTCGCCGATACCTTCGGTCAGGTACGGATAAATCTCGCCTTCGTCGAAGATGCCGGTCTCTTTGTATTTTTTGAAAACGGAGCCGTAGGTATCGATGCCCACCGAGACCACGCCTGGGTTTTGCTCCTTTAAAAACTTACTCGTACCGCAGATCGTGCCGCCCGTACCCACGCCCGCCGCAAAGTGCGTGATGCGCCCGTCGGTGTCGCGCCAGATTTCGGGGCCGGTAGTGGCGTAGTGCGCCGCCGTGTTCGACGG
>JBBRMP010000240.1:0-8146 GCA_038230755.1 Cytophagales bacterium | reverse complement strand
TCGAGACCTTGTGGAGGAAAATTAAGTACGAGTGGCTCAAACCACATCATTATGATAGCAAAGAAATATTCGATCAAGCTTTAGGACACATTTTGAAAAATATAGGCTCAGAATTCGTCATTAACTTCACTTAAAAAGTGTCGATTATTTTCAATTAACTACTTATCAACTGGCTGCACGATGAATTATTGAGATTGGTCTGTTCAATGCCGCAAAGGTACGGATCAACCCATTTGGCAGGCCAATTAACTTACTTGACTGAGTTAGCGGGCCAACTTAGCTTAAATAAATCGTTGGAATAAGCCCGGTAGCAGGCCCAGCACCAGGGTAAGTGCCGTGGCAACAATCAGCACAATGCGGTAGAATGGTGCCACCCGAATAACGGGCGTCTGTCCCTCGCGGAAATACATGGCAATGATGACACGGAAATAATAATAAACTCCCACCGCCGACATCAGCACGGCCACCACCAGCAGCCAGACAACTCCACGGTCAGCAGCCGCTGAGAACACCATAAACTTGCCCCAGAAGCCCGCCGTGAGCGGAATACCCGCCAGTGACAGCATAGAAACGGCCATGACAAAACCCAGCAGCGGGTTCTGCTTCGCCAGCCCGTTAAAGGCGTCGTATTTTTCACCAGCAGGAGCCAGATTACGTTGATCGCCAAAGTTAGCCGCGTTAAGAGGCCGATTGCGGGCTACCACCATCAGCACGCCAAATGCCGCGATGGTAGACAATGAATAGGCCAGCGAATAGAACGCGATAGCCTGCTTCGAGGCCTGCGATAAACCCACCAGACCGATGAGCAGATAGCCCGCGTGCGAGATGCTGGAATAGGCCATCATGCGCTTGAAACTGGTCTGGTATACCGCCGTAATGTTGCCAATCAGCAGCGTGAGCACGGTTACGGCTGCCATCGCCATCCACCAAAAGTCGTAGACACCACTGAAGGAGACCGACAAAATGCGCAGCAGGGCCGCAAAACCAGCCGTTTTCACCACCGTCGACATATAAGCCGTGAACAGCGAGGGGGCACCGTCATATACGTCGGGGGTCCAGAAGTGGAACGGCGCGGCTGACACTTTAAAGAGCATCCCGATCAACAGCATGAACATACCGACGTAAAACAGCAGCATCGACCCGCCCGCGTTGGTGGCATTGTGAGCATAGTTGCCAATGCCCGACAACACGAATGAGCCGGTAGCGCCGTAGAGTAACGCCATACCAAAGAGCAGAATCCCCGTGGCAAAGGCACCCATCAAAAAATATTTCAGCGCAGCCTCATTCGAGCGGAGATTCCGCTTGTCGCTACCCGTGAGGATGTACATAGCCACCGACAGGATTTCGACGCCCACGAAGAGCATAATCAGGTTCTCGAAACCGATCATCATGATGGCCCCCACCAGCGAAAAAAGCAGAATAGCGTAGTATTCAGCCGGTTGCGCATCGGCGTCATCAGCCAGACTACCCGACAGAGACACCACCATGAACGTAGATAGCAGGACGATTCCGGTGAATATCATGGCTAGGTTATCCACCAGCAGCATGTCACGGAAGTACAGGTACGTCGTGCCCCAGTCGAGGAAATTGGTAACGAACGCGACCAGTATGAACAGCAGGGTGGCGGGTAGCAACAACGCCCGTGATTTCTGAAAGCCCAGAAACAGCAGCGCAATGCCAGAAAGAGAAAGTAGAATGATGGGGAGCATAACAGGAGTCGTAAGTCGATAGTCGTAAGTCTGGAAAGTCGCGGTTTAGGTGTTGCTTGCGCCAGTGTAACCTTCGGTGCGTCAGTAATACTGTACTGACTTTCCAGACTTACGACTATCGACTTACGACTATTTGATGAATTGCATGAGGTTCAGGACGGCGGGTTCGGTGAGTTTCAGGAACGAGGCGGGATACAGGCCCATCCAGAACACAAACACGCAGAGAATGAGGAGTACGTAACTGTCGGTACCGGCCAGATCGACCAGGGCAGTGGTGCGGGGGGTGGATGACCCGAACATGCTTTTCTGGTACATCCGCAGCATATAGACCGCCCCGAAAATGATGGTCAGCCCCGCCGCCAGGCCGATGTAATGATTGTAGCCATAGACGCCCGCCAGCAGCAGAAATTCACCCACAAATCCGTTGGTGAGTGGCAGTGCCACGCTACCGAGCAGGATGATCATGAAATAGACCGTGAGTTTGGGCGTGGTGCGGGTGATACCACCGAGTTGGTCGAGTTGGCGCGTGCCAGTGCGTTGCAAAATCAGTTCGGCCACGAAAAAAAGACCCACCACGTTGATACCGTGCGCCAGCATCTGAATAAGCGCCCCCTGCAGGCCCATCTCCGAGCGCGAGAACACACCTGCCGCCATCAGCCCTACGTGTGAAAACGAGGAGTAGGCAATGAGCCGCTTCATGTCGCGCTGCCGAATGGCGATGATGGCTCCGTAGACAATGCCGATTACGGCCAGAATCATGGCGGTGCTTCCCCAGACGTTTACGCCTTCGGGCACGATGGGCAGAATGAGCCGGATAAGTCCGTAGACCCCCATTTTCAGCATGATACCCGCTAGTAGCATCGTGGCAGCCGTAGGTGATTCAACGTAGGTATCGGGTTGCCAGGTATGGAACGGGAAGAGCGGCATCTTCACGGCGAAGGCAATGAAAAACGCCCAAAACACCCAACCTTGAGCCTTTGCCGAGAGATTCAACGCGTAAAAATCAACGATTGCCGCCGAATGAACACCGTCGACAAGGGGTGTTTGGCGGTACAGATACACCAGTGCCACCAGCATGAGCAGGCTACCGAAGATGGTGTAAACAAAGAACTTGAACGTAACCGCAATCCGGTTTTCGCCGCCCCACATCGCCGCCAGGAAATAGATTGGGATCAACGCAGCCTCAAAGAAAAAATAAAACAGAAAGCCGTCGCGGGCCACGAAAACGCCCATCAGCGCGGCCTGCATAAACAGGATAAGGGCGTAGAATGAGGTTGGCCGGTTGTAGTTCTGTTTGAACGTCGACAATACGATCAGCGGCGTGACCACCCCCGTCAGGACCACCGGAAGCAGGCTAATGCCGTCGATGGCCCCGCTCAGGCGAACGCCGCCGAGGCCATTGGCTGCTGCCCCGAACCAGGCATAATCAAAGCCGAACTGGTATTGGTCGTTGGCGGTGAAGGTGAAAAAAGCGATCCCCGTAATCAGCAATTCGCCGATAGCCCCCACCAACGCGGCGGTCTTGGCCGTACCGTTGGAAGACAACAGAACCGCAATGGCCGCTACGACAGGAAATAGAATGAGAAATAATGTAAGCATAGTGACGAATGACGGTTAATTAAACACCTTCCAGTTGAAGAAGCGCAGGGCAATAAACACGGTGATACTCAGCACCATCAGTAGCACATATAGCCCAATTGAGCCACTTTGCATCCGCCGAAATAAACCCGCGCTACCCTTCACTGACCAGGCCACGCCACCCACTACGGCATCGATCACAAATTCGCCGAGACTATAGAAGGCATCGCCGAGGCCGCGAACGGGCCGCACGATGAGGGCTTCGTAGAAATTGTCGATGTAGTATTTGCCGTAAACCACCTGTTGCGGCAGCGACCGGGGCATGGCATCGGAGGCGGGCACACTGGCATTACGCACATACATGACGTAAGCCACCCCGGCCATGACAATAGCCACCCCCGCCGAAATGCTCATCAGTACCAGTTCGGTGCCGTGGTCGAGGGCGTTGGCGTCAAACAGCGCCGGGTTGGCTTGCCGCGCCTGATCGAACAGCGGCGACATAAATTCGGCCAGGAGGCTGTGCCCACCCAGCACTTCGGGCACGTTCATGAACCCACCAATGGCCGACAGCACCGCCAGCACCAGCAGAGGTAACGTCATGCTCAACGGCGACTCATGGAGATGGTGTTTTTGTTCGTCCGTACCCCGGAATTCGCCGAAAAAGGTCAGGAACAACAGCCGGAACATATAAAACGATGTCATGGCCGACCCCAGCAAGCCCAGTGCCCACATCACTTTGCTGTGCTCGTAGACGTGCGCCAGAATTTCGTCTTTCGAGAAGAAACCGGCAAGCGGCGGAATACCGGCAATGGCGATGGTGCCAATTAAAAATGTCCAGAACGTGATGGGCAACGCTTTCCGCAAACCACCCATGTTCCGAATGTCCTGCTCATTACTCATCGCGTGGATCACGCTACCAGCACCGAGGAACAGCAGCGCTTTGAAAAAGGCGTGGGTGATAACGTGAAACATACCCGCTGTATAAGCAGCCGCGCCCAGACCCATAAACATGTAGCCCAACTGTGACACTGTTGAGTAAGCCAGCACTTTCTTGATGTCATTTTGCAACAGACCAATCGACGCCGCCAGCAGGGCCGTAGCCACTGCAATGCCACCGATGATGTCAAGCGTGATGGGGGCCAGGCTAAACATGACGTTGGCCCGGACTACCATGTAAATGCCTGCCGTCACCATGGTGGCCGCGTGAATCAGGGCCGACACCGGCGTGGGACCAGCCATAGCGTCGGGGAGCCAGGTGAACAGGGGAATCTGCGCCGATTTGCCCATTGCCCCTACAAACAGCAGCAGGGTGATGGTCACGATCATTTTGTCGTTAACCTCCATACCCACCACCTGCTCAAAGACATCGGTGTATTCGACCGAGCCGAACGTGGCCATGATGGCGAAGATGCCCAGCAGAAAGCCCAAGTCGCCAATGCGGTTCATGACAAAGGCTTTCCGGGCGGCGTTGTTATAGCTCGTGTTGGTGTTCCAGAATCCGACGAGCAGGTACGAGCACAGGCCCACGCCTTCCCAGCCAATGAACATGATGACGAAGTTGGACCCCAGCACCAGTAGCAGCATGAAGAACAAAAATAGATTCAGAAACGCCATGAACTTACCGTAGCCCTCGTCGTGGTTCATATAGCCTATGCTATATAGATGAATCAGCGAGCCAATACCTGTCACGATACCCAACATGAGCATGGTGAGCTGATCGACCTGAAACGAGAAGTTGATATGCATATCGCCCACGCTGATCCAGTCGAACAGGACGGTTTTAATGACGGCGTTATCGCCCGCACGGAAAGTACCCCAGAGCAGGACGACGCACAAAAACGCCAGCACCGGGCCCGCCAGGCCAATAACACCAACCAAACCGGCAGGCACTTTGCGAAAACCCAGCCCGTTGATAATGAACCCAAGCAGGGGCAGCAGCGGAATTAAAAGACAGAGGAGATAAGGAGACATAGATAGAGGAGGGAGTCGTAAGTCCAGAAGTCGTAAGCGGCTTGCGCAGCAGTATTGCTTTCGCGCAAGCCACTTACGACCGCAGCGGTGGACCGCTTACGACTTCTGGACTTACGACTATTTTTTTACCACTTCAATTTGTTCAACACCCCCACGTCGATGGTGCGGGTATTACGGTAAATCATGACGATGATGGCCAGCCCGACCGATACTTCGGCGGCGGCAACGGCCATGATAAAAAAAACGAACACCTGCCCCGTGGGGTCGGAGCGGTAGGATGAAAACGCGATCAGGAGGGTGTTCACGGCGTTAAGCATCAGTTCGATAGACATGAACATGATGATGGCGTTGCGCCGGGTGAGTACGCCAATGATGCCAATGACAAACAGGGCGGTGCTGAAGATGAGGTAGTAATTCAGCGGAATTTGTTGAATGACCTCAGGAATGGTGACCGCGACGTCGTTTGGTTGCATAGATGCCAATGAGTGTTAACGTGCGGGCAAAGGTAGGAGAAAATCTATTTTCCCCGCGTATGCGTCCCGTTCAGCGCACCCGTCAATGACCGAAGTCTGATTTCAGTCAGGCGGCGTTTTGTATCCAGCGCGAAGTCACCTTTCTGAATCCAGTCATAAAAAGCGGGTTCGGTTTTCAGCACGTCGAGGACCAATTTTCCGAAGTGTTTGCCGAAGTTGACCACCTCTTCGCCCTTAGCATTATACACCATCCGCCCGGCCAAATCCACATTGCTGTTGCGGGCGATGGCGTCTAATGCTTCTACATCATTGCTAAGTACGAAATCGAGCTTCCGGCCTTCGTCTCGGATGGGGCGGCCCAGGTGTTGTTGCACCATCGTGTCCAGAATCTCGAACGTGGCAATGGTGTCGGCTTCGGCACCGTGGGCACCGATGAGTTCTTTCCCGCAAAAATGCCGGTACGCCGCCGTGAGGTTACGCGGTTCCATGAGGTGATAAATGCGCTGCACGTCCACCATCCGTCGGTTCCGCACGTCGAACTCGACGTTGGCGCGGAGAAATTCTTCCACCAACAACGGAATATCGAATCGGTTGCTGTTGAACCCGGCCAGGTCGCAGCCCTCCAGAAACTGCGCCAGCGTACGGGCAATGGATTTAAACGGCGGCGCATCTTTCACGTCCTCGTCATACAGCCCGTGTATCAGGCTGGTTTCCAGCGGAATAGGAATACCCGGATTTACCCGAAACGTTTTCACCTGCACCTCCCCCGGTTCGGCGTTCCGACCCGGCATGGCCTTCGCCACAGAAAGCTCCACAATCCGGTCTTTGGCGGGGTTAACGCCCGTTGTTTCAAGGTCGAAAAAGGCCAGAGGCTTCTTCAGGATAAAGTGGTGGGTCATGGGTACGTCTTGCAGGTCGAAAAGGTAGGTTGCAAAAGTAGTCACGTAACCCGAAACCTCGCCCCGAACCTCACCCCGGCCAACGGTGTTTTATTGGTATGGCCGAATACCTCAAAGATGCCCTGCGGAAGATCGCCTCGTACTGCGCCTATCAGGAACGGACGCAACAGGAAGTCCGCAAACGGCTGGATAAATGGGATATATACGGTGACGATGCCGAAGAACTGATCGCCGAACTCATCACGCAGGGCTACCTGAGCGAAGAGCGATTTGCCACAAGTTTCGCGGGGGGCAAATTCCGGGTCATGGGCTGGGGCAAGCGCAAAATCACGCAGGAACTCAAGCAGCGGGGCATCACAGGCTATAACCTCAACAAAGCCCTCGCCAACATCCAACCCGACGACTACAAGTCCCGCCTTGTTGAACTCATCGACAAAAAGCGCGGCCTCATCCGCGACGATAATCCCTTAATTGTCAAACAAAAGCTAGTCCGCTACGCTCTCAGCAAAGGCTACGAATCAAACCTGATTTGGGAAGTACTGGGCGCCGAGGACGAATAAGCTACACTACCTCAAACTCCAACTTGGTAGGCTGAATAGTACGCTTTGACGCATTCATAATTTCAATCCCAACGATTCCACCGTCGGCATCGTAATCAAACACAACACCAGGGTGGCCCTCATCGCTTTCTTCGATGGGGGCATCACTTAGCTTTATATACAAAATGTCGACTTCCCGGTCGTATTTCAGTTTCATGTGTATTTGGGGTATGGTAATTCCCTAGCACACGATTTTTCTAATCCTCGTATAACTCGTTGAAAATTCTTACAAGGCTTTCAATAATATTCCGTGCATCACCGCGTGTCATATCTGCCCAAACCTGGTCTTCTAACCCTATTAACTCTTCTGCCCTATCTGAGTTAATATTATCAAAAATCATTTTAATAATTACCGTTGAAAAGGCTCGTTTTCCTTTTATGAATCCTTGAAGTATTTCAGAAAATTCTTCTTGAGCTGAATAACCCCACGGATCACCACGTTTCTCTGTAGCTCCAAATATGGCCGGGGCTAGATCCTGAAACGTGTCTCCAGCCCCGGCATTCCTGTAATTTATACTAATTCAGATTTATAATGTCGTATTTAGTATGTAGGGGAAACAAGCTAAATCAACGATCATTTTCCGGGTATCAAATAAGTCCCGCAAAATGGCCGCTACCCGATCTTGGGCCTCGGCCAATGTCGCAAACACACGATGCTTGAGACCACGGCGAACCGCACAGGCGGCCCTGCTCTTTGAAGACACGCTCAACCGGGTTTAATTCCGGACAGGCAGGAGGTAACTTATTGAACCTCATTAGGGTATCTGTAAACAAGGCCGCTTTGTGAGCCGTAGCACCGTCGGCGACAAACAGCGTTTTTTTGGGTCAGACAACCATTGATCTGCTTGACAAACCAGCCAAACCACGCCGCATTGAGCTTGGGCAGAAAAGCGGCGTAGCCCTGACCCGTAAAGGGG
>JBBRMP010000239.1:0-8204 GCA_038230755.1 Cytophagales bacterium | reverse complement strand
GTGGGGTTGACCATCACCACTGGCAAGCCTTCGGCACTGCCCCGCCACACCTCCAGTTCGGCCCGGTACTTGGTTTTGGCGTACGCCGAATTCAGGGGCGACTCTTCCCATTTCTGGTCTTCGGTCAGCACAATGGGCTGGTTGGTTGCCGGTCCTTTGGCTTCGGGCCTGCCCAGGGCTGCTACCGAACTCAGGTACGCGAGTTTGCGCACCCCCGCCACCAGACAGACATTGACCAGATTGGCCGTGCCCTCCACATTGATCTGCTCCATCCGGTCGCGGTCTTTCGGCACAAACGACACGATGGCCGCACAGTGAATTACGTCGATACCAGCCGTAATGGCCATTTCCAGCGACGGAATATCGAGCAAATCACCGTCGACCCAGGCGAGCTTGTCGGCCACGTCGGCCAGCAAACCGTGCCCATTTTGGGGCCGGTACAGCGCTGACACCGGTCGCCCCAGCGTGAGTAGGCGGCGCACCACATGCGAGCCAATTAGCCCCGTTGCGCCGGTCACGAGGGTGGTATCAGGTAGTGATGAGGTCATGTGAAAGCTGACTGCAATAGTAGCCAGTCTGCCCGAATTGACCAAGCCCCGCCGCCAATTTGTGGTCCACCGCCGGCGGCTGTTTCTGCGTACTCGTCACCAGATCAACGTTCGTCGGGTGTGAACGGCTGTGCTCACTGAACCTTCATAATGCGTCGGACAACCCGCTCGGTGCCCTGCTGAATTTCCACGAGGTGAATACCGTAGGGGATAGCCGATAAATCAATCGTGGCTGAAAAATCCGGGCCTTCTTTATTGACGGTCAGTTGGTTGTGGGTTGTCCCCAGGTTCGCATCGATTACCCGAATCGACACCTCACCAACGTACTGGTTTGTCCAGTCGAGCGTAATGCGGTCGGTGGCGGGGTTTGGGTAGGCGCGAATGGCCTGGTTCAGGTCGGTTTGCTCTGCTGTGGCCGCCATCCGAGCCCCACTGGCATTACTACCTGCCACAAAAATGGGTGTCTCGGTTAGGGTCAAATTCACCTTGCCCGCTACCGTGGGCAACGTCTGCCAACTCATAGTGTCCTGAACGGCCTGTGGCGAATAAACCCGTGCCGCCGTCGTAGGCAGGCTGAGCGAATACTGCCCCGTGCGCCCGATTTCGTCGGGTATCCAGAGCGCGTAGATCGATTGCCCGTTCTTCTCGTACCGGTCCACGTTGGGGCTGGTGCTCAGCGTTTCTTTGAAAACGTAGTCGCCGATGAGTTTTTTGGCCTGGTACAAATAGTCGGCGGAGAGTTTGCGGCTGAAATCCTGGTTGAGGAGACCCATCGAACAAAACTGCGTGGCGCAGTTGATATTCTGGTCGTAGATCTGGTAAAAATCGACCCGGTCCACGCCTTCACGGGCATACATCAGGGCCGTGCGCAGGTTCCAGTCGGCCTGGGTTTGCAGCACCGATTTGTTACCAATGGCAATGGCCTTCAGCGGACTGCCGGGGTTGACGTCGTACCCAGTTTCCGATACGTAAACGGGCATATCGTAGCAGACCTCATGGGCCAGTTTCAGCACATTGCGGGCCACCTGAGCCGCTCTCGACAGTTCGGGAGCAGCCCCCCGCGTTGAGCTACCGCCCTGCGACGAGTTGTTGTTGTCGGGGTAGAGGTGGTAGTTGATTACGTCCCAGCAAAGATCGACCTGTCCGTTGGCGCGGTAGCCCCGGTACTCTTTACACCAGTCGATCATGCCCCGGATGTAGTCGGTGCCTGCGTAAACCGAACACAGGCCACCCATTACCACGGTCATGGTGGGGTCGGCATTTTTCACGCCGACGTCCAGGCCCATCACACCTTTGTGTCCGTCATAAAACGCCGACATATTGGCGGCGTACTCACGCCCGGTGGCGTAGGCTAACCGACCGCGCCACCACTTGTCGCGCTCATTATCGCACTCGATAAAGTTGACCAATCCCAGGCCGATTTTCACCACGTTGGCCGGGTCGGTGTTCCAGCGGGTGGCCGTGTTGACCTTCACCAACGCCGGGTTCACCTGCGTGTTTTTGCCATACCGGGCGGCGTATTGAAACGCCACGCGGGCCTGTTCGATATACGACTGCGGGTTGCCATAGTCGCGCCCAAAGGCCACGGGCACGTTGTCATTGCCCTGCTGATCGGCGGGGTAGGTAGCTTTCAAATAGGGCGCAATGTCTTTCAGACAGGCCATCACTTCGATGCCGTCGGCTTTGCAGCGGGCGTACATCTGGTCATAATCCCAGCCGCCCGAATGCGTCGGGTTGAAGGTGTAGTTGCCGGGAGTCAGTTCCAGTTTTTCCCAGTCCATGTAGTGCCGCATCACCCCAAACGACTGCAACGCCCGCATCTTGGCTTCGTCGATGGTGGAGATGCCGGGCGGGTAAAAATCCCACTCAAACGCATTAATGCCCAGCAGGTTCTTGAACAACGGTGTCTTTTGTAGGGCTGAATTAACTAGTTGATTGCTAGCTTGATAGCTACCGTACAGTTCAATTTCGCGGGGCCAGAAATCGGTGGTGGTAATGACCAGATACCGGGCGTCGGTAACGGCATTGTCGAGCAGAAATTTACCGTTGCCGGTGGGTTGCCGCGTAGGGTAGGGGCCAACCCATTGCTCATACTCCAGCCCCTGAAACTGCGCAATTTCCACCCGTTTCCAGTCGGCGGTGATGATCGACAGGCGGAGCGGGGTGGCGGTGTTGGTGCCGTTGCCGTCGTAAAATTTGACCGCTTTGATCGCCATCGACTCGCCGGGTTGTATCGGATAATAGGCATCGTAGGTGCCCAAAATCTTGCCGTAACCCGTCTGGATTTCTCCGTCGGTTTTGCCATCGAACAGGGCATCCAGCCCGTTGGTGGTGTTGTTGAGCTGATACCAGCGGCTGGCCACCAACGGAATTTTATCGCCGAGCGAAACAGTGGCGGCGGTGGTAGATGATGGTGGCGTGGAGGTCGTTACCGTCGGCGGCGTGACGACGGTTAGGGGCACATCGACCGGGTGGCCGTATACCTTTATTTTCTGCGGCACGGCGTTCCCTTTTTTCTGGATCAGAATGGCGTCGGCAACTAATGGTTGCGACGGGTTCATGGTCTGCCATACCTGATAATTCGGGCCCGTAAACTGGCCAATGAGGGTGCGGGTGGTGCCTTTTACGGCGTAGATCGAGGCAGGGGTGTCGGGCCAACTGTCCGGACCGTCGTAGAGTTCGAGCTTGTTGATTTCGGCGGGTGTTTCCAGTTTCAGGGTTAGCTCGATCTGTCGATTGTTGTTCGCGCTCCAGTCATTTTGCACCAGACTGGTCATGTCGTCGGTGAGGTAGGCGGCGTAGCTCTGCGGCGTCGGCAGGTCGGTGGTGACCGAGATGACCTTCACACGCTCCTGCGCGTAGAGGACAGCGTCGAGCGGATCGTCGGGGAGGATTTTGCCGTAGGCTCTGATCTTCACCGGAATGGCGTTGCCGTATTTGTGCAGGATAAGTCCCTCAGCCACAATGGGTATCGACAGCAGGTAGGATTTGAATACCTGGTAATTTTCGCCCGTAAACGTCCCGATAAGCGTTTTTTGGTTGCCATTGACTGCGTAAATCGTGGCGGGGGTGGCGGTGAAAATGTCCTCGTAATCGTACAGATCGACCTTTGTGAGCAGGCTCTTTTTGTCGAATGTGATCGTCACGTCGGCCCATTGCTGGTTGCCCGGTAGCCAGCAGGTAGGCACCAGATTATTGAGGTCGTCGTTGAGGAATGTCGAATAATCCTGCCCCGTCGCGGGCTTGTCTTTGACCGATACCAGCTTGAGCAGATCGAGCGGTTTGGGAATGATGGTGGTGGCCGTGATGGGCTGGCCAAACGCCTTGATCTTTTGGGGAATGTTGTTGCCGTATTTGTAGACCATGATGGCGTCGGCAACGAGCAGCTGAAACGGATTCAGCGTCACCCAGTTCTGGTAGGTTTCGCCCGTAAATTGGCCAACCAGCACCCGTTGCGACCCGTTCATGGCGTAGATCAGCGCGGGTTTGTCGGTGAACGTACCCTCGCCATCATAGAGCGACAGGCTGGTAATCAGGCTTTTCTTCTGGAGTTTGAGCGTTACCTGCACCCATTTTTCATTGGCTCCCCAGGCGCTTTGCACCAGACTGCCGAGGTTGTCGTTGAGCCAGGGTGCGTAGTTTTGCCCGGTGTTTTCGCTGGCCGTGACCGACGTAATGGTGAGCCGCACGGGCGAGGGGGTCTGCGCCCGGATTGGGGAGGTCAGCAGCAGGAAGAGCGTGGCGAATAGCAGTTTTGGCATAATTTGTGAATTTTAAATGGTATATTGTTTACAAATAGAGAGTGGCTCCACGAATCCGTTTCCGGGCATAGTGCTACATTTTTTTTGGGCTGTATGTACTGGGGAAGGCTACCCAAACAGGCGCAAATCCTGGGCCATTTTGTGTTTCTGTGGATTAAAATAAGCGTTGAATAGTATGCTAATATTTTGATAATATATAGTAAAAGGATCTGTTGGGCACGTAAAAAAGCCAACCACAGGGTGATTGGCTTTTTTGTCACTTCTATAAAACTGGTTGACGTACCTACGCCGCCAGTGCCTGTTCCAGATCGGCGATGAGGTCTTCCACATCTTCGATGCCCACGCTGAGGCGGATGAGGGTGTCTTTGAGGCCGTTTTTTTCGCGCTCTGCCTTCGGGATGCTGGCGTGGGTCATGTTATGAACTGGCCGGAGCCGCCATCGGAAGATGGATGGGAACAAAGCCGATCAGGCGAATTTAGACGTGGGTAAGTGTGAACCGATATAACCTACATATACCTTTTTCGCTTGGTTATCTGCATAAAAATGAAAGCGCAAATCGCCTGTTTTAACATGCATCTCAAACAATTTACGCCGACCATCAGGCAGTTTGAATCGCCGTTGGGCACTGTACAGATTCATTGTTGAGTCAGATTCTCCTGTTGCAACCAGATTTGTAGTCCTCTGTAACGCCGCGAGATCAAAAACGCCCCTTTCCCACCTGGCAGCGAACGAGTCAAGTACCCTTAATCGGTCAATGATTTGTGACAGATGGCTTGACATGCCTACCTTTTTGAGTTGTTTCTGCACATCGCCGCACAACTCTAGGTGCGGAAAAAACTCGGCCCGCTTTTCCCACACCTCGCTGCTGCGTTGCAATCCTTCTTTTTGTTGCTGTTGAATCCAGCCAATATGCTGATCGACGTGGTGGTTTGTTGCGACATGCGGGACAGTGACTTGTTTAGTTTGTTCCTGACCATCATCGTCCAGGTACCAATGCCATCCCGTTAGTTGATGGGTGTCCCACTGCGGGTGTGTCAATAAGCTGATCAACAGTCTGTTACTTAGGTAAGCCACGCCAAAGCCGATGGCTTCTGGTTTCCCGGCTGGCTCGTTGAGGCAGAAAACAGACCGATTAAAAAGAGTTGGCGCAGCTACTTCGTCGGTAGTAAGTAGCGGTGGATAGGCGATAATGAGCCGAAAACGCTCACGCAGTACCTCGTCAACCCGTTCATCAGTCAGCCAGCTCCCCACGGTATAGTGAGCCGCGAGTGGTAAACTGTACAGGTTCTGACCAACGGCTTCAGGAATCCGTATGCGTTGAAGACCCATTTGTTGCCCTGCTTTTACGGCCAGCACAAAATGAGTCATTACTTCATTGGCCTCGGCTACCGAATCGACTTGTTGCACCGATAATTCATTCAGAATACAATCCATCGTTATTGCAGCAGACGGTCTAATTGATTGGCGTATTCGTCAAAAAAGCCGCGTGGTTGTTGACTGAGCCTGCCGTTGGCATCAATCACGGGGCGCACAATCTCCGTGACGTGTTCGTCGGAGTCGGGGTCTCGTTCAAAATAATAGACCGATACCTGTTCGGGTTTGATCTGTTTTTCTTTCACCGCCACCCGAATGCCGTTAAGCAGGTGGTCGCTGTGGGTCTCCACAATCAGTTGAACGCCGTCTGCCGCCGCACAGGCAAGTAACGTACCCAACTGCGCCTGCCCCTGTGGATGCAGGTGCGATTCGGGGTTCTCGATCAATAATAAATCGCCGGGGCGGGCGGCCAACACGGCCACGATGATGGGTAACACGTAGGTGAAACCAAAGCCAACATTGACGGGCGTGAATTCGGGCGTTACGTTCTCGCCTGCCTCAAACCGGTAGGTTAGCGTGGCCACGTTCAGGTCGGAGCGGTACGTAGTGGTGAGCCGCGTACCCGCCGAAATGCGTTGAAACCAGGCATCGACCTGATCGAGCAGGGTATTCGACGGGGCAATCCGGGCGGAGTCAAGTACCACCGGTTCGCGCTGATAATGCGCCAGAAAATGTACGGTAAACTCTCCATTTTTACCTACTGACCGGAGCTGCTGAACCTGGTAAGTAGATGCAGGAAAAATTACGCTGGGTGACTTGCGTTCGGCATTCAGGTATTGAAAGTGATTTTCTGAAAACAGGGCATCGTATAATTCACTGCCTGAAACATAAGCGGGGTGATTTGTTTCTAAAAAATCAGAAGTTGCTACTGAATTATAGTCAAAGATGGCAAAATCACCGTCATGAAATTCTAGCTCGAATTTGATCTTATCGTGGGTAGCCTGAGCATTCAATGCATCACGGCCTAAACCAATATCAATCAAATCGCCCTTCAATGATAAACCTTCCATGTGGCGTGATTGACGAAGCAACAATAACGCCTGCAATACACTTGATTTTCCTACACCGTTTATACCCGTTAGCAAATTTAATTCGGTCAGATTTAATTCGGCATACTCGAATGCTTTGAAATTCTCGATGGTCAGGCGCGTAATCATTGGCTGTATTTTTTTAGTAAGCTGTCGATGGCCCCAAACCGGGCCTGTACGGCGTTGTAATCCGATGTGGCGCGGGTGACGGAATTATCAAACGTTTCAGACGTAAATAATCGTTTGTAATCGGCCCGAAAAGCGGGTAGTTGCTCCCCAATGCGGTCGAGTTGCAGGCCGTTTAGCCGGGCAATTTGTGAGGTCCACACCTCAAACAAAGCACCGTTCAGCAGCAGCCGGGACTTTTCATGACCGTATGAACGGCTGAACTGATCCTTACCGAACCAGTGGTAACTAACCGTCAATGCCTTGCGAAGGCCGTATTCTAAATCTTGCCGCTCCGGTTCGGTCAGTTTGCCGAGCTTTTCCATGTTTTTGTCCAAAAACGAACTCATGGGTTTCTCAAACTGCGGGTAGGGCGTTAGCCGGAAAGCAACGTACCTGAGCACCAATTCCCGGTCGGCCATGCGCTTATCCGACGCTTTGATAAACTCGTTGAACAGGTCGCTTTCCGAAACAGCCTTCAAAAACTCAGCGGCTGGACCCTGATTCAGCGCGTGGCGAATTTCCATTGGGTTCAGCATCAGCCCGCCCGTGTTGATGCGCCGGAACACGTTATATTTCACCGGGCGGGGCGTACCCGGTTTAATGATGTAGGCCGTCACCTGGGTTTCCATGATGCGGCGTTGCATAGGCCGGGGCAACTCATCGAAGGTCATGCCGTCATACTGCTTCAGAATTTCCAAACCCCTTAGTCTCAGTCGTTTATCGGTTTTGTCGACCACAAAATTCTTGAGCGTCCAGAGCCGCTGCAACCCGTCGACTACCAGCCAGTTGTCTTCACTTTCGGCATCAAAGTAGAAGGCAGGCAAGGGAAAACGTAGCATCAGCGACTCGATCAGGCGACTTTGTACGTCCATTGCCCACAGGTTGCCCTTGCGTTGAAAGTCGGGGTCGAGGTCGATTTCGTTGTGGTTGAGCCGCTGCACGAGGTTATCCATCGTCTTGGGTTCAACCGTGATGTTGATGTCCTTCGGGTCGAACGGCTCCTTGATATCGTCCTCAACGGTCGATTCGTCGGTGGGTTCAACGTGTTCGGGGTCTTCGGTATAGAGCGGTTGCATGTCAGGTACGTTAAGCTAACGGGGAAAAGTACCCCCGGGCCCCATCGGGTTGGGCCAAGTTGCGGAAATTGGTCTGAATTAGCTCGCGCTCGCGGTTGCCAACGGTCGGGAACTGATCGAGGACGTAAAGCATGTCGGTTTCGCTCAGGCCGTAGGCGCGGAACACGAGCGCGTCGATCTGCGCTTCGTAGGCCAGCGTATCTGCCGACGGCGACTGCCGTTTCAACGTCAGTACCGTATCCACCAGC
>JBBRMP010000238.1:0-8263 GCA_038230755.1 Cytophagales bacterium | reverse complement strand
GCCCTGAACACAACCGGCAAATCCAACATCGAAGTTACGTTCGATGCCATGACGATCCGAAATCTGTATGATGGCGCAACCAACAAGTACATCGAAGGCATTGTTTTTCAGTACCGGGTCGGCACCTCAGGTACGTTTATCACGCTATCCTACACACCCGCTACCTACACCCAGAATCAGGTAGCGCAAATAGCGGGAACAACCGGGCAGAATATTGTGACCGGCAACAAAGCCGTGTTGCCATCCGCCTGTAATAACCAGTCGGTGGTGCAGGTGCGGTGGATTTTGCAGGCAACGGGCACCGGCGATGTAAAGCAGAGTTTTGCGCTGGATAACATTGTCGTGCAGGAGTCGTACATCGCCACTAAAGCGGATTACTACGTCGACGCCACAGCGGGCAACGACGGCAATGCAGGTACGTCGGCGGGGGCGGCCTGGCAGTCGCTGGCGAAAGTAAACTCGTTGATTTTCAGCGCAGGTAGCCGGATTTTTTTTAAATCGGACGAAACCTGGTCGGGGCAGCTAATTCCCAAAGGGTTAGGCACAGCCGCCGACGTAATCATCATTGGCAAATATGGATCTGGAGCCGCACCGCTCATCAACGGCGCAGGCATCGCCGGAAAGGCAACAGTTTACCTCGAAAACCAGCAGTACTGGGAAGTCAGCGATCTGGAAATTACCAACTACCCCGGCCTGATTGCTGATTTCGACGCTTCGACGGGGGGCGACCGACGGGGGGTATTTGTGGCTATTTACGGCTTCGGCACGGCCAATCATATTTACCTCAAGAACCTGAATATCCACCACGTGAGGGGGCAGGACGGCAGCGGAAGCACGGCTACCAACGGAGCTATTCCCAAACGCACGGGTGGTATCTACTTTGCCGTATTAGACGCGGAGGGAGCCAACGACAAGTCGCGGTTCAACGATATTCTGATAGACGGATGCACCATTGCCTATTGCGACAATACCGGCATTGCGTTAGATAACGAGTGGAACGTTTTTTATCCGGGTGGCCAAAACAGCCCGATTCAGGCCGACCGCGATGAATACCAGAACTGGTATGACCGCCGAAACACAAACCTGACCATTCGGAACAACACGATTCACCACATCGCCAAAAACGCCATGATCATCCGGATGGCCGACGAAACGGGGCTGATCGAGCGAAACGTCTGTTACGAAACGGCCATCAAAACAACGGGGAATACCATGTTTACGGCCCGTTGCAAAGGCACCGTTTTTCAGTATAACGAAGGCTATTACAACCGGTCGACTACTCAAACCGTTGCCCCCGGCACCATTGATGGCAGCATGTATGATGCGGATTTCGGTAGTGTTGGCATCATTTTTCAGTACAGTTACAGCCACGATAACTCGGAGGGGTTGTACTGGGGCTGTAACGCCAGGTCGCAGTCGGAAGTAAATAGCGGGATTCCCGACCCGAACGATGTGGGCACCACGGTTCGCTACAACATCAGCCAGAACGACCTAGGCGACCTGATTTTCCTGAATTATCCGTCTGCTGGTAACGAGATTTATAATAACGTATTCTATATCAGGAGCGGTGCCAGCCGCTTAAATATCATTCATGAAAACAGCCGCAGTAACCACACCTACAACTTTTTCAACAACATAATTTACAACCTGAGCGATGCTGTAACGGGAGCGAAATACGCGTTTGGTACAGGCATCGGTGTGCAAACACGCACCATAAGCAACAATGTTTTCTACGGAAGCCGCCCGGCCACTGAACCCGCCGATCCGTTTAAAATAACTGCCGATCCACTTTTTGCCAATCCCGGTCAGGGTACCACCGGCATAAATTCGGTGACGGGTTATAAACTGCAAAATACCTCGCCCGCCATCAACAACGGGAAAGTAATTTCCAATAATGGTGGTCTGGATTATTGGGGTAACCCGCTCTACGTGGCGACGCCTGATATTGGTGCCTTTGAATCGAACGTGCCGCTGCCGGTAACGTACCTGAATTTTGCGGCCCGGTACCAGAGCAGAGCGGTGGCCGTAAGCTGGGCAACAGCCTCTGAATCGACCAACGCCTATTTCGAGGTCGAGCGGAGTATCAACGCAATCAACTATGCAACGCTGGGACGGGTAGCTGGCAAAGGCTCCACACAGGTACGTCAGACCTACGGCTTTACCGACGAGAGCCCCGCGCCGGGCTGGAATTACTACCGTCTGAAGCAGGTAGACGCCGATGGTGCGTTCAGCCTATCGCGGCCGGTAGCCATACTGAACGAAGGGAACCCCGCCGGTACCGCTTTGCTTGTTTACCCCAACCCAGCCACCAGCACACTAACGGCTGAACTGAACGGACAGGCGCCAGTGCAGGCTGTCAGCGTATATGACATACAGGGTCGCAGACAGAACGTACCCACTCATCCAACCGGTATGCTGAACGTTGGCGCACTTCCGGCAGGCCTGTACCTGATCGACGTACAAACGCAGGATGGGCGAACACTCCGGCAGCGTTTCCTGAAGTATTGAGTCGTAATGCTTTGGAGCGGGGGGCTACGCCAACGAAAAAGCCGCACCAAAGCAAAAACCAACTTCACTAAGTATCCTATACCGCATGACCTCTTTTTCCCGAATCACGCAGCTCACCGTCCTTGTACTGGCAACGGCTTCGCTGCAGGCACAGACACAACCGACCGGCATTTACCAAAACGGCTGGATAGATTTTAACAAGAATGGGAAGAAAGATCCGTTTGAAGACCCGAAAAAGCCGGTAAATCAGCGCATCGACAATTTGCTGTCGCAGATGTCGCTCGATGAAAAAACCTGCCAGTTGGCAACATTGTACGGCTACGGCCGCGTGCTGAAAGAAGAATTACCCGCCGAATCGTGGAAAACGAAACTCTGGAAAGATGGTATCGGCAACATCGACGAACACCTGAACTCGACCACGTTCCGGCCACAAACCAACACCAAATATTCGTTTCCCTACAGCCGCCACGCCGAGGCTATCAACACCGTGCAAAGGTGGTTTGTAGAAGAAACCCGGCTCGGCATTCCCGTCGATTTTACCAACGAGGGCATTCATGGTCTCGCGCATGAAAAAGCGACCGGGTTGCCCGCACCGATTGCCATGGGCAGCACCTGGAACAAGGCCCTGATTCGGAAGGCCGGGCAGGTGGTGGGCCGCGAAGCCAAAGCATTGGGTTACACCAATGTCTATGTGCCAATTCTGGATTTGGCCCGTGACCCACGCTGGGGCCGCGTGATCGAATGTTATGGCGAAGACCCGTTTCTGGTGGCCGAACTGGGCAAACAAATGACCCTCGGTGTGCAGGAAGAAGGCGTGGCCGCTACCCTGAAACATTATGCCGTGTACAGCGTGCCGAAAGGTGGTCGCGACGGCAATGCCCGCACCGACCCGCACGTGGCCCCGCGCGAGCTGCACAATATGTACCTCTACCCATTCAAACGGGTTGTTCAGGAGGCCGCGCCGATGGGCGTGATGAGCAGCTACAACGACTGGGATGGCGTTCCGATCACGGCGAGCTACTATTTTCTGACCCAGCTTCTCCGAAAAGAATTTGGCTTTACGGGATATGTAGTGTCTGACAGTGAAGCCGTTGAGTATATTTTCACGAAACACCACGTTGCTGATTCGTACAAAGAAGGCGTTCGGCAGGCGGTGGAAGCGGGCCTGAATGTGCGCACGAATTTCGATATGCCCGACAAGTATGTGCTGCCCGTGCGCGAGCTGGTGCAGGAAGGTAAACTCAGTCAGAAAACCCTGAACGAACGGGTGGGCGATGTGCTGCGGGTAAAATTCAAACTGGGCCTGTTCGACCATCCTTACGTTGAAAATCCCAAACGGGCCGATTCGTTAGTGTATAATGCCGATGCCAAAGCGATGGCGAATCAGCTCTCACACGAGGCCATTGTGTTGCTCAAAAATGAGAAAAACCTGCTCCCGTTAGACCGGAAAGCCATCAAAAATATATTGGTGACCGGCCCATTAGCCAACGACATCCTTACGTCGCAGAGTCGGTATGGCCCGTCCAATACGCACATTGTGTCTATGCTGGAAGGGCTGCAAAAGCTGGCTGGCACCACCATGACCGTGCAATACGCCAAAGGCTGCGAAGCCGCAGATGCCAACTGGCCCGAAAGCGAATTGCTGCCCACGCCCATCACAACTGCCGAACAAAGCCGTATCGACAGTGCGGTGGCGATGGCCCGCCAGGCCGATGTGGTGATTGCGGTGGTGGGGGAAACCGAAAACCAATTTGGCGAAAGCCGAAGCCGGACGGGTTTAGACCTGACTGGGCGCCAACTCGATTTGTTGAAGGCACTTTACGCCACCGGCAAACCCGTTATTGCGGTCCTGGTGAATGGTCAACCCCTGACCATCAACTGGCCCGCCCGGTATTTGCCCGCCGTTATCGAAGCCTGGTGCCCCGGTGCCGATGGTGGCACAGCAGTTGCCGATGTGTTATTTGGTGATTACAACCCCGGCGGCAAATTACCCGTCACGTTTCCGAAAACCATCGGGCAGCTCGAACTGAACTTCCCATTTAAGCCCGGTTCGCACGCAGGACAGCCCGGCGATGGGCCGAATGGCTTCGGCAAAACCAACGTCTATGGCCCGCTATTTCCGTTTGGTCATGGCCTGAGTTACACGACATTCGCTTACACCAATCTGCGGATTACGCCCGAAGTCCAGCAACCAACCGGCCCGGTAGAAGTCCGCGTTGACGTAACGAACTCAGGCCAACGGACGGGCGACGAGGTGGTGCAATTGTATGTAAAAGATGAGGTCAGCAGCGTCACGGTGTACGAAACACAGCTTCGTGGCTTTGAGCGCATTAACCTGAAACCGGGCGAAACCAAAACCCTGACCTTCATGCTGAGCCCCGACGACCTTTCGCTGTTGGATAAGGATATGAAGCGCCTGGTGGAGCCTGGCAAATTCGAGGTGCTTATCGGCAGTTCGAGTGAAGATATTCGGATACGTAAAGCGTTTACAATAAAATGACATCACGCAGAAAACAACGGTTTCTATCCCTGATTTTGGGATTGCCGACGCTGGTTGCCGCGCAAAACGTACCCGACTCCGTGACGGTTGAAGCCCGGATGTGGAGCCGGGATAAAAACCGGGAGATTCAGTATTCCGATTGGAAACCGTTTCGCTCCACGACCGTTGATCGGATTCCGGGCTTCAAACCCGTTAAGAATCCCCGGTTTAGCCAGTACGGGGGCGATGCCAGTCGACAGTGGAAAGCGTCGGGGTTCTTCAGGACCGAGCGCATTGATGGCCGGTGGTGGATTATTGACCCGACTGGACATCCATACGTGACGGCAGCCGTCAACAGTGTACGGGCGGGGCAATCGGCCAATAACAAACAGGCGTTCGATAAAGCCTTTGGCTCGCCTGGTACGTGGATTAGTAAAACACAGATGGTGTTTGAGCAGGGCGGATTTACGGGGGCCGGGTCATGGTCGGAGGTTGACGTGATCCGGCAGCATAACCAAACGGCCAGGAAACCAATTGTGTATACCACGATGCTGGGTTTTCTGACCGCCTTTGAACGCGACTGGAAAAAGAACCACACCAACGTCGAAATCCCAGCGGTTCCGTTACTGATTCTTGAACCGACATTTGCCCAGTTTTGCCGCGACCATGCCCGACAGGCTGAAACATACCGGGCTGATGCCAACCTGCTGGGGCATTTTTCGGACAACGAAATTGCATTTTCGGCTCCCTTGCTCGAACAGGCCCTGAAAAGCCAGTCGCTCCCGGCTTACACGCTGGCAACCGATTGGCTCCAAAAGCGAAAGGCCAACACAGCCGCCCTCAGCGCAGCCGATAAAGACGAGTTTCTGGGGTATGTGGCCGGGGTTTATTACCAGGCCGTAGCTACCGCGCTGAAAGCCAATGACCCAAACCACCTGTATTTGGGAACCCGGCTGCACGCCAACGCCAAATACAACCCGGCCATTTTTGCCGCTGCCGAACCGTATGTCGATATGATTTCTATCAATTTTTACGGGCACTGGCGACCCACCGCAAGCAGTTTCGAGAAATGGGCAACGTGGTCGCAGAAGCCGTTTTTTATCACCGAATTTTATACCAAAGCCGCCGATACGGGCATGACCAATAAATCGGGCGCGGGCTGGCTGGTGAAAACGCAACAAGACCGGGGCATTCATTACCAGAATTTTTGCCTCGCCCTGTTGCAGGCCAAAAACTGCGTGGGCTGGCACTGGTTCCGCTACCAGGACAACGACCCCGCCGACCTCACCGCCGATCCGTCGAACAACGATTCTAACAAAGGCATCGTCGATACGCAGTATCAACCCTACGACGCACTGCTTTTGCCGATGAAAAAACTCAACGAAAACCGGTTTCAGCTCATCAAATTTCTCGACCAAAAAACGAAATGACCCGATTCGTTTTGTTTGCTTAATTACGCCGGGGCCTTACAAATACAGAAACTGTTAGCTTTGTATTATGACGACTTACTTAGAACGAATCACAACTAATCCTGCTATTTGTCACGGCAAACCCTGCATACGGGGAATGCGTTGGCCTGTTGAAGTGGTGCTGGATTTATTAGGATCAGGCATGACGATACCCGAAATTTTGGAAGACCATCCAGAACTTGAACGGGAAGACATTGTAGCCAGTTTGAATTTTGCCAAAATTCTGATGTCGGGCCAATCCCCTTCGTTTATGGCATGATGCGGTTCCTCTGCGACGTACATATGTCAATCAAACTGTCTAAGTTCCTGGCAGCTAAAGGCTACGCATCTAATCATGTCAATCAACTTCTTGACGGCTCGTCAACTGCCGATGCTGACATTTGCCGGTACGCCGACGAGCAGTAATGCATTGTAATTACGAAAGATGTCGACTTTAGAAATAGCTACGTGTTGAGAAGAACACCTGCGAAATTAATTCGTGTTTGTTTAGGCAACATCCCCAACAACCGGCTCCTATCCTTATTCGAATTACACCTGTTACTGATTGAGCAATTAGCCAAGCGCGAACAGTTTTATCTTGAAATCCACGCTCATGAAGTTCTTATTTTTGATTAATTGAAGGCATTAACTGACTACATCAAGACTCATTATTTATTCGTAACTGTTTAGGTAGGTAAATTCAAGCCAATTATCTGACAATCAGCAAGTTACTAATTTTTCTAATTTATGAGTTAAACTAAGTAAAAATCTTAATGTGCTGATAATCAACTACTTGACTTTTAGACATTAAATACTTTTGCGATTTTTAACTTTGCAAGTGCTTGATTATCAGTTCAGTGGACTACCTAAACAATTACATTTATTCAATAAAACAAAATGACCCGATCCGTTTTCCTGACCTTGTTTTTCCTGATTCAATTACAAGTTATCAACACAGTTTCTGCCCAATCGACTAAACCCGTCCGCCGGTTTGCAGACGACGTATTTAGCGGGTTTGACACCTTGAATAATGTACCATACGGGCAAGCTATAAACCTGAAAGGCCAGCCCGAAACGCTGAAACTGGACGTGTTTTTGCCCTCCGGTACCGACACCCTTCGCAAGCGGCCACTGCTGATCTTCATTCATGGTGGCGGGTTCCAGAACAATGATAAGGTGGGTGCCTTTAGCACTATGGTTTGCGGAAGCATGGCCCGCCGTGGGTACGTGGCCAGTTCCATCAATTACCGCCTGGGTTTGGCCGCTTCTAAAAGTGATACGGCCTATTTCGAGGCCATGTACCGCGCTGTGCAGGACGCCAAAGCCGCCGTTCGCTTCTTTCGTAAAAACGCCGATCAGTATGGTATCGACCCCGATCAGATTTTTGTGATGGGCAGTTCGGCAGGGTCTAAAACGGCTATGCACTTAGCCTATCTTGACCAGTCCGAAGTCCCCGCCTGGGCCGATACGAAGCGGCTGGGTACGTTGGAAGGCAGCAGTGGCAACCCCGGCTATTCGTCGAAAGTGCGCGGGGTCATTAATTGTTGGGGAGCCATGATTAATTACCGCTGGATGCAGCCGGGTGATGCGTCCATTTTCAACGTACACGGCATGGCCGATGTGACGGTGGCCTACGATTCGTCGTTCAGTTATCACGGTTTCGGGCACGGTAGCACCATTTTGTACGATCATGCCCTGTCGCTGGGTATTCCGACTGGGCTACACTTGTTCGAGAAAACCGGCCATACGCTCGATAACGACAAGGGCAAACAGCAGGCGGCTTTGGAGGAAATTTGCCACTGGCTGTTTACCCAACTCAAGCAGCACG
>JBBRMP010000237.1:0-8299 GCA_038230755.1 Cytophagales bacterium | reverse complement strand
GTAACACGGCAACCAGTAAAGTATACTTCAGACAACTTGGTTAGTGTACCATTGAGCCTGTCTATAGCTACACTGCAACGATTTGTGGCAACCATCAGCCTAAAGTTAGCCCCACGAGTTTTTATGAGAAAGCCCTGTTACGGCTGATAAGTCAACGGCTGATCTGTATCGACAGCTCGACGTTAGCCAAAGCCTGGGCGATGCGTCGGTGTCACAAACGGTGCTGGGATTCAAAGGAATCTTACCCGAAACATCCAACGTAACAAATGGATTGGGTACAGTTGGTGCCTATCTCCGCAGTACCCACACGCTCCAGCTTACAGCCACGTTATGAAGCCCCCAGCCAACTGGCTAACCTGCCTGCTTTTATTTGTTGGCCACTGTGGCCTGGCTCAATCAGGTACCAGCTACGTGTCTGTGTACGTAGAAGACAGCCTGACAAACCTTCCGGTCGAGCTAATGACCGTTCGGTACGTCGGCTTGCGCAAAACACTCAGCACCAATTCAGCAGGCCGCACAAAACCAGTCAGTATTGAAACCCCCACTACGTTAACGCTCCGATGTCAACACATTAATTACCTGACAAAAACCTTTCAAGTAACTGTGTTGTCAGATACCACACTGACGATCCAGGTGAGACCGTATCAGAAACTACTGAACGAAGTGGTCGTTAGGGCGCGGGGTGACCAGACTGACGTGGCTGACCCTACCATGAGTGCTGTCAGGTTGACAGCCCGGCAGATCAATAACATACCCAGTATGGTTGGCGAACGTGATTTGGTGAAGGCCTTGTTATTGCTGCCGGGCGTAAAAACGGAAACAGAAGGTAGTTCCTCGTTTAATGTCCGTGGCGGTGGTAGTGACCAGAACCTGTTGTTACTCAACAAAATACCGCTGTATAGTGCCAACCATCTATTTGGCTTGCTCTCCTCCTTCAATACCGATATTGTCCGGGATGTTTCCCTGATCAAAGGTGCCTTCCCCGCTCAGTATGGCGGTCGGTTGTCATCGGTGTTAGACGTTACCACTCAGGAAGGTGATTATGAGCACATGCAGCTACGCGCATCGGCCAGTTTAATTGCTTCGCGGGCCAGCATCGAATTACCACTCATACGCCAAAAACTTTCGTTGCTGGTTGCAGGCCGACGCACCTATCTGGACGCGCTTTTTCCCTCGCACCCAACCAACGATAACCCGTCGTTATCGTTGTCATTTTATGACCTGAACGCCCGGCTGGGCTGGCGTATCAATGAGCGAAACAAACTATCCGCATTTGTCTACGCCGATAAAGACCGAATCAGGACGACCCAAACGGGTGCTTCTGCCAATGATACAGACTTAGCCTGGCGTAATCAGTTGGTAAGCCTACAGTGGGACAGGGCTATCACCGGGCGGCGGTCTATCACCAGTCAGGTGTATCTATCTGATTATGACATGGGGTTTAAGGTTCTTGAACAAACTGGCACAAAAGATAAAATACAACAGTTCGGCACCAGTATTCGTGATTTGTCATGGCGAACGGCTTATGAATTTCCCCAAAAATGGGGGACTTCTCAGGTGGGCCTCCAGTATACGCGTCGCTTTTTCCAGCCAAACCAATTTCGGTTTCAGTCAATAGACGACAACGTAGATGTGGCCTATGCGGCAACCCGTAACCAGATTGACGAAATAGCCCTTTACACTGACAATCAACTTGAGTTAAGTAGCCAATGGCAGGCGGCGTTGGGCTTTCGGGGCGTGTACTACGCTGGCGGCGAGCAGCCTTACTTCTCACCCGAACCACGCCTATCTATGGCCTATCGTGTTTCGGAAGATGCCTCCATCAAACTCTCGTTTGCGCGGATGCAACAAACCATTCATCAACTATCGAATCCAGGGCTGGGCATACCTATCGACTTATGGGTACCCGCCAACCGCCGGGTGGCTCCTCAAACAGCCCACCAAATTGCCCTTGGGTACGTCAGAGCAGTACCGAAAGCGGGATTATTCTTCAGCGGCGAGGTCTACTACAAACAGATGCAGGGAATTATCTCTTATCTGGACGGAAAATCATCGAGCGATGTAGCCACGCTATCACCCAGTCAGGAATGGGAAAAAGTGGTAACAACAGGTAGGGGCTGGGCATGGGGAGCGGAGTTATTGGCTGAAAAGAAACAAGGTGATTTAACAGGCTGGGTTGGTTATACGCTCGCTTATGTACGACAGCAGTTCGACGCGCTCAATCATGGTCAGCCGTTTTATCCACGTTACGATAAACGTCATGAATTATCGGTGGTAGCTAATTACAAATTATCTAGTCGCTGGCGAGTTAATGCCTCATGGGTATTTAGCACAGGGCAACCCATTACGTTACCTGTTCAGGCTTACAGCGTACCCGGCTTCACCCTAGTTGACACACAGATACCTACTCGAACCAATGGACTGATATATGTGCAAGGTGACCGCAATGCGTTTCGTATGATACCATTTCATCGGTTGAATGTGGCTATCCAATCAGTAAAACCACATCGATGGGGACAAAGCACATTTGAGGTGGGACTATACAATGCTTACAATCGCCGTAATCCGTATTACTATTTTTTAGGCATAAACCCCGATACCAATACTGTACAGCTAAAATCAATGTCGCTGTTTCCACTACTGCCAGGCATCTCTTATTCCGTGCAATTCAATACACATTAAATTTTCTATATACGACTTCATTTCTCCAAAAACTGTTGCCCAAAAGCGACGGCTTCCATGAGCCAGGCAATGCCGATGTGGATGAACAAGCCGCCCCAGATACTGCGCGTGGACAGAGCCAGCACACCCAAAATATACCCCCCAAACAACGACGACACCGTTTCGCCCAAAGGACGGCCAAAATGGATGGTGGCATACCAGACAATCATGGGCAACACGGGGCCGGGATGTGTCAGGCCGGGCCGCGCCAGGCCAGGCCGCGCCAGGTAAGCGGGTTGGGCGACAGATGCATTGGCGGGCGGTATGCTGCCGCCCTGCAACACATAGCTGAGGCCAATGACCAGAAAACCCCGGAAAATGAGTTCGGTAGGCACAAAATCCCAGCCGTAGGCCAGCTCATAGCCCAAAGCCGTCACCCATTCCGGCACGTGCAGCACCTCGTGGGGGGTCATATTTCGGTAAGTGGGATAGGCTTGCAGAAAGTCGGGCTGGAAGGAGGCGAAGAGAATGACGGGCACCATCAGACCCAGCAGCATCAGGTACACCAGCAGGCCTTTACGCTTGGGTTTCAGACCGTAGAATCCACTTCTGTTTTTATCGAAAAAAAGACAGTACAGGCCCAGCGGTAGCACAATGGTAAACACCGAATGCAGGTTGCCAAAGACTTTGTAAGCATACACATACAGCCGGAAGTCGGTGAAATGATGTGCCCAACCAACGTATAAATCGAAACCCGCATAGTAGGAAAAAACGACCAATGCCAGCCCCGTATGCACCCAGAAGCGGGGATTCCGCCAAATGTCGAGGCGGTGGTGGAACAGGCTCCAGAGCCAAAACGCGCCGTAGTAGGCCGTGGCATACAGGCCAACATACCAAACCGGTCGCCATGTGCTCAGCGGCTGAGCATCGATGATTCCGTTTTCGAGGTGAAGCGTGTAATTAATACCAATCAAAAACGCCATCCATAGCACCGTAAAGCCATATAACGCCGGTTTGAAGTCAGCGCGGAGATAGGCCCGTATGTCGTGGATTAGTTCTTGCATGAGGAAAAATACAGCGTCGGTGCATTACCCCCCGCCCTGAAGGGTGCCCACTGGCGCGTCACTACGCTTAGGGGAGCTACCCATGCGCCAGCAGGCACCCTTCAGGGCGGGGGGTAATGCGCCGACTTCAAACCCTCAACCCCACTTCTCTTCCCGTCGCTTTCCCGATCAACCCCTCGATGTGTTCCCGGAAATCGGCCTCATTTTGTGCTAATTCTGAGGCTGACCAGCCAAGCTCAGCCGATAACAGTTGGGCAGCCACAGGCAGGGCTTCGAGCGTGGCTTGCCAGTCGATGAAGCCAAGGCGGATACGGCGCATCAGCACGTCGGGCAAAGTCAGGGCCATTTCGGTGCGGGCGGCATAGACTACTTCGGCCTGAATGAACGGGTGATTATGGGCCAACAGCGTGCTCCAGGCACTATTTTCGGTCAACAGTTTCAGAATCGCCGGGGCTTCCGTACCGTACGTATCAGCCAAGTGGGCCAGCACATCGGGGGCAGTATCGGGGTGGCGTTCGGCAAGGCGGTGGGCGTAGTTGGTATCGTACCCTTCGGCACCTTGCAACAATAAATCTTCGGTGACGCATGGGCGGGTTTCGCCCAGTTTCGTGCAGCAGGCGTCGATGGTTTCCTGTGCCATGAGCCGGTAGGTAGTCCATTTGCCGCCCATGATGCTGATGAGGCCCGAAACAAGATCGATTTCCACTTCATGGTCGCGCACCACGGCCTTGCTGCTGGCATTGGGGTCTGATTGAAGCAGCGGACGCAACCCCGCAAACCCCCCCGAAACAGCCGACATGGGTACGGGCTGGACCACAAACTGATTCACTTCGGCCAGCAAATAGGCGGCTTCGTCGGGCGACAGGGCGGGCACATCGGTGGGGTCGGCTTCGGTATCTGTCGTGCCGATGAGCCACTGCCCGCGCCACGGAATGGCGAACAGTACACGGCCATCTTTGGTCTTGGGCACCAGCAACGCCGCCGGTTCAGCCTTGGAAGACGCCTGCGGCATGGCCGATCCGGGCAGTACTACATGCGCTCCTTTGCTGGCCCGCATCCGTTGCCCCTGCTGGCTGTTGGCTTTCTGCCGAATCTGGTCGGCGTGGGTGCCGGTGGCATTGACAATCACCTTCGCGCGAATGGTAAACGACGCACCAGACAGCGTATCAAACGCCTCCACAGCATTGATTTGGCCTTTTTCGTCCGAAACCAGTTTCAAGATACGGACGTGATTGACCACGGCGGCACCGTGTTTGGCGGCGGTTTGCACAAGACCCAAATTCAGCCGGACATCGTCGAATTGACCGTCGTAATACAAGACCGCACTGTGGAGTTTGCTGCCGTCGAAAGCCGGGAAATGGTGCAGAGCCTCGGCTTTGCTGAGCCATTTGCTGGGGGCCATGCGGCGACTGCCGGCCAGCCAGTCATACACTTTCAGGCCAATGGCGTAATAGGCGCCCTCAATCAGATTGGCGCAGGGCGTGAGCAGGGCCAGCGGGTGGCACAGGTGCGGGGCAATGTGGAGTAGCGTCCGGCGTTCGTGCAGGGCCTTCCGCACCAGCGATAACTGTTTGGGATCGAGCGTTTTAACGGCCTGTTCCAGGTAACGCACCCCGCCATGCACCAATTTGGTAGACGTGCCCGACGTGCCTGCGCCAAAATCGTCGGACTCGATCACGGCCACGCGCAGCCCCCGACTAGCTGCATCGGCAGCGCAGCCCGCCCCCGACGCTCCCGCCCCGATAATGCAAATGTCAAACGATTCGGTTTTGAGGCGGTTGAGGTGGGCGGCGCGGTTCATTTTTTGTCGTATTTCCGGAGGGCATACAAGAAGCCGAATGCCTCGGCTCCGTCGCGGGTGTGAACTTTGTGGTGTACGTAATGAGCGCGCATGATCCGCAATAGATACGGGTTTTTCGTGCTGAATTTAATCCGAATCCGGCGGTGGACGATTACGTCGTGGAAGACGAAATAGCCTATCCCGTAAAGTGTTACGCCCGCCGCAATGGGCGCCAGATACCAGAGTGAAGGGATTTCAAGACCTGCTACAAAAAGGCCTACAGCCATTCCACTAAACAGGATGCTGAACAGGTCGTTTACCTCGAAAAAGCCTTTATGCACGTTGTGGTGTGAGTGGTGCCAACTCCACATAATCCCGTGCATAATGTACTTATGGGTGAACCAAGCTACTGCCTCCATAATGAGCAGAGTAGTCACGGCAATGGCAACGTTTACCAGCATTTGTTCGTTTTCTAGTTGGTAGCTTACTGTTTTATACAACCGTCGGGTTTGCTAAAAAGTTAGCAGCCATACCGGCTACTACGTTAAGGATTCGCAATACCTGCATCGTTCCGTATGATGCGATAAATAGTTTGCGAATTAAGTTGGCGATTGTATCTTTAAAGGTGATCAGTACGCAAATGGTGGGCAGATCAACTATAGACTATAAAATGCTCAAGGAACTGGTTCGCCGGGGCGAAGGGCATTTCCTTGAGTTCAAGCTCAAGACCAACCATCCCGACAAAATTGTGCGGGAAATTGTCGCGTTCGCCAACACCGACGGCGGCACGCTCCTGATCGGTGTCGGCGATGATGGCACCATTCCGGGCCTCAAATACGCCGATGAAGACGAGTACATTCTGGTGCGGGCCATCGAAAAATTCTGCTTCCCCACCATCGCCTATACCCTCGAACGGGTGCAGCTCCACGATGAGCGTGAGGTGCTGATTTTCCGGATTCCGCGCAGCCCCCACCGTCCCCACTACGTATTGCCCGACCCCGCTGATCCTGAGAACAAGAAGGTCTACGTTCGGGTGGATGATAAATCGGTGCAGGCCAGCAAGGAAGTACGTGAAATCATGAAGGGCGAACGCGCCGACCGCAACGTGCGCTTCACCTATGGCGATAAAGAAAAGGTGCTGATGCACCACCTGGGACAAAACACCCACATCACCGTCGACGCCTTCGCCGCGTTGGCCAATATCCCCCGCAAAATCGCCTCCCGCACCCTCGTGCTACTCGTTTTGGCCAATGTCCTCGACGTGTTTCCCAGCGACGTGGTGGATCGGTACACGGCTAAGCAGATGCGGTAGCCACCCGCCGCACCAGCGATGTGTGGCCGCAGGGCAGAATGACCTCATTTGTTTCGGGGTAAGCGCGGAGGAGGGGATGGGTATGGGCGAGGGGCAGTACCGCATCAAATTGGCCCAGGTAGAGCCATACAGGCACGTTGGCGGCTCGGAGTTTCTTCGCTAAAGCTGGAATATCAATGGTCAACTGCCGGAACCCGACCCACGACCGGCCAATCTGTTCCCGTTGCTCGTGGGTTTGCATTATGGCGGCCACAAAGCGCAACAGAGCCGGGTTGAGTAGGCCAACACGCACCAGGCCCCGGCCCAATGCGGTAAACAGGCGGGTATTTTTCAGGAAAAAACGTAACGCCCAACGGCCCAGTCGGGTGCCCGTTGCCAGCCGAAACCACGGGTCTTCGGTAACGCCGTCGGGGGCCAGCAGAATCAATTCGGCGAGGTGGTCCGTAAACAATTCGGCGGTGACCAGCGCGAAGCGCCCTCCCATGCTGAAGCCCACCAGTCCGAATCGGGTGATGTGGTGTTCGGTCAGAAATTGGGTCACCAAACTTTGCCAATACGTTTTAGTTATATCCGGGTCCAGCCCTGTGGTTTGTTTATCTTGCCCGTGGAAGGGCAGGTTGATGCTATAGATGGTATGCGTTTCGGCCCGTTTTTCGCCAAATGGAGCCATCGCCTGCGCATCCTGACCAATGCCATGAAACGCCAGCCAAACCGTAGGGCCGGTGCCATATTTAATGAATGATAACACAGTGTAAATGTAGGAGAAAGGAACAGGGAAAACGGACAAGCCCGCCCTGCACCCCCTTTTCCGCGACGGCGGACCGCTCCTTTCTCCTTTCCTCCTTTATTCCATTTTATGCAATCTTTCCCAAATCTTGATGCCCTTACCGCCCACAGTGGGCAGGAACTTGGTACTACCGACTGGATTACCATCTCACAGGAGCAAATCCAGCAGTTTGCCAATGCCACCGGCGACCACCAGTGGATTCACACCGAACCCGACCGGGCCGTGCGCGAATCACCCTATAAGACGACTATCGCCCACGGCTTTCTGACCCTCTCATTGGCACCGCGTTTGCTGTCCGATATCTACCACGTCGAATCGGTGAAGATGGGCGTGAATTATGGAGCCAACAAGATCCGGTTCACCAACGCCGTGCCCAGCGGTAGCCGCCTCCGCATGAAAGCCTGGCTACACCACGTCGAGCCGGAACGCCGGACCGCAACCAATGCAAACGAGGGATCACGCGGTATTCGCATCATTGTCGAATGCGTGTTTGAAGTAGAAGGCCAAACCAAGCCTGCCTGCGTTGCCGAATTGATTATGCTACTTTTTGAATAATTCAATGGTTCGTCAATAATTAAGCGGCCAAACAGCCGAAACTATACAACTGGCGTACCTGCGGGTCATTTTTGGTTAGTTTAGTCCCCTCCGGTAAGATGGCAAAAAAACGATCCAGAAGTAAACTATTGTGATAGAGC
>JBBRMP010000236.1:0-8502 GCA_038230755.1 Cytophagales bacterium | reverse complement strand
TGCGCACGGAGTCTTTACCTTTACTAAGCAGTTGAGTGAGCGTTAGCTGGTCGGCTTCCGACAAGACAAACGGTATAGCGATTTGGCCCATATCGCAAAGCTATCTACTTTACTTCATTCATTAAATTGGAAGAGTACTAGCTAAGATCTCTCCTGCCGTCGGGATGACAAAAAAATGCTTCGATGATTAACTACTGACAGATGAAAAATAGACAGCCGGAATTCTTGACGCTCAATTTTGCACGAAGGGACATTCGAGCAAACTTGCCTAAGTTGCTTCTGCGTTCCGGAAGTCAATATGTGCTGTTCCTTCCATAGTTAAATCTGACAGCCTATGGCGACACGGAATTAGAGGCTGAAGAGATGCTACAGATTGTGGTCGAAGATTATTTCGAGAGTTTGCTGCTATTACCTGAACGAGAAATGTTGCAAGAACTAGAGCCACGTTGAGAGTGGCTGTCACCCTGAGCTTGTCAAAGGGGCCATCTATAAGTAATAATTCTTGTAAGTATCTCAGTTTTCTTCAGCCTCAACCACCCAATCATGTCCCATTGCCACATCTATCTTATTGATAAACTTTCGTATAAATATACGTAACTGTTTAGGTAGTCCACTGAACTGATAATCAAGCACTTGCAAAGTTAAAAATCGCAAAAGTATTTAATGTCTAAAAGTCAAGTAGTTGATTATCAGCACATTAAGATTTTTTGCTTAGTTTAACTCATAAATTAGAAAAATTAGTAACTTGCTGATTGTCAGATAATTGGCTTGAATTTGCCTACCTAAACAGTTACAAATATACTATGTCGCGAAAATATATCTGCACTTGGCGATTCACCTTGATGGGCAATTTTATTTCGTAGAGTCGTCATATTCCAGATATTTTCTAGATCGCTTTTATCAGCAATATTCTCTTCAATTTCTTTATTGATATATTGAGTATATAGTCTCTGTAAATTAGGGGACTGTACTTCGTCTATTAATCATTTTGTGTCGGGTTTCTTATATTTAATTAATGCTTTTGTAGCCACCTCTAGCGCAGAATAAAGAATTAAATAACTACTCCTGTTACCACTAAAATTTAGCCGCGCTTCCCTGAGAATTTCGTGGTGCAAAGGAATGGCTTGGCCTTCTTTGTAAAGTGCATAGAAATCACGAAAATCACTTCCAACAACCACCTCTGGTACAATCGGTACTATAGCATAATCATGGCCTGGGGTATAAGTGACTCTAGGTTCGTGCGAATCATCACCGTGGTATCCATCCATCTCCCACTTCCATCGAATCTCGTTCTCAAGCACATGACCTCGCTGAATAGTGTATCCTCTACGCCATGCCAAAAAACTAATTATCTTGCTGATCAAATACTTATGATTATCTTTTAATTTCTCAAATTCATTGTCAGGTAAGGGTGGACCAATACGCTGATGTTGTACTGTCTCATTATACCGCTTGGTATCTTTAAATATTTTCAACTTATAAACAACTTTAATCTGCAAAAGGCTGTAGGCGCTTGCAGAGGGATAGCCATGAAGAATTGCCTCATCAATATTTTCCTCTAATTGATGGAGCAGGGATTGATCCAATTTTACAAACTCAGATATATACCTTCCGCCTAATGCAAAGACAGGGTCAGTATCAAATACTAATGTCAGAACGGTGGTTTCTCTTTGTGGTATATGTTCCATGTCCAAGTTGGTTAGAATCATAATTGTAGTTGTGATTGCTACCTTAAGAATAAGTGATGTGTTTTTATGAATGTCAAATATGTCATAGACACGTATAAAAAAAGCCTTCTACACGTCGTATAAGGCTTTTCATTTGTGGCTCCGCCGGGAATCGAACCCGGATCTAGCGTTTAGGAAACGCCTATTCTATCCGTTGAACTACAGTGCCTGGGTATTCTGTCATTTCGGGTCCGGACGGGACTCAAACCTATTGCTGACGCATGAGGAGACGCAAAGGATTGCGTCTCTACGGTTGTCCAATAAAAACGTCGGGTGGTTTGCCCGACGCGGGTGCAAAAATGCGAAAAAATCGTGGGTGTTGCCAATTTGCGGGGTTGCTGATTTGCAATGGTCCGACGGTTTGGTCAGCAACCCCAATCGCTACCCTTCCGTCACCGTCGGTATTTCTTCCGGGGCGAGTTTGTCGCCGCCGAGGGTGGCCGATTCGAGGAGGGGTACGTCGAGCCAGTTGGGGTAAATCTGGAAGTGCTGCGGTTTCACCATGTCGTGGAGCAGCACCCGTAGCTCGTCGATGTTCTCGCGGGTTTGGGCCGATACGAACACCACATGCTCGGCCTGTTTGGTCAAATACGTGCGTTTCAGGTATTCCAGGGCCGTTTTCCGCCGAACATCCACCGGTACTTCGCCTTCCGTGGCCTCGTCGAATTCGGGTGCCCATTCTTCCTTTGGCACAAACGCATCGACTTTGTTGAACACCAGTACCACGGGTTTTTCGGCCACACCCAGGTCGGTGAGGGTCTTGTTCACCACGTCGATTTGCTCTTCAAACGATGAATGCGACACATCGACTACGTGGAGCAAAATGTCGGCTTCCCGCACCTCGTCGAGGGTCGATTTGAAAGACTCGATCAGCATCGTGGGCAGCTTGCGGATGAACCCAACGGTGTCGGTGAGCAGGAAAGGGATGTTGCCGATTACTACCTTCCGCACGGTCGAATCGACGGTGGCGAAGAGCTTGTTTTCGGCGAAGACATCGGCTTTGGCCAGTGCCCGCATCAGGGTCGATTTACCCACGTTGGTGTAGCCCACCAGGGCCACGCGCACGAGGCGGTCACGCTCTTTGCGGCGAGTCACGCTCTGCTTGTCGATCTTGTCGAGTTTCTCCTTCAAAAACGCGATCCGGTCTTTCACAATCCGGCGGTCGGTTTCCAGTTCGGTTTCACCCGGACCGCGCATCCCCACGCCCCCTTTCTGGTTCGTTAAGTGCGACCACATCTTGGTCAGGCGCGGGAACATGTACTGATATTGAGCCAGTTCCACCTGGACCCGCGACTGTGCCGTTTGCGCCCGCATCGAGAAGATGTTCAGGATCAGCAGGCTCCGGTCAAGCACTTTTACGTCGGTGAATTCGGCCTCCAGGTTCCGCACCTGCGCGGGCGAGAGGTCATCGTCGAAGATGATGGTATCGACGGGTTCGGCCAGAATGTAGGTCTTGATTTCGTCTAGTTTGCCTTTGCCCACAAACGTTTTGGGGTCGGGCCGTTCCAGCTTTTGGGTGAACGATTTTTTGGTAATGATCCCCGACGTTTCGGCCAGGAAGGCCAGCTCGGCGAGGTATTCACGCGTCTGGTCTGCCGTTTGCTTTTGGGTAGCTACGGCAACGAGCACAGCGGTTTCAGGGGTTTTATGGTTATCGATCATGGATTGTCGGATTGATGATTCGGGATTCGGCGAGGGCTACGCCGACTCTCACACTACTACTAAAATAACGGGTGGTTATGGGTGAAGGTTCAGACCTGTACGCTTCGCCAGTTGCCCCGCCGAAATACCCAGACTGCCACCAGGGTCACCAGACATTGGGCAATGGCTACCGACCAAAAAACGCCCTGTGGCCCCCAGTTCAGTAGATTGGCGAGGGTGTAGGCCAGCGGAATTTCGATTACCCAGAAGCACAAAATGTTGATCAGCATGGGCGAGCGGGTATCGCCCGCGCCGTTGAGGGCCTGGGTCAGCACCATGCCGTAGGCCATGAAAGCAAAGCTGATGCAGAAAATGCGCAGGCTCTCCACCCCAATGGCCAACACGTGCCGATCCTGCGTAAACACGCCCACCAGCGTTTCGGCAAATAAGTAGAGCAACAGGCCCAACGGCACCAGAAACACCAGGTTACAGAAGGCCGCCCGCCACACCGACGTTTCGGCCCGGTCGGGTTGGTTTGCCCCCAGGTTCTGCCCCACCAGCGTAGCGGCGGCGTTGGCCATGCCCCACGACGGCAGAATGGTGAAGACGAAAATGCGGATGGCTACGGTGTAGCCCGCCACCACGTCGGCCCCAAACGTCGACACGAGCCGGGTCAGGAACACCCAACTTGCCGACCCGATCAGGAACTGTCCGGTGCTGCCCGCCGCCAAACCGAGCAACGTTTTTACCACGCTCAGGTCAGGTACGAACGAGGCCAGATTGATCGAAATACGGCCATCCAGCTTCGTTAGTGCCCAAAACTGATACAGCACCCCGGCAGAACGGCCCAACGTGGTAGCCACCGCCGACCCCGCCACGCCCAACTCTGGGAATGGTCCCAGCCCGAAAATAAACACCGGACACAGCACGATGTTGATGCCGTTGGCCAGCCACAACGACCGCATCGCCACCGACGCGTCGCCTGCACCGCGCAGGCACCCGCTGAGGGTATGGAGCAATATGATGGCCGGCGCCGACATGAAAATGACGCGCGTGTAACCGTGCCCGCTGGCAATCAGGTGGGCGTCGCCCCCCATGAGCCGGAGCAGGTCGTCGGCGAAAGTGAAGCCGGGAACTCCCATCAGGATGGCGAAGGTGAGCGAGATAAAAATCACCTGCCCCACCGCTTTGCTGGCTTCGGTGGGGTTTTCTTCGCCAATGCGCCGCGCTACCAAGGCTGTTGCGGCGGTACTCAAGCCAATGGCAATGGAGTACACCAGCGTGAGTACCGACTCGGTAAGGCCCACCGTGGCCACAGCTTCGGTGCCGATTTTGGCCACAAAAAACACGTCGACAATGGCAAAAAGGGCTTCCATGACCATTTCGAGGATCATGGGGACCGACAGCATGAAAATGGCCCGGTTGATGTTGCCGGACGTAAAATTGGTTTCTGTGCCGCGCAACGCAGCCAGAAATAACCGGATGATTCTGGTCATTTGAGACAAGAGGAAACTGAACTGCCTGGGGCAGCTACTGATGAATGATGAATGGGGTAAACAGGCCAAACCAGCCCCGAGGGCGGTATTACTGGCAGGAAGGAGGTGCCTTAGAAGGCCCTTAGCAAGCGAGGAACATCGGCGTTGGCGACCGCAGGTGCGGTGCAGTTAACGCCACAAACGTATAGCAATAGATTGATAATCAGAAATTGAATTGAGGAAACGGTAGGGAGTGTTTAACACAGAGCCATAGGGAAGGGCACTGAGAACACAGAGATTCACATTGTTTTTTTGTGTACCGAATGGGTCACTGGCGCGAAGCTACGCTCGTACTAGGCCGACTAAAACCGGCCAGCCAGACCAATGCCCGCGCTGCTGTAGGACGAATACGGTTGCAGTTGCCACGAAATGCCCTGCCACTGTTTCAATGCCCGATTATAAAACTGTACCGCCTTCCGAACGTGCTTGCCGGGTATGTTCATCCCCCAACCAATACCCGTAATGATGCTTCCGCCCAAGAACATAGCCACCCCAACCCCCACGGCGGTTTCGCGGTCTGAATCTTTTACTGTCTGATAACCATACACTTGACCACCATAGACCTGCTTATATCCCGTTGTCGAGGTGCCACCACAGGCATAACCCGTTGGGCAGGTAAGGGCCTGTTGCACAGTGACGGGGCTATTGGAGGTGCCGATTATCGTACCCGTAATCATGGCCACGATGCCTCCGCCAATAAGCCAGCCGCCGGTGTGTCGGTTTTGGATGTACTTGTTGAATTCCTGAATGGCCGTGGGTTCGCCGGAGGCCATAATGTAGGGAGCTAGTTGCCTGGCTTTTATGTCGAGGCCATCATACATGTATTGCGAACTATAGGTTGGGCCATAGCGTCCGTAGCCCGGAATAAGTTCGTGTTCAATGGGTTTGAGGTCTTGCTGCTGAAGGGTCTGTACCGAATCAATTTGCGCCCAAAGCGAGAGGGGGCTGAGCAGGAAAAGAAAAAGTAGCCGTTTCATAACACCTGTGTTTTGTTGTGTGTCGAAAAGTAGGTACTGCAACAACTGTAGACATTAACCGGCCTATAATTGTCCGTTAAGATGCTGTTAATCAGCTATCTGTTTACTGATCATTCCCCGCATCATTTCCGAAAAGTACGCGCCGTTTTGAGGGCCGAACCAGTTCATGACGCGGGTTTCGTAGGCGTCTTTTTCGTAGTAGGCGTCGGGGGTGATGTAGCCCACGTAGCCACCGTTGAAACTGGTTACGATCAGGTCCAGGTTTTTGGCTTTGGCAGCGGCAACGAGGGGCGGCATGAGTTCGCCGGAGAAATCGCAGGGTGTGCCGAGCATGAGAACCGGGCCGAGGCGCAGGGCTTTAATGTCAGAGGGGTAGCGGCCATAAACGGCGTGGAATAGCCAGGGCCGGATGCGCCAGTCGCCGATGACGCGGGGGGCGGGGTCACGCAGGGTCAGCGGTAGGGTAAGCAGGGCCAGCGGAACGCCGCCCGGCGTGCTGTCGGGGCTGGTTTGGAACTGGGTAAGTTCGGGCTTCAGGCGGGCTAGTATCTCGGCGGCGTATTGCTTCACCAACGGAAAATCCTTGCCTGTGGGTGGCCCTTTTGGCCCCATGCTGCCCACGGCCCCGGCCATGAACAGGGCAAAGCCGCCCGTTTCGCGCTCTATGCCGTCTACCACCTGCCCCGGCCAGTCACGGGTGAGGTATTGGTAGCTAAACATATCCATCATGGTGGCGTGGGCGGCGTAGGTGCAGAGGGTCGCCGTTTGGCCCGCGCCGCCGGTCTGTTTCAGTTGCACCAGCCGAAAAAACGGGTCCACAGGCTTGGTGTCGTCAAGGCGATTATACACGAATTGCGGGGCATTTACGGCGCGGAAACCTACGCTCACGGGCTGTAAACGGCTCTTTGCGGCCTTCAACGCCGCCAGAATAGTATTGGTAATATGGTCAACGACGCGCTGGTCGTAACTGCCCGAAAACAGGTTGCCCACCAAACCCGGTGCCCAGCCGCCCAGGCTGTTGTGGCTGTGGGTAGTGCCGAAATAGACCGTTTCCCAGGTCAGGCCCACCTCCGGTAGTCGCTTGCGGAGTTGTTCGCTTACACTCGGCGGGGTAATGAGCAGATCACAGGCCACGATGGCGATGGGGCCGTTACCATTATCGAGGACAACGGCGCGGACGAAAATCGAGTCGGCCACGGTGGTCCAGTGCTTGCCTTGCCGGGCACCGTAGCCGCCGGTGGGGGTGGTGAAGGCGGGCGTCAAATTAGCTCTCGCCCAACCCGCCCGGATGCCCGTTCGGATGCCCGTTTTGGGCGTGGACAAGGCGGGCAGGCTGTCGAGCCGGGCCTTTGTCTGGCGGTAAAAATCGGTTTGTTGGTAGGGCGTATGGTCGTTTGGCGACAGGCTGATGGCCAGAAACAGCACGATCACGGCCAGCAGGCCAGCGAGTATTTTGAGCAGAATGCGCAGAAATTTCATGCTGTAAAGGTAGGTTATGGACCGGTTTCCGGTTGGGGGTTTCGCCGCCGGAAACCATTGCCTTACACTATGGAGTTATTCCGGAAGCAGCACTTAACAACGCCACCCTTGTCAACAGGCTTAATCATACGCTCTACCGGTTCCTGGTACGACCTCCGCAGTGAGGACGGACATATTTTCCACGCCCGGCTGAAAGGGAAATTCAAGATCAAAGACTTGAAAGTGACCAACCCCATTGCCGTGGGCGACCGGGTGCGGTATGACGTGGAAGATGAAGCCGAAAACACGGCGATCATCCACCACATCGAACCGCGCGAGAACTACATCATCCGGCAGTCGGTGCATAAAACGGCGCATGGTCAGCTCCTCGCCGCCAACCTCGATCAGGCCGTTTTGCTGGCTACGCTCACCCTGCCCCGCACCTCGCTCGGCTTCATCGACCGGTTTCTGGTGGCTGCCGAGTCGTTTCGTATTTCGACCACGGTGGTGTTCAACAAAACCGATATTCTGAACGACGAAGGGCTTGGTTATCAGCGTGAAATCCAGGATATGTACGAACGCATCGGCTACAATACCCTGTCTACCTCCGCCACGGAAGGCAACGGGGTGGAGGCGTTCCGGGCGCTGCTCAATGGGAAAATTACCCTGCTGTCGGGCCATTCGGGGGTGGGTAAATCGTCGCTGGTCAACGCCATCGCCCCGTCGCTCGATTTGCGCGTCAATGAGGTATCGACGTTTGCCAACAAGGGCGTTCACACCACCACGTTTGCCGAAATGTTTGAACTGGCTCCGGGCACGTTTATCATCGACACGCCGGGCATCAAAGAGTTAGGTTTGGCGGAAACGTCGCGGGAGGAAATTGCCCATTATTTTCCCGAAATGCGCGACCGCCTGAACCAGTGCCGGTTTTACAACTGCCTGCATATCAACGAGCCGGGCTGCGATATCAAAGCCGCCGTGGAAGAAGGTGCCATCGCCGAAAGCCGATACTACAGCTACCTGAGCATGATGGAAGGGGGCGATAACAGGCGGTAATTACCGCGCCATCATGCCCTCGATGAGCCGCTGCACCTCGGCGGGGTGGCGTTTCGGCACCAGGTGGGCGTGGCCCTTGCCGGTAGTATCCCAGGTGTTGCTGCCGCC
>JBBRMP010000235.1:0-8508 GCA_038230755.1 Cytophagales bacterium | reverse complement strand
GTATTTAATGTCTAAAAGTCAAGTAGTTGATTATCAGCACATTAAGATTTTTGCTTAGTTTAACTCATAAATTAGAAAAATTAGTAACTTGCTGATTGTCAGATAATTGGCTTGAATTTGCCTACCTAAACAGTTACGTTTATGGTATTGGAATATGGGGTGAATTAGGTGAGAATCGATGCAGGGAAAAGACTATCTTTAGAGCAGGGACAATTCATTAGCTGAATTGTCCCTGCTCTGTTACAAAATAATAATTTGGCATTTAAATGAAAACAATTATGATCAAAATAGCTGCGTTGACACTTGCAATGAGCCTCATTTTCGCCGGACAATCTTTTTCGCAAACAGATAAACTGACGTTTCCAAAAGGAACAGATAACCCATTTGCCAAATACAACAAATTCTTAAATACCAAGTTTCCCTCATACGAATTGCAAGGGCTGGATGGTCAAAAAAGAGACCTGTCAATAGCAGCAGGCAAACCTGTTGTCATCAATTTCTGGTTTACAAGGTGCCCACCCTGTGTTGAAGAAATGCCGGCATTGAACGAGTTGAAAGCCAAATATGGCGACAAGGTCGATTTTGTCGCCGTCACTTTCGACGACAGACAAAAAGTGAATTCGTTTTTAACCAAACACCCTTTTACATTTGATCACTATACCGATTCTAAGAAATTAATCGACAAACTAGATATTGATACATTTCCCGTATCTTTTTTTCTCGACAAATCAGGCACCATAAAGAAAATACTACCAGGTATACCTCTTTTTTATGGTGCCGCCATCGACAAGCTTTTGTAAGTGAATCGGTTAAGATACCGGTTGTCGTCGGCTCGTTTATGGTGCGAATTAGCGAAAAGTAGAGCGCTTAGAGTAGAGAGAATGAAAGAGTGAAAGTGCGAAGCCTGTGGGGCGTTAGGATGGCCCGGATGGCTTAACGCCCGCACAGGCTTCACCATTCACTCTTTCTCAAACAGCCCCGATGAGAGATAGCGGTCGCCACGGTCGCAGATGATGCAGACGATGGTGGCCGACTCGACGCTCTGTTCGGCGAGTTCGTCGATCAGGCGGAGGGCGGCGTGAACACCGCCGCCGCTACTCATACCGGCAAAGACGCCTTCGGTGCGGGCCAGTTCGCGGGTCATCTGAGTGGCCTGTTCCTGCGACACTTCCATGACGCGGTCTACCCGGCTAGGGTCGAAAATTTTGGGCAGATACGCCACCGGCCATTTACGAATGCCGGGAATAGACGAACCGTCAGTAGGCTGACAACCAATGATTTGCACGTCAGGATTCTGCTCTTTCAAATACATCGACGTGCCCATGATCGTGCCCGTGGTGCCCATCGACGATACAAAATGTGTAACCCGCCCGGCGGTGTCGCGCCAGATTTCGGGGCCGGTGGTGCGGTAGTGGGCCAGGTAATTATCTTCGTTGGCAAACTGATTCACCAGCAAAAACTCGCCCGTGGCGGCTTTGGCTTCCACGTAATCGCGCCCGGCTTCGATGGTTTCGGTCAGCGTCACTTTCGCCCCAAACGCCTCCATGGTTTGCACCCGTTCTTTAGTGGAATTGGCGGGCAGAGCCAGCTCGATTTCAATGCCGAACAGGGTGGCAATCATGGCCAGCGCAATGCCCGTATTGCCGCTTGTGGCCTCAATCAGCTTCATGCCCGGCTGCCATTCGCCCCGGTCAATAAACCCCCGAATCATGCTGTAGGCGGCGCGGTCTTTCACACTCCCGCCGGGGTTATTACCCTCCAGTTTGCCGTATAACTTAAACCTTGTGTTCGTGTTGAGGCGGTTGAGTTCAACCAGCGGCGTGTTGCCAACAAGTTCGAGGAGGGTTGCCATTGTTGATGAAAAATATAAAATGAATAATGGATAATAGCTTCGTGCGAAAATGGACTAGGTGCAAAGCCATTGTACATTGTACATTCTTCATTGTACATTAATTCCGCCCCGCCCATGCCCGTTCGACTAGTGCTAAGTTGGCTGCTTCTAGTAATGGCGCTTTCACCCGTATGCGCGCGGATGTTGCCCGATACGCTTTCGCCCACCGACACCATTGGCGTTGCGCAACGGCGAACACTTTTCGACACCGATCAATACACCTTTCATGCTGCCACGCATCTGGCGGGTTTGCAGTTGATGCCCATCCTGCTCCAATCATCCGACTCGACGGTGCTGCACTTGGCGAGGCAGGCTAAACGGCGGTACACACTGCCTTTGCCGCTCATTTTGGGTAGCTACGGGCTGGTGTTGGGTAGCGTTCGCGCCATCAGGGTTTGGGACAATCCGGGCTTGGCCGGTGGTCTGCTGGTAGGTAGTGCAGCAACCCTAATCGAAAGCTATGTTCTTAGTTTCTCGGCACCCAATGCCATGCGTCGGGCGGTACAACGGCATAACCAACTGGTCCATTTTGCCGACGACTACTATACAAGCTCGCACCCGTTAGTGGGCATGGCTGGTGAGACTTCGCTACTCAGTGAAGCTGATACGGTGTTGATTCAACCCTACCGCCTGGGTAGTCGCTACACGTATCGGGGCGTGCTGATTGCGCCCGACTTACACCTGAAAGAGGCCATGCAATCGCTGAAAGACCCATTTATTACCGAAGGATTGCGCCAAAATAGAGCCATTGGGACGGTGGCGGGATTGATTGGCGGCTTCTCAGCGGGGTATCTGAGTGGCTATGGTCTAACGCGGCTGCTGACACTGGCAGCGGGCTCTCCAACGCGCCCTACCAATCCGTTGGTCTATGCCGCTTTAGGCGGTTTGGCCGTCACATTTACCCTCGCTTCGTTCAATAATCGGGTTACCCGTCAGGTAGTACGGCGATATAACGAACGGCTGAAAACCAGGCCTATTTAATACACCTTAACATCTCTTAAGGACGTTTAACAACGGACGTATCTATTGCTCAACCACCTTTGCGCATCAGCTACTTAACACCCGTTGGTATGCGCTTTCTCTATTCAACGTTATTGATTTTTATCACCTGTTCGGCCTTCGGGCAAACGGGGCGAATCTCCGGTATCCTGACCGATTCGACCAGCGCGAAACGCGTTTCCTACGCCACAGTGGCCCTTTTTGGCACCGATGGTAAGCTGATTACAGGCGCAGCTACTACGAACAGGGCCATTTTAGTCTGGAAAAACTGGCCTTCGGCACCTACAAACTGATCGTCTCGTTTGTGGGCTACAAAACCAAAACCGTTGATGCCCTGGTGCTGTCTGCCGAAAAACCGACGCTCGATCTGGGCACGCTGCGGCTGGTGCCGGGCACCAGCACCCTGGCCGAAGTAACCGTGACGGCGGTGAAACCGATGGTGGAAGACAAAGGCGACCGGCTGGTGTACAATGCTGAACAGGACATTGCCAACGCGGGCGGCACCGCCGTTGACCTTATGCGCAAAGTACCGATGCTCACCGTCGATTTGTCGGGCACGCTGAAGATGCGGGGCAGCAGCAACATCAAGGTGCTGGTCAACGGCAAACCGTCGAGTATTATGGCCCGTAATCTGGCCGACGCGCTGAAGTAGATGCCCGCCAACACGATTAAGGCGGTGGAGGTAATCACCAGCCCCGGTGCCAAATACGACGCCGAAGGTTCGGCGGGGGTGATCAACATTATTACCAAGAAAAACGTGAGGGGCACCAACGGCTCAGTCAACGGCTCATTGGGCAATCTGTACTCGGCGGTGGGCGGTAGTCTGAGCGTGAAAGGTCAAAAGCTAGCACTGTCTATTTCGGCCAATGCCAATCAAAATCGTAACGTATCGACCAATGATTACCTGCGCACGGCTCTCGACCCCGCCACCGGGCAACCCATCAGCGTGCTGTTTCAGCGCGAAGAACGCGACAACACGGGGCGGGGCGGCTTCGGCGAGCTAACCCTCGATTACGACCCCGATTCGAGCAACCGAATCACCCTCTCGGCCAATGGTTGGGGGGGCATTTATCCCCAGAATAGCCAGATGCTCTACCAGGTTTCGGTGGGTAAGGCCATTACAGAGAATTACACCCGCGACATTCGGCTCAAGAACCCCTACGGCAATGGCGAGTTTAACCTGGGCTGGACGAAGACCACCAAAAAGCCCGGTGAAGAGTTCTCGATATTGGGGCAGTATAGCTATATGCCCGACAATTATTACTACAACATTACCCAAACCAACGTCGGGTTAGAACAGCCTGCATATCTCGAACGCAGCACCAACCTGAGCCGTAATAACGAGTATACCTTCCAGACCGATTACGTCCATCCGTTTACCCAAAAAACCCGCCGCGACACACTGACCTACAAGCTGGAACTCGGCGCAAAAGCTATCATACGCAACATAGGCAGCGAATTCAGCATCGACCAGTCCACTACCGGCAACCCCGCAGAATACCAGTTCGACCCCACCCGGTCGAGCGCGTTTACGTATGCGCAACGGGTATCGGCGGGCTATGCCTCGTTGCGGATGGAGTCGAAACAAAAATGGAGTTTGACGGGAGGCCTGCGCTACGAGCACACCGCTATTATGGGTAATTTCGTCACGAGCGCCACCACGTTTACCAACCAGTATGGCAACGTAATTCCCAGCCTGACGGTGGCCAAAACCATTGGCAAACACACGTACAAAGCCAGCTACACGCAACGCATTTCGCGGCCCCGAATCTGGTTGCTGAACCCCTATTTGAATTCTAGCGACGCCAAAAACCTGATGACGGGCAACCCCTATCTAGCCCCCGAACTGACCCACGCAAGTGAGCTGGCCTACAGCACGTATAATGACAAAGGGCTGTCGTTTAACGCGGCACTCTACTGGCGGCAAACCAACAACAGCATCGAGCAACTGCAGACCGTCGGCGCGGACGGGGTGGCGCTGATCAAGCCGCAAAACATTGGCCGCAACGCCAGCTATGGCCTCAACACCAGCCTGACGCTACAACCCACCAAGGCCCTGAACATCAGCGCGGGCCTCGATTTAACGTATATGGATCTGGTGAGCGTGGCGCTGAACCAGCGTAATTCGGCCCTGATCTGGGCACCCAACGGCAACGTATCCTATAAACTGCCCCTCAACTGGACGCTACAGACCAACGCCAACTATACATCGGACTGGGTAGGGTTGCAGGGCAATTTCGGTAGCTATACCTAGTATTCGGTGGCGGCGAAAAGAGAGATGATGGCCAAAAAAGCCGACCTCACACTGACATTGAACAACTTTTTCCGGGAGAATTTCTACCAAAATAGCAGCCAGTTTGCCCCTACGTTCACGTCCCAAACGCGGTCTGTGATGCAGAACCGCACGTTTTTGGTCACGTTCACCTACCGATTCGGCAAAACCAGCAGCGGCGGCAAGGAAAGCAAAAAGATTAAGAACGACGACGGGCGGGGCGGCGGGCGATAGGATCAGTCAAATTCTACATCACCTACTTCGGCCAGTACTCGCCAATCAGGGTTAGCAATTCGGGTTGAAGGGCGCAGCCGGCAATGATGTCGCCACCGAAAAGCATGGTGTCCTGGCCCTGAAAATCAGTCACGATGCCCCCGGCTTCGCGGACAAGGCAAATGCCCGCAGCCATATCCCACGACTTGAGGTTGTATTCGTAAAACGCCTCGAACCGTCCCGTCGCCACGTAGGCCAGATCAATGGCTGCCGAACCCATCCGCCGCAGCCCGTGGCTCCGCTGCATGAGCTGTTCCAGAATGTGGAGATACGGCTGCATCTGCTCGAACCGGTAGTACGGAAAACCCGTGGCAATCAGCCCGTCGGCAATGCGCTGAGCGCTGCTCACCCGCATGGGCGTTTCGGCAGCACCGCCCACGCTGAGCCACGCGCCCTGTCCCTCGGCGGCAGAAAAACATTCGTCGCGGTTGGGGTCGTAGACCACTCCGGCAATAGGTTTATTACCCTGCGCCAAGCCAATACTGACGGCGTAGATAGGCAGACCGTGGATGAAGTTGGTGGTGCCGTCGAGCGGGTCAATAATCCAGTTAAGCCCTTGTTTATCAGCCTGTTCAGTGGTACCTTCTTCGGTGATAAAACCGGCTTCGGGCAGCAGCCTGCGGAGCCTGGGGACAATCAGCTTCTCACATTCCTTATCGACATAGGAAACGAGATCGTTCAGGCCTTTGTATTCAACGGCATCACGGCTGAATTTCTGGCGTTCGGCCAATAGAAATCGCCCGGCCTCACGGGCGATGGCGTTGAGAAAAGGGCGAAAAACAGGATCGGAAATCATGGAAATCTGTTTGCTGTCTTCTACACTTCCTCTCGTGGCTGCAAGGCCACCAGTTGCGTACTTGTGGTCTTTACCCACGACCGGTATAACGCCCGGACCAGGAGGATGCCGATAAACAGTTCGTCGGCGAAGCCGGGGGCGGGGGATAGGAACAGCGAGATGAAGAGGAGCGCGGCGGTGATGCGAAAATACGTACCCGCCTGATAGGGGTGCCGGTTGGTCGACGTGGCCCAGAAAATACCGGGAATATGCAGCGGCATCAGCCAGAGCAGCGTAGTGTTCCAGGTGGTCACGCCGTGGTCGGTGGCGAACCAGAGCAGGAACAAAAACCAGCCCCAGATGCCCGAAAAGCCAAATAACAGCCGGTCAAGCCAGCGGCCTTTGCTCACCAGACCCAGCCGGTTGCTGTTCCACTGCTGCCACGTCAGGAAGGCTACAAGGGCGAACAACACCAGAAACACAAAGTCGGGGTAGACCACAATGGGCAGGGTGCTCTTAAAAAGGCGTTCGCCCTCAAACAAGGTCTGCGTCTGCATTACCACCGGCGAAATTTTACCATCGGCGGTGCGGACCTGCGCCCGCGTGAGTTCGTCAAACACGTTGTTGGGCAGGTACATGGCCTCCCAGCCCGTCGTGATTTTGTCGGCGGGGCGGCCGATGGCGAGGTTCATACCCAGCCGCTCCCAGGGCTTCGCACCGAGGTAGTCGTTCATCCAGGCCCGGTACGACTTGGTGGGTCGTTTCACCGTGGGTGCCCAAATCAGGCTATCGCCCATGGCGGCGGTAATCATGTCGCGGGGGCGTGTCGAGCAGTTGTCGTAGTAGAATTTGTAGCGGTATTCGCGGTTTTGGGGCAGCAAGTTTGTTTCCAGCGCCTCGAAAAGCCGCTGCCGTTGCGGTCCCGACAGATTCAACGTTTGCTCCCGAATACTGCGGTTGTTTTGCTGGTAATACCAGGCCACCTGCCCAAGTTGGTGCAACGAAATGCGGTACGGCAACGTGCCCCGCAGAAATTTCAGCACGAAATAATCCGCCGCATAGTCGAACCCGCCGTAGCTATAATCGCGGTCGAGGCCCGTCATGGGATCAACAATACGAATTTCGGTATGCCCAAACACCGACGAAATATCTTCCTGCCCGGGGCCGTAGGTAATCAGGCTCACGCGGGCGGCGGGAGAGAGCACCTGGGCCTGCGAGGAATAGGCCATGCATACTATACAATGCATAATGAGCAGGACCTTCCAGCTACTCATCATCGGCTTCGTCGTCATCAGCAACCCGCTGTTTATAGTAATCATCACCTTTCTTGTTCCGTTTCTCACGCTCTTCTGGTTCTGGTTTCCCCCCTACGCAGACCACAATTTCGCCTTTGATGGGCTTATCGGCAAAATACGCATGAACTTCGGTCAGGGTTCCGCGTGCGGTTTCTTCAAAGAGCTTGGTCAACTCGCGCGATACGCTCACGGGGCGGTCGGGGCCAAGCACCTCCATCAGTTGCTCCAGAAATTTCAGCAGCCGGTGCGGCGATTCGTAGAAAATCATCGTCCGCGTCTCGTCCGAAAGGGCCAGCAAACGCGTTTGGCGGCCTTTTTTGTGCGGCAAAAAACCCTCGAAGGTAAAGCGGTCGTTGGGCAGGCCGGAGTTCACCAGCGCGGGCACAAAAGCCGTGGCACCGGGCAAACATTCCACTACAATACCCGCTTCGATGCAAGCTCGCACCAGCAAAAACCCGGGGTCAGAAATGGCGGGCGTACCGGCATCAGACACCAGCGCCAACGTTTTGCCGCCTTTCAACTGCGCCACCACTTTCTGGATCGTGCCGTGTTCGTTGAAAATATGGTAGCTGTGCAGCGGCTTACTGATGCCGAGATGCTTCAGCAAAAACCCCGACGTGCGGGTATCTTCGGCCAGGATGCCATCTACGCTTTGCAGCACCCTCACGGCCCGCAACGTGATATCATCCAGATTGCCGATGGGTGTAGGGACGAGGTAGAGTTTCATCAAAAAGTCGTAAGTCGTAAGTCATAAGTCGTAAGTCTACTGACGCTGGAGTACACTTGCGTCAGTAGACTTACGACTTATGACTTACGACTAATTTGTCAATCGCCTCCGCCAGTTTCCGGTCTTTAGCCGTCACAATGTCGCCCGCGTCGTGGGTGTTGAGTTCGATGGTAACTTTGTTGTAGACGTTAGTCCAGAACGGGTGGTGATCCATCTTTTCGGCCAGCAGGGCCACGCGGGTCATGAAGGCAAACGCCTCCGAAAAATCGGCAAACG
>JBBRMP010000234.1:0-8557 GCA_038230755.1 Cytophagales bacterium | reverse complement strand
CAAAAATGGGCGGCTCTACCGCACGGTGGTGAACCGGGTGTGGGCGCAGGTGATGGGCCGGGGCCTGGTGGAACCCGTCGACGTGATGGACAATGAACCCTGGAGTCAGGACCTGCTGGACTGGCTGGCGACCGATTTCGTGGCGAATCATTACGATATCAAGGCATTGATGGCGACAATTCTCACCTCGAAAACGTACCAGTTACCCTCGGTGGGCCTCAAAGATGCGGACCTGATTATGGCACCCAATTTCGTCTTTCAGGGCATGGTACGCCGCCGCCTCACCGCCGAGCAGTTTGCCGACGCGGTGAGCGCGGTCTTCAGCCCGATTTATACCGATTCGGCGGTGGTGACGACGCTTTTCCCCAAACAAATCAGGCAGGAGATGCCGTTTGCGCGGGCGGTTTTCGTCAAAAATGACCCGTTCCTGACGGCACTAGGGCGGCCCAACCGCGAAACGGTCAGTACCAGCCGCTCGTCGCAGGCCAATCTGTTGCAGGCGCTGGAACTAACCAACGGTGTGCAGTTCAACAAGGCGCTCAACCGGGCGGCGCAGCAATGGAAAACCACGTACCCGGCTTCTGATGTATTGGTAAAAAGGCTGTACCTTAAGTCGTTAGGTCGTCAACCAACTCCTAAAGAATTAGCCATTGCGCAGAAAATAATCGGCACATCAGGTACAGAAGGCGTCCAGGACTTGATTTGGGCCATGAGTTTACACCCTGAATTTCAACTGATTTATTGAAAGTAAAAGAGGCGGTTTAAGCTAGTGTATTGCTGTCGCGAGGCCCCGCAGCGGCGGACTAGGCGTCCCCAACCGTTTCGACTCCGCTCAGGGTGACAAGCAACTTGATTCAGTCTCTTGAGTTGATTCAACGTCGTTGTCACCCTGAGCGGAGTCGAAACGGTCCGCCGCTGCGGGGCCTCGCGACAGCAATACGCTAGCTCAAACCACATCTTTCCTCCCCTTGACAACGACATCAATACAATGAAAGCCAACTGGAACAGACGGGATTTTTTGCAAAAAACAAGCGCAGCCACGCTGGCAGCCCTGGCGGCGAGTGCGCCCATGTCGAGCCTGTTGTCGGGCTGTGGCCGGGGGGCAAAACCGGGCCAAACCAACGGCACCGCCGACACCGTGATTCTGCTGTGGATGGCCGGGGGTATGGCCCATACCGAGACCTTCGACCCCAAAAAATACACGCCCTTCGAGACGGGCATGGCAGGTAATCGGGTGTTAAGCACCTTTAAATCAGCACCTACCGCGCTCGACGGTATCCATTTTTCCGACGGCCTGCAATCCATCGGCAGCGTGATGGACAAGGGTACGCTGATCCGGTCATACGTGGCCGCCGATATGGGGCATATTCTGCATTCGCGGCACCAATACCACTGGCACACCTGCTACGAACCGCCCCAAACCGTGGCCGCCCCGCACCTCGGCTCCTGGATTGCGAAGGAATTAGGCCCGAAAAATCCGGTCATTCCCGCTTTTGTGGATATTGGACAGCGGTTTACGCTGGGCGAAGGGGAAGAGTTGAAAGCGTTTCATACCGCTGGTTTTCTGGGGCATGAGTTTGGTCCGTTTTTTATTCCTGACCCCAGTCAGGGCCTCGACAGTGTGCGCCCACCGGTGGGCATGGACACCAAACGGTTCGAGCGGCGCAACCAGCTTTATAACGACCTCATCAGCAATGGCCCCGTTGGCGAATACGGCAGCGACTACCAGAAAGAATCGCTGAAACGGTCGATGGAGCAGGCGTACCGGCTGCTCAATTCGCCCGAAGCGAAAGCGTTCGACCTCAGCAACGAGCCAAAAGCCAGTTACGACACCTACAATACCGGCAAGTTTGGCCTGGGCTGTTTGCTGGCCCGTCGCCTCACCGAACAGGGTGCCCGGTTCATCAGCGTGACCACTGAATATGAGCCGTTTAAGGGCTGGGACACGCACGAAAACGGCCATACGAGGCTGGAATTGATGAAAAAGCAGATTGATGGTCCCGTGGCGCAGCTCATCAAAGACCTCGACAAAACCGGCCACCTCGACCGGACGCTGGTAATTTTAGCCAGCGAATTCAGCCGCGACATGATGGTAGAAGGCCGCCCGGATGCCAAAGTGCTGGAGCAGGTGAATCAGCCCGATATGTTGTCAGATCTGAAATTTTACGGGATGCACCGCCACTTTACGGACGGCTGTTCGATCCTGATGTTCGGTGGGGGCCTGAAAAAAGGATTCGTGTACGGCAAAACTGCCGACGAACGTCCCTGCAAAACCATCGAAAATCCGGTGCATATCGAGGGCATCCACCAGACCATTTACCACGCGCTCGGCCTGCCGACAGACACCCATTACGACGTTGAAAAACGCCCGTTCTACTCTACTCCCGACGGGTTAGGGAAACCCGTTATGGATTTGCTGGTGTAATTTCAATTTCCTCTGTACTTGACATCCAGCTTCAGCCACCGCCCTATGCTCGCGTACATCCGCGCTCGCCGCTGGCCAAAAATAGCGCTGGCGGGGTTGCTGAGCCTGTTTTTATCAAACATGCTGTTTCCGCCGCCGCTGAACGTACCCTATTCCACCATCGTCACCGCCGCTGATAGTACCACCCTCCACGCCTTTCTGAGCCGCGACGACAAGTGGCGGATGTACGCCACCCTCGACGAGATTACGCCCACGCTCCGGCAAACGATTCTGCACAAAGAAGACCGCTGGTTTCGGTGGCACCCCGGCATCAACCCCGTGGCGATGGCGCGGGCGCTGGGGCGTAATCTATTGTCGGGAAAGCGCACGTCGGGAGCATCAACAATTACGATGCAGGTGGTGCGGCTGCTGGAGCCGCGCCCGCGTACATATGGGAGCAAAGTGATCGAGGTGTTGCGGGCGTTTCAATTGGAATGGCGGCTGAGCAAAGACGAAATCCTACAACTGTACCTCAACCTGGTTCCTTATGGCGGCAACATCGAAGGCATCAAATCGGCGTCGCTGCTGTTTTTCGGAAAACCACCGCAATTGCTCAGTCTGGCCGAAATCGCCACGCTGGCCATCATCCCCAACCGCCCGTCGAGTCTGCGTTTGGGCGAAAACAACGCCGCTGTAGTCACTGCCCGCAATGTCTGGCTTCAGCGGTTTTTGGCATCAGGTACGTTCCCTAAACAGGCTATTGATAACGCTCTGTTGGAACCACTCAACGCTCGTCGACGAGCCGCGCCGGAGCTAGCTCCGCACCTGAGTTTGCGGCTGCAACACGAATATCCGAACGAGCCGATTATTGTCAGCACCCTAAAGCCAGGTGTTCAGGCGGCAGCAGAACGACTTGTGCGTCAATACGTTGACCGGATTCGGGCACAAAATATTCACAACGCGGCGGTGCTGGTGATCAACAACCAAACGGGGGGCGTAGAAGCCTACGTCGGCTCGGCGGCGTTCGGTGATGCATCAGACGGCGGGCAGGTAGACGGGGTGCGGGCGGTACGGTCGCCGGGGTCGGCGCTGAAGCCGCTACTCTACGCGCTGGCGTTCGATCAGGGGCTGATTACGCCCAAAGCCAAAATCAACGACGTGCCCACCAACTTTGGTGGTTACGAGCCTGACAATTACGACCGGCAGTTCAACGGCCCCGTTACAGCGGAATTTGCCCTCGCCAATTCACTGAATATTCCCGCCGTAAAGCTCCTCCGCGACGTGTCGACGCCGGTTTTTGTGGCCAAACTGCGTGAGGCGGGTTTCAAAACAGTGCAAAAACAGGCCAACGATTTAGGGCTATCCATGATTTTGGGGGGGTGCGGTGTGACGCTGGAAGAGTTGACGCGCGCGTACATGATGGCCTTCGCAGCCGACCCGTCGGACCGCCCCGAAGGGGGAGCCTCTGGCGCACATGTAGGCTTACGCGCCAGCAACATTCGTGCGTCAGAGGCTCCCCCTTCGGGGGGCAGGGGGCTGTTTTCTCCCGAAGCTGCCTTCCTCGTAACAAATACCTTAACCCAAATTACCCGGCCCGATTTGCCCAATAATTTTGATAATAGCTACCACCTGCCGCGGATTGCCTGGAAAACGGGTACGTCATACGGGCGGCGCGATGCGTGGAGCGTGGGGTATAACCGGCACTACACGGTGGGCGTGTGGGTGGGCAACTTTTCGGGTATTGGGGTGCCGAATTTGAGCGGAGCCAACACCGCCACGCCTCTGCTGTTCCAGATTTTCAACGCCATTGATTACAACGCACCGACGGCCTGGTTTCGCCCCCCGGTGGGTGGCAAGTTGGGCCTCCGGCAAATATGTCCCGAAAGCGGCGACGTGCCCGAACACACCTGCGTTGGGCGGGCAACGGACTATTACATCATGGGTGTGTCGCGGGCCAATCGATGTCAGCATCAGACGCAGGTGTGGACAAATTTCGACACAACAATCTCATACTGTGCCCATTGCAAACCTGACGGTGCCGATTCGTTGACCCGTCCAGCAGCGCGGCAGTACCCTAATCTGGACCCGGACGTGTTGGCCTGGTATGCGGCGAGTCACCGGCCCTACGGGGCTATTCCGCCCCATAATCCGGCCTGTTCGCGGGTGTTTGGCAACGGCGTGGCTCCTATCATCACGAGCCTCAACGCAGGCAGCGGCTATTTCATCGACCCCAAAAGCCCCGCCGATCTGGCCCTGTCATGCCAAACCGCCAACGACGTGCAACTCGTGTACTGGTACCTGAATAGCAAGCTGTTCCGTGCCGCTAAACCTACCGAAACGCTCTTCTTCCGCCCCACGCCCGGCGTTCTCACCGTCTCCTGCGCCGACGACAAAGGCCGGGTCAGCAAGGTGCGGGTGGTGGTGAGGCGGGGTTAGGCTGATTCTAAAATAAAATTACCATCAATACCCAGTTTTTCGTGGATTTGCTTGGCTAAATCAAGAGTCAGTTTGCGCTTACCGCTGAGCAATTCTGAGATGCGAGACGTTTCTACGTTGAGCATCTGAGCCAAGTCTTTCTGCTTTAGCCGACGCTCATACATTTTCAACTCAATCATGCCTACCAATGTAGTTGGTTTCGGAAAAGGTATGTGTGCCTGCTCATACCCCTGAATCGCCTCAGCCAATGACCGTGCTTGATTTTGCAGGGCATTATCGTCGCCCATCTGGGCAATCAACTCATCAAATTGAGCAAATGCTTTTTTGTACTCTGTTTCCGTTGAGATCGTCATGGCTGAAAGTTTATGGTCTTAGCGTCTACTTTGTCGTAAGCGGCATGGGTGCCTATGAATTTTATGTACACAGTTCGGATGCTGAACACGATGGCAACAATTAGGCGATACCGATTTCCCTTGATGTTGAACACAAAGCGCTCATTTCCAACATAATCAACCGAGTTATACAAAGCTCTCACGCTATTGACCGAATTCCAGTCGGCTGCCGACACCGTATCATACCATTCCATGAGAGCAACAAGTGTGTCAGGATGTTCCTTCGCAAATTGTGTCAATGCGCTCCTTGCAATAATAACCATACGGCAAGTATGCGAATTAAATTCCATATTTTGGAATTTAATTCGCATATTCTAGAAATTACGGCTCGCTTCTTTTCCGTAAATTTGATAGTACAATTTCAACACAAACCAGCGCTTTTGCATGGAAGCCATCTTTGCTACTGATCATACCCGCGAGCTTGTTCCCCGCATCCGCGAGTTTATTTATACCCATTTGGTGCCCCTCGAAACGGGCGAATACCTGACGGGTAATTTCTCGAAGGTGGCCGCTATTCTGGACCAAAAACGCGAACTGGTGCGTCAGGCGGGTCTTTGGGGATTGCAACACAGTATTGACGAAGGCGGGCTGGGCCTGACGCTGTGTGAGTTTGGGCAGGTGAGCGAGGTGCTGGCGACCAGTCCGTTTGGGCACTACACCTTCAATTGCCAGGCCCCCGACATTGGCAACATGGAGCTAATGCACAAGTACGCGTCGGACGACATTAAACGGCAATACCTGGAGCCGCTTAAGGAAGGCCACATCCGGTCGTGTTTCTCGATGACCGAACCCGAATTTGCCGGGTCGAATCCCACGCAGATGGGCACAATAGCCGTGCGTGAGGGGGATGAGTGGGTGATTAACGGCCACAAATGGTTTACCTCCTCTGCCGACGGGGCCGCATTTGCCGTGGTGATGGCCGTGACCAACCCCGATGCCGCGCCCCACAAACGGGCCAGCATGATTGTGGTACCCACCAGCACGCCGGGCTTTGAACTGGTGCGCAACATCAGCATCATGGGCGACCCGTCGGACCATTGGGGTAGCCACGCCGAGGTGCGCTATACCGATTGCCGGGTGCCCTACAGCAACCTTATTGGCGGCGAGGGCATGGGTTTTATGCTGGCACAGGAACGCCTCGGTCCAGGCCGAATCCACCACTGCATGCGTTGGATCGGTATTGCCGAACGGTCGTTCGACCTTATGTGCCACCGGGCGGCCACGCGTGAGATTGAGCCGGGGATGATGCTGGGTGAAAAGCAGTTTATTCAGGGCTTCATCGCCGAAAGCCGGGCCGAAATTGATGCCTCGCGCCTGATGGTCCTCCGCACGGCCCACAACATCGACGAGCAGGGAGCCGCTGCCGTCCGTAACGAGATTTCAACCATCAAGTTCTTCGTCGCTAATATGGTGTTGCGTGTGGTGGATCGGGCCATCCAGACCTTCGGCGCGATGGGCATCACCGACGATGTGCTGCTGGCCTGGTACTACCGCCACGAACGCGGTGCCCGGATTTATGACGGTGCCGACGAAGTTCACAAGACGGCCCTCGCCCGGAGCATTTTAAAGAATTACGGCCTCGATACGCGAAAAAAACCAGCCGATCTGGCTGCGACGCGAGCGTAACATAAAAGTGGAAGCCGACGTGGAATCGGGCAAGTGTACCCTGCTGTAGCTCTTATTCAGACCGGCCCTTCGTCGCGGTACTGAATCAGGGCAGTTTACCCACGCCTCGTCCAGCCGTTCCTGCTCGATGCGCCAGCCGTTTTTTTCCAGCAACGTGAATAGGGCGTTTTCGGCGGGAGGCAGATTGGGCAGTATAGCCTCTGTCCGTTTGCCCAGCGTAAGCAGGTGTATGTGGGCATCGAACGTGGCCTGATCCATGAGTAGCGACTGCGTGTTGCCGAACTGTTTCCGGCACATGTCCAGTATCTGGAAACCGTGGGGGTCCAAATCGCCCCATTACAAAACGGGCTTTTGCTTTAGCGAGTCAACTTCCTTCAGGCATTCGATGCTAAATCCGCCCCCGACCAGATGGCAATGGCGTTTGGTAGGGCCGGAAATGTCAGAAAGTTGAGCAGGTTTTCGCAGATGACCACGCACGCCGCCAGTTGAGCGTGTCGTGCAAACGCCGACAGCGGCAGGCCAAAATCGTCGTGCTGCCCCGCTAACCAAAACACCGGGTCCAACGCCCGCACGCGAATCATGGGTTCGGACACGCGCAGGCCCAGTTTGCGTCGCCATTCGGTCTGGTCATGCCCCAGCAAATTAGACCGAATGGCTGCTATCAGGCTGATTAACAGGATTATATTCCATTCCAGAAACATGGTGTCGACCGGCAACGGCAATTGGCGGACGTAGTAACGGTCGGGTTCGTACTAATCCAGAAAAAACCGGCAGATAGTGAGCCAGTTGGGCCATTCGGGCGCGTTTTGGAGCAGCCGGAGGGGGTTGGCGCGGAGCCAGGGTTCTAGTTCGGGTACGCGTTGCCGGGTGTGGAGGGCGGCAGCGATGAAGAGGTAATAGTTCGTTTCTTGCCCCACAAGGCGCAAAAAATCGGCCAGGGTGTCGATGCCAATGTCGGCGATATAGTCGTTTTGGCCGACATGCCGGTTGCCTTCGGTGGTCCAGACAAGGGCGTAGCCGTAGCTCAGCACCACCTTCGATTGCCCATGCAGTGCGTCCTGTTCCTGCCGAATTTCCGTAAATTGGGCCAGTTTCTCACCCGCTTTCACACGGCCAATTTGCGGAATGGCTTTCGGAAAAAAGCTATCGGTGATACCGTCGAGCCAGGCCCGGAGCAGGTTGGGCCACCAGCGTTCGGCTTTTTCGCGCACCTGCTCCGGGTTACTAATCGGCTACGGCAACTTTGTGGGCCAGCTTCATTTCCTGATAGGCCCCAATGGTCAGGTTCCGCACTTTCGAGGTTTCGTCGGCGGCTTTCGACACGTAATGGACGTGCTGCACGTAGCGTTTGATGGTCCCGATTTTTTCGCCCGGCGTCACAATCAGCAGTTGGAGGTTCATCTTGCCAAACAGTTCCAGTCCGTAGCGCGTGCTTTCTTTCGCCCCCCGCCCAAACGCCTCGTCGATCACCACCAGCCGGAACGTGCGCGGCAACCCCTCCCAGGTGATATTGTACTGATACAAAATGGCCGAAGCCAGAATGGTGTAGATAAGATATTTTGGTTGTCTGACAAATTTTGTGGGGCACTGATTTTGTTTACTTAGCGGGTCATGTAGAGATGGCGAGTACACGTAGCCGTAAGTGGTCAAAATTGCTCATGCCAAATGCAGTTCGTCGGATACTTCTAATTAGATTATT
>JBBRMP010000233.1:0-8577 GCA_038230755.1 Cytophagales bacterium | reverse complement strand
TCTAATTTATGAGTTAAACTAAGCAAAAATCTTAATGTGCTGATAATCAACTACTTGACTTTTAGACATTAAATACTTTTGCGATTTTTAACTTTGCAAGTGCTTGATTATCAGTTCAGTGGACTACCTAAACAGTTACCAACTTAGGTATACTGCTTTTAGATATCGAGCAGTTTTCATTATTTTGAGAGAGGAGTAAGCACAAACGTTGAACACAAAGCAAGTAAGTTGAGTGCATCTATGCTAATCCCAGCCAATCCCAAGAGTAAACCCCCTTAAAACCCCAACCTCAACTGTTGCCCAACTTCCACCCTCACCGGCTGCGGGTCGAGGGAGGCGAGCTTGGAAAGGGAGACGCCGAGGAGGCGGACGCCTTTGGGCAGGGGCATCAGCGTTTGCAAAATGTCGTGGGTTAGTTGCGTGAGTTGGGCGTGGTTGCTGATGGGTGAGCCGAAGCTACGGCTGCGGGTAATCAATTGAAAGTCAGCGTATTTTACCTTAAGTGTCAGGGTACGGCCTGTGCAGCGGATGCGTTCGCAGTCGTGCCAAAGGTCGTCGATGGGACCGGCAAGCCCGTCGATGAGGTCGGGCCATTCGGTGAGGTCGGTGGCGAAGGTGGTTTCGGAGCCGGTCGATTTGCGGATGCGGTCGGGCTGCACGGGGCGGTCGTCAACGGCGTTGGCAATGGCGTGATAAAACCGGCCCGCCTTGCCGAAATGCTTCACCAGAAACGCCTCCGTTTGCTGCCGTAAATCCATGCCCGTAAACAGGCCCAGTTCGTTCATTTTCGCCGCTGTCACTTTGCCAATCCCGTGAAATTGCCCCACCGTCAGCGGCTCCACAAACGCCAGCCCATGTTGGGGTTTAATCACATACAGCCCGTCGGGTTTGTCATAGTCGGAGGCGAGTTTGGCCAGAAACTTGTTATACGACACCCCCGCCGAAGCCGTCAACCCCGTTTCGGCTTTGATCTTGTCTTTTAGCTCCTTCGCAATCTGCGTTGCCGAGGCAATGACCTTCAGATTCTCGGTCACGTCGAGATACGCTTCATCCAGCGACAGCGGTTCAATCAGTGGAGTGTACTCGGCCATGATGGTTCGAATCTGACCCGAAATAGCCTTGTAAACGTCAAAACGCGGTTTGACGAAAATCAGGCCGGGGCATTTTCGCCGCGCCACACTCGACGCCATCGCCGACCGGACGCCAAATACGCGGGCCTCGTAGCTCGCCGCCGCCACCACGCCCCGTTCCCGCGAACCACCCACGGCCACGGGTTTTCCGCGCAAAGTGGGGTCGTCGCGCTGCTCAACGGAGGCATAAAACGCGTCCATGTCGATATGGATAATTTTGCGTTGCACGGGAGGCGGTATATTTCAACGCAAATATAGAAAAAGACAGAATCTTACCCCGTTACCCGGACCGTGAATGGACCAGTGTAGCGGATGGTGCCGCGTAGCGTGATGTTGCGCACCACAAGGGGAGCGTCTACCGTGAGGGTGTGCCCTGCATTTACGCGCACAAACTCCGTTGGTAGCGGTTTGCGCCCCACCGACCACACCGTGCGGTCAGCCCAGTTGCCGGTTTTGACCGTCTCGACCACCCCAGAAAACAGCGACACCGTGGGAAAGTCAAGTGTCATGGGCGAGGTTTTGAACAGCAATGTGTTGGTTTTCGGAATGCCTACGCCAAACCAGTCGTTGAGCAAATCGGTGTAGACGCGGCGGAAGTCGATCTGCATCGGAATATTCTTGGTGCCGTCGCTGTTCACGGTCAGGTTGCTCAGGTCGGGGTTAACGCCGATGGTGGGGTGTTGCATGGCCTGCCCGAACACGAACATGGGAGCCGCAATACCGTGGTCGGTGCCCTTCGAGACATTGGACGTGGCCCGCCGCCCAAACTCCGAAAACGTCATACCCACCACCTTGTCGGCGGTGCCTTGCAGGGCTAGATCGTCTTGAAATACTTTGATCCCGCCCGACAGTTTTCCCAGCAGCGTGGCGTGGGCACCCAGTGAATTATCGGTCGTATCGACCTGTGCCGAATGGGTGTCGAACCCACCGAGGGATACGAAATAAATCTTCGATTGCAGCCCCCCATGAATGAGCCGGGCCACAATTTTAAGCTGGTCGGCCAGCGAGTTTTGCCCGGCGGTGGGGTAGGTTGCCCGCGTGGTGCCTGCATCGAAAGCGGCCTTAATTCGGGCGGCATATCCGACCGAAAGGGCCTGCTGCTGTCGAATATGGGCAATTTTATCGCCCGCATCGCAGCAGGGCAGGTAGTCGGGCGGTGTTGCCGAGCCGGTGCCCACGAGGGTATAGAAGCTGTTCGGATCGTTGATGGCAATGCCCATCGACTGGCTTAGGCCAAGCAACGTGGTCGAGGTGAGGTAGCCGATTTGCAACGCCAGCGGGTCTTTCATGCTCGCCGACGGATACGCCTCCGGGTAGCCTGGATAGCGGTCGTCGAGGTAGCGGCCGGCCCAGCCCGTATCGGCGTACTGGTTCGACGAAACGCCCGTCATCCAGATATCCGACGACCGTTGGTGCGACTGATCGGGGTTGGGGTAGCTAACGGAATGGACAATAGTCAGCTTGCCGTCGTTATACAAACTTTGCAGGCCTGCCATGGATGGGTGCAGGCCGGTGGCATCGTTGCCGGTCAGGGTCAGTACCTTATTTTGGGGAACAGCAATGTTGCTCCGCAGTCCGTTATACGCCGAATACTGGTCTACGGGAATGACCATATTCAGCCCGTCGTTGCCGCCGCTGATGTTAACAATCACCAGAATCCGGTCGGTAGCGGCCGCGTTACTCATCAGCAGCGACTGCACCAGCGTTGAGTGGCCAGCCAGCGCGTTCATGCCATAGCCGTTCAGGGCAATGGGTAGCGCCAGCGAAGAAGCAGTGGAGAGGAAATTACGGCGGTTCATATGGTAAGGGGAGGGGAGCCCTTTCATTAAAAAACGTGATACTCCGCTAGGCGGAGGAGGAATTTGAGCAGGTTTTTGAGGCGATTGTTGACCGCCGTTTTCGCGTTGGTAATGGCCGATGCCGTGTAGCTGCCGGGGTAGGTAACGGTACGGCGGTAGGTGTTCCACTCAAACTCCCAGGTGGTGCGCGGAATGGCCTGCATCATAATCGTGTCGATCAAAAAATCTTTCTGTACCTGCACCAGATCGGTGGCCAGCAGGTTGGTCAGCAGGCTGTCGAGTACCTGCACGCAGGTAATGGGCGCGGTGCCGGGCGGGATGGAGCTGCTGATAGAAATATCGCCGAAGTTGGGTTGCAACGCCACGGCACGGGTCAGCGGGGCAATGTCGAGGTACGTGGTCAGGTACATCTGCTGCCCGTTGGTGAGGCGGTCGCTGACGTCGCTCCGCACGGCCATCGTGTTGGTATTGCTCCAGAGTTTGGAGTAACCCGTCTGGTAGTAAGCATCGTAGCCAAATACGCTCGGCTCCTCTAGCAGATCGAGTTGCAGGTCGCGCATTCGGGCGTAGAGGTATTCCATCGTTTTCCGAAACGCCGTCACCGGCACCGTTAGCGGGGCAATGGGCAACTGAAAAAACCGCACCGTGCCCACCACAAACTCCGTCGGCGACTTGATCATGGCGCCGATGTTGGCATCGTCGTAGAAAATCTGGCTCGTCAGTAACTTCACAATTACGGGCTGAATCTGGTAGTTGCTGCTCACAAAAATCTGGGCCAACGGCACAATCACGTTGGCTTCGATGGCGGTCGTGATGGTGTCGTTCACGTACCAGCGGTAGAGTTTCCGGCAAATAAACCGCGAACACTGCGGGTGGTTCAGGAGCATCGTGACCAGGTCGGTTAGTTCCAGATCGCCTGCCGTGGCTCCCGTCCGGCCCGTGATGACGGTGTTGTCGTATTTTCCTGAAAACGTCTTGCTGGTGCTGTCGTGCTTGCTGGAGGTAAAGGTGGTGGCAAACGTGGTCGATGCTTCTTTATAATAGTTGCTGTACTTCCAGCCGGTCAGTACCCGGGCGGCGTTTCTAACATCGTCTTCGGTGTAGTTGGCGTTGCCCGCCGCGTCGACGGTGCCTATGGTAAAGAGTTCCTGCAACTCGCGGCCATAGTTTTCATTGGCTTTGCCCACCTCGTTCATGTCGCCGTTGAGGAACCGGAGCATAGCTGGTTCTTTGGTCACGTTCGTTACCAGCGTCCGAAAATTGCCTAGGGCGTTGGTGCGTAACAACTGGAGGTAGCTCCAGACAAAGCGGTAATCATTGGCGGCGGAGCGGGTGGCTACGAAGTGATTTTGCCAGAAAAGAGTCAACTTGTCGAGCAGGTTTGCTGGCCCCGGCTGAATCATCAGGTTCTGCCACCAGTACAGGATGTAATTGCTGTAGTCGCCGTTCCTGAGCCCCACAAACGGCAGGTATTCACCAACGGGAGTAGTGGCGTTTTGCAGAAATGGCTTGCCCGCCGTGGCCTGTGCATCGTCGAGGTCGATGGGTTGTGGTGGGGTGTAATTAACGTTGGTGAGCAGCGTCTGTACAGCCTCGGCGGCGGTACGTCCGGCAAAGGCATTAATTTCGTCCGGTGTGGGGCCGAACGTGGCGCGCCGTAGCAGGTGCGCGGCGGTGCGGGCCGTCAGCGTGGGGGTATACGGGTCCAGGTAAGGCATGAAGTAGCCTTTAATAAGTACAAAGTAGGGACGGTGGCAGATGCCCAACCGAGGGCTGGGTAGGTATGGAGGCTGTAAGATACGGCATATAGGGTGTGTGAAGTCGTTATTTTGTCTGTACAGTCATGGTTAGAGCGGACCATCTTTGTGGTTAACCCTACTATTCCAACTCTTTCCGTGCTTTGTTAATCTCTGTTAAAGCTGGGTACGAGACCGCTCATATCAGCGTTTTACGGGTATGAACGTCCGAAAATTTGTATCTTTGCAGCTTATGCGAAACCTCCAGAGAGTTGTTGTGTTGGTTGGCCTGTTGGTGCTGGGGCTTAGTGCGTGTACCGACTTTAATAAGGTGATGAAAAACACCTCGGCTGATTTTAAGTATCAGGCAGCGTTGAAGTACTACAAAAAAAGTGACTGGTACCGGGCAGGGGTGCTTTTTGAAGAGGTTATTCCCCGTCTGAAGGGTGGTTCGGAGCAGGAGTTGTCACAACTCTATTTTGCCCATACCCAGTACAATCAGAAGCTGTATGAGACCAGTGCCGCGTCGTTTAAGCGGTTCTACGAAACCTTTGCCCGCTCTGAATCGGCCCCCGAAGCGATGTATATGTACGCGCTGTCGCTGTTCAAAAGCACACCTAGTTTCAACCTCGACCAGTCGGGTACGATTGGCGCGATGGCCGCCATGCAGGATTTTGTGAACTCAAACCCTGATAACGAGCACGTTGAGGAATGTACTACCATGATTGCGACCCTCCGCAAGCGGTTGGAGCGCAAGGCCTACGAACGCGCCAAGCAGTATTACAAGGTCAGTGGGTTCAGCATTGCCAACTATAAATCGTCGGTGGTGGCGATTAACAATTTTCAGCGTGAATTTCCCGATTCGGAATACAACGAAGAACTGTCGTACCTGAAAGTAGATGCGGAATACAACCTGGCCTTAAATTCGCTGGATACGAAGCAGAAGGAACGTTTTCAGGATGCCGTGGCTTTCTACAAAGCCTTTGTTGAGAAATACCCGACCAGCAAATTTCTGAAGCAGGCCGAAAAAATGCAGGAGGGAAGCGTTAAGCAGCTCGACCGTATTGCTAAAGAAGAAAAGGCCCGCGACGACCTTAAAAAACAACAGCAGCCTACGCCCAACGCCCCCGCGAAGGTCACGTCGGCTAATTGAAAAATAAACCAAAACTTATGGCTTCCAATCCATCGATTATCACGCGCGACACGGACAAAATCGCGGCCTTCACGGGCAATATGTATGAGTCAGTTTCGATCATTTCGAAACGCGCCCGCCAGATTGCCGTCAAAAACAAAGAAGAACTCAGCAACAAACTCTCGGAGTTTGTATCAGCAGTTGATAACCTCGAAGAAGTATTCGAGAACCGTGAACAGATCGAAATTTCGAAATTCTACGAGCGGATGCCCAAGCCAACTACACTCGCAACCGACGAGTTTCTGGCCGGAAAAGTCTATTTCCGCTACCCTGAAGAGGGTGAAGCCGAGAAATAGTCATCCCTTTCTGATTGACCTCAACGCATCTCACGTCCTGTTTTAACAATAGGGCGTGAGATGTTTTTGTTAGTGACCAATGACTACACTACACGGAAAACGAATTCTGGTCGGCGTATCGGGCAGCATTGCGGCCTACAAAGCCGCATTGCTCGTGCGGTTGCTGGTGAAGGCCGGGGCTGAGGTACAGGTTGTTATGACCGAGGGGGCCAAGGCGTTCATTACGCCCCTGACCCTGGCTACCCTCTCGAAACGTCCGGCCCTGTCGCAGTTTGTGGGCAATTCCAACACCGGCGAGTGGACCAATCATGTGGAGCTTGGCCTCTGGGCCGACGCCCTCGTGATTGCCCCCGCCACCGCCCGCACGCTGGCCCGTTGCGCCACGGCCCTCTGCGACGATCTACTGTCGGCGGTGTACCTGTCGGCGAAGTGCCCGGTGTTTTTTGCGCCCGCTATGGACCTCGATATGTACCGGCACCCCGCTAACCGGGATAACCTGCACCGACTGCAATCGTTTGGTAATCAGATTATTGACGCTGAATTTGGCGAATTAGCCAGCGGGCTGGTAGGCGAGGGACGGCTGGCTGAACCCGAAACCATCGTACAAAGGCTGGTGCGGCACTTTGCCCAAGATCCGATCGTCGCGGGCAAACGGGTACTCATCACGGCTGGCCCCACACAGGAGCCCATTGACCCGGTACGGTATATCAGCAATCACTCGACGGGCAAAATGGGCCTCGCCATTGCCAATGCCTTCGCGCAGGCCGGTGCCGACGTTACGCTCATCTGCGGCCCCACGCACCTGCCCACGCCTGACGTCAGTATTCGGCGTATCGACGTGCGGTCGGCGCAGCAGATGTATGAAGCCGCCGCAGGTGCCTTTCCTACGGCTGACCTGCTGATTCTCAATGCCGCCGTGGCCGATTACACGCCCCTGCACCCCGCCGACAGAAAGATCAAGAAAAAAGAAGCGCAGTTCACCATCGAACTGGGCAAAACCGTCGATATTGCCGCTACGCTGGGTGCGCAAAAAAGGCCGGATCAATTGTTGATGGGGTTTGCGCTGGAGACCGACAATGAACAGCAAAATGCCCTTGACAAGCTGGAACGCAAGAATCTGGACTGGATCGTGCTGAACTCCCTCCGCGACGCCGGGGCCGGTTTCGGACACGATACCAACAAGATAACCGTTATAAACAGGGCTGGAACCACGCAGGTTTTCGACCTGAAAACCAAAGCCGAAGTGGCCGCTGATTTGTTGGCACTGGTGGCGGAAAAGTGGCGTTAGACACTGAACATTGAACTCATGATACGCTTCCTCAGTACACTACTTTTCCTCGGCCTGGCTCTAGCGGCCCCGGCGCAGGAACTGAACTGCACTGTAAACCTGAACACTGACCAGCTTTTTGCGCAGCAGAAGACCGATTTTTCGTACTTCAGCCAGTTGAAAGGCCTGATTACGGAGTTTATGAATACCCGCCGCTGGACGAACGATCAGTTTGCTCCCGCCGAGAAAATCAACTGTACGCTCAGCATCAACCTGTTGAAGTCCGTTACGCAGGGCGTTTTTGAAGGCACGGCGCAGTTGATCGTGACGCGGCCCGTTTATGGCAGTAACTACCAGACTACTACGCTGAGCTACGTCGACAAGGCGTTTAATTTCTCCTGGTTGCCCACCTCACCAGTGTTTTATCGGGAGAACCAGTTTTCCGACGACCTCACGCAGACACTGGCTTTTTACGCCTACGTTGCCCTGGCGGTCGATTATGATTCCTTTGGCAAACAGGGCGGCAATCCCTACGTGCAGCGGGCCTATCAGGTCATGAATTTGGCCCAGCCACCCGCATCGAGCAACGTGGCCTGGACCGCGCAGGGCGACCGACGGAACCGGTATTGGCTCATCGAAAATCTGCAAAGCCAGCAGATCATTCCCTTCCGCGAGGGGTTCTATACCTACCATAGGCTGGGTCTGGATGCCTTCGCCCAGAACCCCATTCAGGCCCGGAAATACACGATGGATTTGCTCACCAACATGCGGCAAATTACCCTGCAAAAGCCCGGTGCCGTAATCCTGAACACTTTTTTCGACGCTAAATCGAAAGAACTACTCAATATTATGGCCGAGGGCACCCGCGATGAACGCAAACGCGCCTACGATTTGCTCTCCTTCCTCGACCCCACTAATACCGAGAGCTATCGGCAGTTACTGAATTAATGCACAATGAATAGTGTACAATGACTTCGCGTCAGCTTACTCTTGCGTCAGCAGCCATTATACATTGTACAATACTACCGGACATTTATAGAAGGTGGTGGAATTGGGACTGAGATCACTGCTTTGAGGTATTGTACTATTTCAAGAAAAGCGTTCATAGTAACGAAACTTTGTTTTAGTAGAGACTGGCCCTGTTTAAATACAGAAAC
>JBBRMP010000232.1:0-8604 GCA_038230755.1 Cytophagales bacterium | reverse complement strand
TCAGCACATTAAATACTTTTGCGATTTTTAACTTTGCAAGTGCTTGATTATCAGTTCAGTGGACTACCTAAACAGTTACATCATTTAAACAGTAAATCAATTTTTGTCCATTAACATCTCCTTCAATTAAAGACAACTTTCCGTTTTTCTGTAGACTGTGGGCCTTTTTTATTGGTCCCCTACATTCTTGCTTATTATGATAAAAACATTCGGATATTATGGCAGAATTCCTAGAGAGACTTTTCTGCTTACTGAGTTCAATAATTTGTTCTTTACTTAACTCTATCATTATTGTAAAGTTAATTTTAGATTAGCCATTTATTCAAAACTCCCGACCCTGTTACCAGAATTGGGAGCTTAAAATCATTGTCAATCAACTCATTACGAGCCGCACATTTCGCAGCCTTCGGGGTTGTCGAGGGAGCATCGCATAACGGCGTAATTATGAATACATTAATCGTCAACCAATCGAGGTAAGCCTCATTGTGAACGTACTGACGGGTCACGTTTAGCAAGTTCTTCGCTTATATCTCGTTTAAACTGATCGAGCTGAGTGCGTATAGCGGCAGTCTTGATAAACAATCTATCAGTTTCTGCAATACCTTCCTTAAGGAGGGCCTCTGCCTTCTCAGCTAACTCATCTATAACCTGTTGATTATCAGTCTTCATTAGTCGGCCTGTTCAGTAATTCAATCATGAATCGACAATGAGCAATGTCAAGGTCATGATTGTCAATTTCTTCTGCTAATATCCGTTGTTTGCCCTTAAGTTCAATCAGAAGGGCTTTTGGTATGGTCGTGCTGAACCGGACAGTGTTCTTGCTTAACTTCCGTCATGATGGCAAACACCAACCAATCAACGCTCACCCGTCGCAAGTTCGACAAAGCTTTTAAAACAGAAGCCCTGCGTATGCTCGATGAAGGCCAATCCACCAGTCAGGTGGCTAAGAGTCTCAATATCAGCGACAAACTACTCCACACGTGGAAACACTCCCACAAAAAACAAACACAAAAGCAAGCCAGTAATAGCGAACTGCTGGCCGAAAACGAACGACTAAAAGCCCAACTCAAACGGGCCGAAATGGAGCGCGACATTCTAAAAAAAAGCATTGCCATCTTCATTCAACCGACCTAAAGGCTATGTACCGCTTCATTCAAGACCAAAGCCAGACCTTTCCGGTTCAGGCACTCTGCCAAACCCTTCAAGTGAGCCGTAGTGGCTACTACGAGTGGCTCAAACCGCCTAAACCACCTACGAAGGTTACGCCAGAAACGCAACCCATTGAGGTCGCCCAGGCCAGTCATACCCAGCAGATTAAGGACATATTCAGCCTGCATCGTCGGCGGTATGGTACCCGTCGGTTGGTGCGGGAGATGAACGATCGGGGTATCGCTGTGAGTAGGGACTTCGTTCGTAAAGTTCTGGCAGACAATCAACTAAGGCCAATCCAGCCCCGTAGCTTTGTCCCTCGTACCACCGACAGTCGCCATACACTGGGCTACTCGCCGAATCTGTTGTTGGATAAACCCCGTCCCACTGGCCCTAATCAGGTATGGGTATCCGACATAACGTATATTCCGCTGGCAAACGGTAAATGGCTGTATCTGGCCGTGTGGCTGGATTTGTGGTCTCGGCGGGTGGTGGGCTGGCATCTGGCTGAGCATATGCGGGACGAGTTGGTGATCACGGCCTTGCGCCGGTCTCTTTTGGGGCGTCAGCCCGTCGATGGGCTGATTCTACATCGCTCCGGCGACCCGGTCGGATCGTGGGGGTCAGTATGCATCCAAGGAGTTCCGTAAGTTATTGGCCGGTAAGTATTTACAAAGCATGAGCCGGGCTGGCGAGTGCTATGATAATGCGACTGCTGAATCTTTCTGGTCAAGGCTTAAAGCTGAAATGTTAGAATCGGGTGTATTTTTGAGTTTAGAAGATGCCCGCGCCGAGATCGGCGACTACATCGACAATTATTACAATCCGGTGCGAAAGCACTCTGGATTAGCCTATTGCAGTCCTGTTCAATTTGAGTCTAACCATATCTCTCAAAACTAAGAGAACGACTGTCCGCCAAAACCCGACCACCCCATTTTACTCTACCTAACGCCGGGTTAGCGTATTCGTTCAGTTCAAGAGCTAAACGAATAGTCTTACAGCTTTCGTAAATGAGCATTTCAACACGAAGCAAACTACCAACGGCGTCTAACTGAGCATTCTCGATATGTCTGAGCTAATTTTCATAATACTCCTTGTTTCTCTCCACAGATAGGTACGAGTTAATACATGCGAACTCCCAGCTATACCTGGCATAGCTGGGGGTTTAATTCGTTCTATATCAATCAATTACGACCCACACATTTCGCAACCTTCGGGGTTGTCGAGGGAGCATTGCATGGCGGCGTAGGCTAGTTCGGCCTCCGATACCTGTGGGGCGGCGGCGAGGGCCTGGGCGGCGTGTTCTTTGGCGTAGCCTACGTAGTCGAGGGGGACTTCGACGGGGGCGGTTTCGGCGAGGGCGGGTTGGAGTTGCGCTTCGGCTTGCGGCTGCACCACGGTGAACTTCACGGCGTCGGTGGCGGCTTTGGTGCGGAGATAATACATGCCCGTCTTCAAACCAGCCTTCCAGGCATAGAAGTGCATCGACGTCAGCTTGCCGAAGTTCGAATCCTGCAAGTGAATATTTAGCGACTGCGACTGACAGATGTACGCGCCCCGGTCGGCGGCCATGTCGATGATGTGTTTCTGCTTGATCTCCCAGACCGTTTTGTAGAGGTCTTTGAGGTTCTGCGGAATGTTCGGAATGTCCTGAATCGAACCGTTGGCAATGATCAGGTTGTTCTTCATGGCATCGTTCCAGAGGCCCAGCTTCACCAGGTCGCGCAACAGGTGCTTGTTCACCACCACAAACTCGCCCGACAGCACACGGCGGGTGTAGATGTTGCTCGTGTACGGCTCGAAGCACTCGTTGTTGCCCAGAATCTGGCTCGTCGAGGCGGTCGGCATAGGGGCTAATAGCAGCGAGTTACGCACACCGTGTTCCATGACTTCCTTCCGCAGACCTTCCCAATCCCACCGGCCCGACTTGGGTGTTACGCCCCACATATCAAACTGGAATTGGCCTTCCGAAATTGGTGAGCCTTTCCAGGTTTCGTAGGGACCATGCAGCTTGGCCAGTTCGAGGGAGGCGGTCATGGCCCCAAAATAGATCGTTTCAAAAATATCTTCGTTCAGGCGGCGGGCTTCGTCGCTTTCGAACGGCATCCGGAGCATAATAAACGAATCGGCCAACCCCTGTACGCCTAGGCCGATGGGCCGGTGACGCATATTGCTGCGGCGGGCTTCCTCGACGGGATAATAGTTGAGGTCGATGATTTTGTTCAGGTTGCGCGTGGCCGTCTGCGTTACCTCGTTCAGCTTCTGATGGTCGAACCGCATAATGCCGTCGGTGCCGCGCGTGATGTACTTGGGCAGAGCCAGACTCGCCAGGTTACACACCGCCACTTCGTCGGGCGAGGTGTACTCCATGATCTCGGTGCAAAGGTTGCTCGATTTGATCGTGCCGAGGTTTTTCTGGTTCGATTTCCGGTTGGCGGCGTCCTTATACAGCATATAAGGCGTGCCGGTTTCGGTCTGACTTTCCAGAATCTCCAGCCACAGTTCCTGCGCCTTGATTGTGCGGCGGGCGCGGCCTTCGCGCTCGTAGCGGGTGTAGAGGGCCTCGAACTCATCGCCGTAGCAGTCGCTCAGGCCCGGGCACTCGTGGGGACAAAACAGCGACCACACGTCGTTTTCTTCCACCCGTTTCATAAACAGATCGGGCGTCCAGAGTGCGTAGAAGAGGTCACGGGCGCGGTTTTCTTCTTTGCCGTGGTTCTTCTTCATTTGCAGAAAGTCGAAGATGTCGGCGTGCCAGGGTTCCAGATACACCGCAAACGAGCCTTTGCGCTTGCCACCACCCTGATCGACGTAGCGGGCCGTATCATTAAACACGCGCAACATCGGGATGATGCCGTTTGAGGTGCCGTTGGTGCCTTTGATGTAGGTACCCGTAGCCCGCACGTTATGTATGCTCAGGCCAATCCCCCCCGCCGACTGCGAGATTTTGGCGGTCTGCTTCAGCGTGTCGTAAATACCCTCGATGCTGTCATCTTTCATCATCAGCAAAAAGCACGAACTCATCTGCGGCTTGGGCGTACCGGCGTTAAACAGCGTGGGCGTAGCGTGTGTGAACCACTTCTCGCTCAGCAGGTTATAGGTCTCAATGGCCGCATCGATGTCGTCCATGTGGATGCCCACCGCCACGCGCATAAGCATATGCTGTGGACGTTCGGCAATGCGACCTTCCATTTTCAGGAGGTACGATTTCTCCAGCGTCTTATAGCCGAAATAGTCATAGCCATAGTCGCGGTCATAAATCACCGTCGAGTCGAGGATGGCCGCGTTTTCCCGGATGATCTCGTAAACCTCTTTCGAGATGAGCGACGCGTTCTCACCCGTTTTTGGGTCGATGTACTGGTAAAGGCGTTTGATCGTGCCCGAAAACGACTTGTTGGTGTCTTTGTGCAGGTTGGAAATAGCCACCCTCGCGGCCAGAATAGCGTAGTCGGGGTGGCGGGTGGTCATCGACGCGGCCGTTTCGGCGGCGAGGTTATCGAGTTCGGTGGTATTTACGCCGTCGTAAAGGCCGTTGACCACTTTCATGGCTACCTCGACGGGTTGCACATAAGCGGGGTCGAGGCCGTAGCAGAGTTTCTCGATACGGGCGGTGATCTTGTCGAATTTGACCGACTCCCGGCGGCCATCGCGTTTAATTACATACATGGTGTTTGATTGGGGTTAGCGTATGCGTTAAGACTGAATAAATGACGGTATGTGATGGGGTACTGTAACTGGTTATGGACAACGCTTAACTATAGATAACCAATTGATAGTCATTGGCTTATAGCATTAGCTGTTTGTAGGCCCGGTAGTGGTATGTTCTTAGTGTAGACGCAATTGGGGGGGAAAGGTTCGCCTTTAATTCGATTCCTTAGAAAAGTGAAAGTCTATTTATCCGTTGCTATGATGGTTGTTGGCTGATGCCAAAGCACTTACAAAAAAGCCTACGAAAACAGAGGCCTGAGAAACAGACTATTCTCTAAAACTGGCCGGGCAAACGAACGAAAGGTCGTTTGCTGTATCCGGTTGAATCAGGTTAGAGGAAAGTTCCGAAGAACGATACCAAAATAGCACTTTAATAGCCGGAAATACCAGCCCAAAAGGTCGATTTTCGGGTCTTTTGTTAGGTAGCGGTTAAATCATTGACAATGAGCCGATGCGGCTTGGCAGACAGAAAAAAGGGTCGTACTTTTGCAGTCCTTTTCGGTCGGAAACCGAAGCCAGGCAGATAATCAGAGACATACAATGAAAAAGGGCATTCACCCGGAGTACCGTGACGTGGTATTCCACGACCTGTCGGCCGACTACAAATTTGTAACCCGGTCAACGGTTCAAACCAAAGACACGATTGAGTACGAAGGCCAGACTTATCCCCTTGTGAAGGTGGAAGTTAGCTCGCAGTCGCACCCATTCTACACGGGCAAAAACGTACTGCTCGACACGGCTGGCCGGATCGACAAGTTCCGCAAGAAGTATGGCAGTAAAGAAAAGGAAGCGGCGATTTAATCAATCCCGCTCCTTAGCAAAAAGGCTCAACCTGCGCAGGTTGAGCCTTTTTTTGTGCCGATAGATCAAACGGTATCGGTTTGGGAAACCTATACTGTCTACTCTCCCCGCAACCGCCGTAACGTCTCCTGCAAGGCAGCAATTTTGGCATCAGCATCGGCGACTTTCTGGCGTTCGCGCTCCACGACATCGGGGTTGGCGTTGGCGACAAATTTTTCGTTACTCAGCTTTTTCATGACCGAATCGCGGAAACCGGTCTGGTAGTCCAGGTCTTTTTCGGCGTTGGCAACTTCAACGGCCACGTCCAGCTCGTCGGCGAGGTCAACGTAGAATTCGTCGCCTTTGATGAGGAACGACGTGGCATTGTCAGGTTTTTCCGAGACATAGGCAATTTCCGAGACATTGGCCATTTTCTGGATCATGACTTCCAGCACCCCAAACCGACCCGGCGACGATGTGCGGATCGAAAGCGGCAAGGCCACTTTGGGTCCTATCTGCTTGCTGTTGCGGATGTTACGGATACTACTGATGATCTCGAAGAGCACCTCAAAATCGGCCAGCACAGCCGCATCCGGCTGACCAGGCCTTGGGGTAGGGTATTTAGCCACGCAGAGGCTTTCGCCGGGCTTGCGTTCGCGTATCTCCTGCCAGATTTCTTCGGTAATAAACGGCATGAACGGGTGCGCCAGGGCCATCAGCCGCTCGAAGAAATTGATCGTGGTATCATACGTTTCGCGGTCAATCGGCTCCGACGTACCCGTTTCGGTGTTGTAGGCGGGCTTGATGAGTTCGAGGTATTGCGAGCAGAAATCGTCCCAAATTAGCTTGTAGGTGCTCTGGAGGGCATCAGAAATGCGGAATTTACTGAAATGGTCTTCGATCTCAAGCAGGGTCGTATTCAGTTTGGCCTTGAACCAACGGACAGCCAATTCCGAAGATCCACTCTCGTTTTTGCCTTCCTCTTTCTCCTTGATTGTCCACCCGCTTACTAACCGATATGCATTCCAGATTTTGTTGCAGAAGTTGCGGCCCTGTTCGCAGAGTTTTTCATCGAAGGGCAGGTCGTTGCCAGCGGGCGAACTAAAGAGCATACCCGTGCGGACACCGTCGGCCCCATATTGGTCGATGAGGTCGAGCGGGTCAGGTGAGTTGCCCAGCGATTTCGACATTTTGCGGCCTTGCTTGTCGCGCACGATGCCGGTGAGGTACACGTTTCTGAACGGTTCCTGCCCCCGGTATTCGTACCCGGCAATAATCATCCGGGCCACCCAGAAAAACAGGATTTCGGGGGCCGTAACGAGGTCATTGGTGGGGTAGTAATAATTGATCTCGGCATTATCGGGGTTGCGGATGCCGTCGAACACCGAAATAGGCCACAACCACGACGAAAACCAGGTGTCGAGTACGTCTTCGTCCTGCGTCAAATCGGCCTCGGTCATGGCGAAAAGCAGCTTTTCGTGCTGTACTTTCCGCAGGGCCTCACGCTTATTTTTGGCTACGATGATGGTGCCGTCTTGCATGTAAAACGCCGGGATCTGCTGCCCCCACCACAGTTGGCGGCTGATGCACCAGTCGCGGGGGGCCTCCATCCAGGAGCGGTACATGTTCTTGAATTTGGGCGGTACCAGTTGCACCACATCCTCCATCACGGCCTTCAGGGCCGGTTTGGCGAGGTCTTCCATTTTCAAGAACCATTGCAACGACAGCTTGGGCTCAATCACGGCGTTGGTCCGCTCCGAGAACCCCACGTTCGAGGTGTATTCCTCGGTCTTCACCAGATTACCGCTCTCGTCCAGCAGTTTCACAATGGCCTTCCGCGCCGCAAATCGGTCCATCCCGACCAGAATTTGGGCCTTTTCGTTCAGCGTTCCGTCGTCGTTGAGGAGATCAATCACGGGCAGGTTGTGCCTGATACCCAGTTCGTAGTCGTTGGGGTCGTGGGCGGGGGTCACTTTCAGGCCACCCGTACCAAAATCCATCGTCACGTACTCGTCCAGGATAATCGGAATCTCCCTGTTGATCAGCGGAATGCGGACCGTCTTGCCGTGTAGGTGATTGTATCGCTCATCGTTCGGGTTCACGGCCACAGCCGCGTCAGCCATGATCGTTTCGGGCCGGACGGTAGCGATAACAATAGAGTCAGGAGTCGATAGTCGGGAGTCGATAGTCGCTCCGCTATTGTCCATTGGCTCTTGACTGTCAACTATCGACTCTTGACTCCCGACTACTTCGTACTTCAAGTAATACAGCTTCTGCTGGACTTCTTTGGTGATTACCTCTTCGTCCGAAACGGCGGTTTTGCCCTGAGGGTCCCAGTTCACCATGCGCACCCCCCGGTAAATTTGGCCCTTGTTGTAGAGGTCCACAAACACGTCGATTACGGATTCGTAGAGCGCCGGGTCCATCGTGAAGCGGGTACGGTCCCAGTCGCAGGAAGCCCCGATTTTGCGAAGTTGCTGGAGGATGATGCCGCCGTATTTTTCTTTCCACTCCCAGGCGTAGGCCAGAAATTCGTCGCGGCTGAGGTCGGTTTTCGCAATGCCGCGCTCTTTCAACATGGCCACTACTTTGGCTTCGGTAGCAATGCTGGCATGGTCGGTGCCGGGCACCCAACAGGCGTTTTTGCCTTCCATCCGCGCCTTCCGAACCAGCACGTCCTGAATGGTACTGTTGAGCATGTGGCCCATGTGCAGCACACCCGTGACGTTGGGCGGCGGAATCACGATGGTATAGGGTTCGCGCTCATCAGGGGTGGAGGTAAATAGCTTATTATCAAGCCAGTACTGATACCATTTGGCTTCAATGTCGTTGGGAGAATACGTCTTCGCAATCATGCAGTCAGCGCGGCAGAGGCCGATTTAAGGGCGCAAAAATACGGTAAATGAGTGGCAGTCGGCAGTGGCAGTTGGCAGAAGGGGCTGACGCGAGCGCATTTATGCTCGCGTC
>JBBRMP010000231.1:0-8629 GCA_038230755.1 Cytophagales bacterium | reverse complement strand
CCACCTGCATTATCACAGGTGGACTTTTTTACGGACGCGTCAGCCCTCCCCCTTCGGGGGTCGGGGGGCTTTATTTATAACCCCTTCGCCGGGTTGCCAAACACCGTGCTGTTGGCGGCAACGTTCTCCACGACGACCGATCCGGCACCAATCCGGGCACCTTTACCCACGGTGATGCCCGCCACCAAAACGGCCCCAGCGCCGATATAGGCATTTTCATCAATCGTTACGCCGCTGTTGATGATGGCCCCCGGCCCAATTTGCACAAAGTTGGCGAGGGTGACGCGAGTGTCGATAATGGCCCCGGTCAGGATCAGGCAATGCTGGCCGACGGTGGCCATTGGGTTAATGACGGCACGCGCAGCAATCAGGTTGCCGTGACCGATGGTGGCTAATTTCGAGACTACCGCTGTGTCATGAATAGCATTGACAGGCTGCGTTTTGCGGCGTTCGTTGAGCAATTTCACCAGTTGCTTTCGTACCCGCCCGTCGCCGACGGCGATGAATGCTTCGGTTTTCGGACCGATAATCTTCAGAAACCCATCATCATCGGTATCGCCCAACACACTCACATCGCCAAATTCCTGGCCGTGAAGGGCTTTGTCATCATCCAAAAAGCCGTAGACGACAACTTCATTGCGTTGAAAAATATCCAGTGCGGTCAGCCCAAGGCTACCGGCACCAAAAATCATTATAGGGTTCTCCATGCTTAATAAGTAGGCAATATTGATGATTGTATGATCTTGATTTGATAATCAGTGCATAAACTCTACGTCATACGTAGACTGCACCTTTGGGTTATGAAACAGGCAACGCTGTTCAGAACCATTGTGCTGTCAGATCTCCATTTGGGAACGGCCGGTTCGCGGGCCAAAGAGGCCACCGATTTTCTGAAATATCACTCCTGCCAGAAGCTCCTTCTGAACGGTGACATCATCGACGGCTGGCAATTGCGGCAGCAGGGCGTCTGGAAAAAAAAGCATACCGCCTTTTTTAAGGTCGTTTTAAAGCAAATCGTTCACCACGACACGAAAGTGATCTACCTGCGGGGCAACCACGATGATTTTTTGGATCAGGTGCTGCCTTTGCAAGTCGGCAATAACTTCCGCATTCAGCGCGACTACCTGCTCAAGTCTGGCAAAAAGACTTTCTACGTTACCCACGGTGATGTGTTCGACTCCATTACGTCGCATATGAAGTGGCTGGCACACCTCGGCGACATCGGCTATACGTTTCTGTTGTGGGTGAACAAGTTCTACAATCAGTACCGCGCCTGGCGGGGGCTGGCCTACTATTCACTGTCGCAGGTGATAAAGCAACGGATTAAAACAGCCGTGAGTTACATCTCTGATTTTGAAGAAAAACTGACCGAACTGGCCCGCGCCCGTGGTTGCGACGGCATTATTTGTGGCCACATTCACCAGCCTGCTATCCGCGACATCGACGGTATTACCTACATGAATTCCGGTGATTGGGTCGAGTCGATGAGTGCGCTGGTAGAAGACCACAACGGCTCGTGGCACCTGCTGTATTATTCGGACGATATGTCCTCGAAAGCTACCGGAATGGAGGCGAATTCGACCGAAGAAGAGGTCTTGATTCCGGCGAATCAGCCTATTCAGCAAGCTATACTGACCGATTTATTCACCTCAACGCAATAGACTATGCGCTTCCTATTTGTTATTCAGGGCGAAGGGCGGGGTCATTTGACACAGGCCATCTCGTTGGCCCAAATTGTTCAGGCTGCTGGTCATGAAGTCATTACAGCTATGGTTGGCCTGGCTCCGGGACGCCCCATTCCCACTTTTTTTGCTGAACAGTTTCCCGCACCGCACACCACGCTGACTACACCCGCTATGGTGTATTGCCCTAAAACAAACCGGCTCAACGTAGGTGCCACAATACGACAGGCGTTTCGTAAGCTGAGTACGTTTCGGCAGAGCATGCGGCAGTTACATGATGCCATCGAGACGCATCAGCCTGATGTAGTAGTCAATTTTTTTGAACTGCTCTGTGGGTTAACCTACGCATTGCACCGGCCTTCGGCTCCAGTGGTCAGCGTGGCGCATCAGTTCATGGCCTTGCACCCGAACTTCCCATTTCCGGCAAAAAAATGGCTGGACAAGCTCACCTTTTTAGCCCTGGTTCGCGTCAATGGAATTGGCTCGTCAGAATTACTTGGCTTGTCGTTTGATCAACAGTCTGATGCACCCGACCAGCGCTTGCGGGTAGTGCCGCCCCTGTTGCGGCAGGAAATAAGCAAACTGACACCCACCAAAGAACCGTTTTTTCTGGCCTACACCACGCAGCCGGGCCTTCGATCGCTGGTGTTGGCAGCGCACAAGCAGCACCCCAACCAGCCTATTCGCTATTACCATGCAGCAGCTGTGCAGCCAGAACGTGTTGTCGATGAGGCGTTTACAGAGTGCAGTCTTGATGGTCAGCGCTATCTGGCCGACATGGCCCGGTGTTCGGCAGTGGTAACTACGGCGGGCTTCGAATCAGTCTGCGAGGCCATGTATTTGGGGAAGCCCGTACTGATGATGCCGCAACCCAACCACTACGAACAGGCCTGCAACGCCGAAGATGGCCAGCGTGCCGGTGCCGGATTCGCCGCCGAATCGTTTAATCTGGATGGGTTTATCAATTACCTGCCTACCTATGACTCAAGTACCCAGGCTCGTTTTCATGACTGGCAGGGTCGGGTTGGAGGCATGTTTCTGGCTGCCCTGCCCCGTGCCGCCACGCCAAAACCCAGCAAGTCATCACGCCGCGCGGGCCGGGTTCAAACGGCATAGAAAGAAGTTACCAATAAACTATCCCAAGTTTTGCGCAATTTCGGGGCTTCCTAATCGCTAAGCTTCATGCGCATCCTTAAAGCCCTGTTGTCCACCGTTATTGCCGTTGCCCTTGTTTACGCTCTGAACCGAAGTTGGGGTGTTGTGCCCGCCCTCGGTTCGTTCGTTAGTCCTTTCATTGGTTTTTGGCAAAACGCCGAAAAGCCCGACCAGCTTCAGCCGCAAGACCTTACTATTGGCGGCACCAGACAGCCCGTCGAAGTGCTGTTCGATAGCTTGCACATCCCCCACGTTTTCGCGCAGAATGACCACGACGCTTACTTTGCGCAAGGCTATCTGACCGCCCGTGACCGGCTCTGGCAGATGGAGTTTCAGACCCACGCCGCCGCCGGCCGGGTAGCCGAAATCGTAGGCGACCGCGCCACCGAACTGGACCGTTATAACCGTCGCCTCGGCATGGGCTTCGCCGCTGAGCAATCAGTCAAGTACATGATGCAGGATTCCGTCACCCGCGAGTCGATTGAGGCCTATTCGGCGGGGATCAACGCTTATATCAATGGGCTTAAACCGGGGCAATATCCACTGGAATACAAGCTGTTAGGCTACGCGCCTGAACTTTGGACGCCGCTTAAATCGGCTTACTTTCTAAAATACATGTCGGGCGTACTGGCCCTCGGTGCCGACGATGTGGCGATGACCAATATTTTGGCAAAATACGGCCCGGAAGTCACGAATGATCTGTTTCCGAATTATCCCACCCACGAAGATCCAATTATTCCATCGGGTACGAAATGGGATTTCCTGCCCGTTTATTACCTTAAGTCGCCCATGAATCCTGTTCCCGGCAAGAACGGTTTCGCCTTAAACTGGCCCCGCCACGACCCGGCCATTGGTTCGAACAACTGGGCCGTTGCGGCGCAGAAATCGGCTACGGGTTATCCCATTCTGGCCAACGACCCCCACCTGGCACTCAATCTTCCTTCAATCTGGTATTTGATTCAACTGCACACGCCCACGCTCAACGTCATGGGCGCGTCCATGCCGGGTTCGCCGGGTATTATTGGCGGGTTCAACCAGCACATTGCCTGGGGAGAAACCAACGTGGGGTCCGACGTGCTCGATTTTTACAAGATCAAGTTCAAAGACAACAGCCGCCGTGAGTACTGGCACGACAATAAGTGGAAGCCCGTCACCCGGCGTATCGAGGTGGTGAAGATCAAAGGCAAACCCGATCTGGTCGATACCGTTCTCTATACCCATCACGGGCCGGTGATGTATGAGCCGGGGCAAAAGTCGTTCGCCAAAAACTTTCCGGTGGGTTATGCCGTGCGGTGGGTGGCCCATGACCCGGCCAACGAACTCAAATGTTTTTACCTCCTGAACCGGGCCAAAAACCACGCCGACTACCGCGGGGCCCTAACCTATTACGGTGCTCCGGCCCAGAACTTTGTCTTTGCCGATGTCAACAAAGACATCGCCATTGCGCCCAATGGCCGTTTTCCGCTGAAAAAGAAACTCCAGGGCAAGTTCCTCCTTGACGGTACTGATCCCAACGATGACTGGCGGGCGTACATCCCCGCCGACCAGAATCCGCACGTCAAAAATCCGCCGCGTGGGTTTGTCTCGTCAGCCAACCAATCGTCTACCGACCCGACCTATCCGTACTACCTGAACTGGCAGTTTGCCCCCCATGAGCGGGGTTCACGCATCAATCGACGGCTCACAGCCATGCAACACGCCACCGCCGACAGCATCCGAGATTTGCAGTTCGATACCTACAATATAAGGGCTGAAGAATTGCTGCCGAAATTGCTCAGCCATGTGCAGTCGGGAAGCCTTTCGGCAGCGCAGAAACAGGCATTGGCCACCCTGCAAAACTGGACCTACTACCAGACCACCGCTGAACTGGCACCGACCATTTTTGTGGAGTGGGAAAAGCGGTTCATGGATGCACTCTGGGGCGATGAACTCCCCGATGCTGACTCGCTCCCCCTGCGCAAACCCAGCGCCGACCGTACCATTCGCCTGCTCACCGAAACCCCCACGGCCCGCTGGTTCGATGACGTTCGCACGGCCCAAAAAGAAACCGCTGCCGACATCATAACCAGCAGTTTCCGCGCCGCTGTCGATACGCTTACTAAACGCCACGGACCGCAGGGTGCCGGTTGGCAATGGGCTAACACCAAAGCCACCAAAATCAGCCATTTGGCCCGTTTAGATGCCCTTAGCGCCCTCAATGTGCAGGTTGGCGGAGGGGCCACCGTGGTCAACGCCATCACCAGCAAAACCGGCCCGTCGTGGCGGTTGGTGGTTGAATTGGGGCCAACGCCAACGGGCTACGCCGCCCTGCCGGGTGGGCAGTCGGGCAATCCGGGTAGTCCTTATTACCTGAATATGCTGGAAACGTGGCGCAAAGGCCAACTCACCAAACTCCAGTACCTCACTTCACCCAAATCACCGGGCAATTATGTCCGGTGGAAATTGAATTAACCCTATGATCTCGATCCTCATAATTGCCCTGCTTAGCGCAGTGGCCCAATTGGTATTGCCGTGGTGGAGCCTTGCGCTCGTGGCATTTGCGTTTTGCTTTGGTCGTCCGGAAGGCAGTGGCCGGGCGTTTTTATACAGTTTTGCGGGGGTGGCCCTGGTGTGGTTTGGCTATGCCCTGCTGCAGCATATTCAGACTAATGGCGTACTTACCAGCCGCATCAGCGAAGTATTGAAACTGCCTGCTAACCCCATTTTTCTGCTCATCATCACCCCCATACTGGGTGGTTTGGTGGCGGGCCTCGCGGGTACGGCGGGCTATTTCACCCGGCAGGCGCTCATGCCGACCGTAACCGTAAAGTCGTAGCTTTGTTGCCTAAAATCAATCATAACCAAGTCTCGTGAAGAATGCATCCCTGGCGATCAACGCCGTCCTGGCCGTCGCTGTCGCCGTATTGTACTATCTCCATTTTAAAAGTACCACCCCTGCCGAGCCAACCAAAGCAGCCCCCGTTGTGGTTGAAGGCCGCAAAGTCGTCTACGTCAACGTCGATTCGCTGGTGACCAAGTACGAGTATTTTAAGGATACCCGGAAGGTGTTGGAGAGCAAAGAATACCAGTTGCAAAATGACTTGCAGAACCGCGCCCGCTCATTGCAAAACGAAGCCGCTTTCTTCCAGCAACGTGCCCCGACTATGACGCAGGAGCAGGGCCGGGCCGCCGAGGCATCGTTGCAAAAGAAACAGCAGGATTTGATGGCCTACCGCGAACGTGCTGCACAAGGTTTGGCTGGTGAAAAGGCTAAGGAAGAAGAGGCTCTGTACAACCAGATCTTCGACTATCTCAAAAAAGAGAACGCTCAGAATAAGTACGAGTTTGTACTCGGTTATCAGAAAGGCGGTAGCATTCTGTATGCCGATGGTGGTAATGATGCCACCAAACGGATTATCGACGGGCTGAATAAGGCTTATAAAGACAAGCAGGCAGCCGCAGCCAAGAAATAATCGTGCCAAAACCATTTGTTAAGAAGTCAGCCTATAGATAAACTGGCTTTTTTATTGGCACGTTTTTTGTAGAGGTATGCGCATTGAATTAAGCAGTAACTAAAGGTATCCATTGCTCACCGGAATGTTGTTTTTTTAACGATTTTCGTGTGCATCCGCCCATTCGGCACGGTTAGGCATTGTTTTTGCCCATTCTTAGTTGCCTCACGATGATGAGCCGAGTTAACGCTCAGCCCTCTTCGTAAATATCGCTCTGACTGGTCAATGCCGTATTGGGTCCTGAGGCTGTGGCTTCAATGCCATAGGCAAGCGCAAGTTTGCCTATGAAACGTTGGCCAGTTAGGCGACTCTCCAAAAGAATAGTCTGTTTATTGATTGACTTCCCGAACCCTGGCCCACCGGCTGGGGTTTTTGTTTATACAGCCCATTTCGCCTGTGATACCCAGACGTTAATTTCCCTTACTGCACCGTTAAAATGGCCTCAGCCTCCATCGTTAAGCAAGTCGATATTCGTAACCGGCGTGCTTCTTTTGAATACGCATTCGTAGATACCTACACGGCCGGTCTGGTCTTGACGGGGACCGAGATAAAATCGATCCGGCAGGGGAAAGTAAACCTACAGGATGCTTATTGCCTGTTTCTGGGTTCGGAACTGTTCATCCGGCAAATGAGCATCTCGACGTATACCGAAGGCACCTACAATAACCACGACCCCCTGCGCGACCGGAAATTGTTATTAACAAAGCGCGAACTACGCCGATTGACAGAAAATTTGAAGGATCAAGGGTTAACCATCGTGCCCGTTCGCCTATATACCAACCCGCGTGGATTCGCCAAGATTGATATTGCGTTGGCGAAGGGCAAGAAGTTGTACGACAAGCGTGATAGCATTAAAGAACGCGATGCCACACGGACCATGCAACGTGGTCAGTACGAGGAGTAGAACCGCCCGATAAGACTAGTTGAAGGACGAGCTCACCAAGCTTGGCAAAATGTTGGAAAGTGAGTAAATTGCTACCAAACAGAGGACCTACAATCACTATATGGCCAGGAAAGTATTAATCTTGAATCAAGATAGCAGTGCATTGAGCATCTGTTCTGTTCCGAAAGCATTTTTGCTGGTTTACCTGAGCAAAGCAGAATTGGTGGCAAAAGCCGAAGCCCTGGCGCTTCGCACAATCGACAAAGAGTACCCAATGCCAACCGTGATCCGGTTAAATCGGTATGTTCACCTCCCTTACAAAGGAGTTATGTTGACGCGGCAGAATATTTTCAAGCGCGACGGGCACCGGTGCCAATATTGTGAAACTACCGATGACCTGACCCTCGACCATGTGATGCCCAAATCGCGGGGTGGCAAAACCAACTGGGATAACCTCCTCACCGCCTGCAAACGCTGTAACTCGCGCAAAGGTGATTTTACCCCCGAAGAGGCCAACATGAAAATGCGCCACAAGCCGTTCAAGCCCTCCTTCATTATGTTCCTGCGCGAATTTTCTGGCGTACTCGATGATAGCTGGATGCCATTCTTGACCACCAAACGAGAGCGGATTTACGACTAGATCGGGAACCCACGTGTTGTGTTATAGAAGCTTGGCCTAATCGCCGGGCTTTTTTTTGTTGTTCAATTGCTATCTTTGCAGTCCTTTTTATATGGGCGGGCTTTCGTGGCCAAACCAGTCAGTATAGCCCGATTACAATTCAACCTAAAGTCTGTTTGTCATGACCCGGCAAGCGGATGTATGAGTGGGTCAGGTAAAACCATTTTATGAGCAAATCGCAGCAGACTGCAAACTTGCCCGAATTTGATTGGGATCGGGCAGACAACAAAGGGTTCGGTAGCGGCTACTCCGTCGACGAGCGGGAGCGTTTGGAGCAGATGTACGACGGTACACTGACCGAAGTAAACGAGAAAGATGTCGTGTTAGGAACGGTTGTAGGGATTACAGACCGCGAAATCCTGCTCAACATCGGCTTTAAATCGGATGGTCTCGTGCCCTCATCCGAATTCCGGGACCTGCCTGACCTGAAAGTTGGCGATCAGGTTGACGTATACGTGGAAAACCAAGAGGACCCAAATGGTCAACTGGTATTGTCACGCAAGAAAGCCAAAGTAATCACTGCCTGGAAAAATATCCAGAAAGCCCTCGACGAAGACCTTGTCATTGACGGATTCGTGAAGCGCCGCACCAAAGGCGGTCTGATCGTTGACATCTATGGCGTTGAAGCCTTCCTGCCCGGTTCGCAGATTGATGTGAAGCCTATTCGTGACTTCGATATCTATGTAGGCAAGAAGATGGAAGTGAAAGTGGTGAAAATCAACTACGCCAATGATAACGT
>JBBRMP010000230.1:0-8690 GCA_038230755.1 Cytophagales bacterium | reverse complement strand
GCGTAGAAAATGCTATTTGTGGTATGAAACGTTACCATTTGTTGACAACAAAATATCGAGGCAAGTCGATGAAAAGATTTGACGAAAGTATCGAACTTTGTGCAGGTTTGTGGAATTTTAAATTAAATAGTCGAAAGAATTAAACCGCAAGGCACTGATAATGAGGCTAAACAAGTTTAATATCTCCATTTGAAAAAAATGACTGAAGCCATAAATTTCGTTCGGGCGATAATAGCCGGATAGCAGCTAACTGACCGCTGGCATCGTACTCATATTCTTTGATACTCATTAGTTTGTACGTGCCTGATTCTGAATTCCAATTATTATTAGAATACGTAACCAACTGTCGTAGTTTTTTATCAATTCCATACTTGTGTCGCACTAATTCTTCTGGAAATTTTTGGGCTGAAGAGCCAGTATATCCGTTGAGGCCTATGCACGTTTCTTTCACATAATTTCCCTCGTAACGGGCTAGCGATATTGAGTTGTATCTGTAGCCGCCCAACCGATTGTACACGCCTATTGGGCGCTCTTTTTCATCATACGTATAGGCTGTATACATTTCATCTATGCTGCCCACTAGCTCCCATTTAATTAACGCTCCGGTTGGCCCTTTTCCGTCGGGACTGACAACCGAGAAATCAACTTTTTCAGGTAAAGTCACGGTTAAATCGGGGTTAGGCTTAGCCAGCAATTCGGTGGGAACCGGATCGGCATCAACTGCTGTAGGGTTACAGGATTGGCTAAAAAAGCCAACAGGCAAAATCAAACAAAGTGCGAGTATAGTAATCCTGTTCATGATTGATACGTGTGTAGGTTGATAGGAATTCAATTGGTTTGTTATTTCCGCCGATAACTACAGCCGAACCCATCGTAGGCATTATCGGCAATTTCCAGCGTGGCAGCAGTCAAGTTTGAAATGACGCCGTTGGTGAGTAACTGCGGCGATGGCGCCGGATTAGTCCCCTGTGTTTGGGTCTGAATAGAGGGCGTGTCTTTGCCGGTATAGATACTTCGCAGGGTTCCAGTCAAATAGGTCCCTGAATACAACAGCGCCCCATTTCGGAGAACATCGAGTTGATTATTGGCTTTTATCCTCAAGATAACCTCTTCATTATCAGCTGGCTTATAGGTAAAGCCGCCTGTAAGGCCACCCGATGTGGCTATCCAGACCCAGTCGCCGAGCAGGGTAATGGCCTGTGGGTTTACGGAAGCGGAATCTTTTTGGCAGTTGCTCAACGTCATCAGGAGCAGAAATGCCATCCATGTATTTTTCATAGCTAGTACGTTTTGTCTATAGACCCGGCTGACAGACAAACAGTTGCAGGTAACAGCCTGTTTTATGCCATTGCCTTAACTAATCACAAAAACAGGACGTATTCTGTCAGGGTAAATCTGCCTTTGTCACGTAGATATAGCCTTTATTTTTATCGTGGAAAAATAGGCGATGATTGAGGATTGAATTACCGCAGGACCCGTCAAGCGCACAGCGCAACACCAGCGTCAAGCTAACAGAATATGGGGTTAGGGTGGCTTTCATGTAGTACTGATCCGTGCCCTGGTCGTTAGCATAAATCACTTTGTAATAAAGCTGCTTACTGACCCCGTTGAATAAAAATTGTTCGCCAAACCGTCGGGCACCGGGCATTGTGGCTGGCAGGCTTTTTCTGACATTGATAACTGATGATACAGTCAAATCTGACGTAAGCAGTTGAACTTTCCCCGTGTTTGGGTCGAGGATAAATAACTGACTGTCAGTAGATAGCAATTGAGGAGAGAACCTTGGTTTACGTTTGCTGGTATCTGTGGAAGGGGTTTCGTAAAGCTGTTCCAATGGCTTATCCTGACGTTTTACATAAACGCTTGCATTAACATTATAATGCTGCCAATCTGTTTTGTCGAGCCGAACAAAGCTCACAAATAATTGATCATTGACGTGATTCATATAGCTGGTTATAAAACAACTCGATTCCTTCTACGACCATGCGAAGGCATTTGAGGCTGTCTGGCTTGAATTAGGCCAGCAGGTGCTGGAACAAACCAGTAGTGAACCCGCCGGTGACCGCCGTAAAAAAAAACAGTCATGACCCAATTCGGTCGTATCAATATTGGCAAACAACACAATTATAGTCAGGGAGTTAGCGGGTTTTCAGTGAGTTCATTTTTGCAGGATCAGTGCCTGTTTCTCGCCCAGCAACGCCCCTTCAGCCTCGCTCACCAAACCCTCCAGCGGTTGTTGGGATCCGGCCCCAGTCGCACGAGCCTCTACCGCCTGACGGCCCATTATGGGCAGACCATCGAAGGCGCACTCAGTCAGCCACCAACGCCACCACCAACGCCCACTCTGCCCAGGGCCATGAGCTGGTCTTTATCAGCGATGGTGTCTTGTGGCTCCATGAGCAGTTGGTGAGGGCCTATCCCTGCTCGACGTTGATTCTGGATTTCTATCACCGCGCCGCCGTACCGGCTATGGAGCACCTGGGCAAGTTGGCTCAGGCAGGCATTATGCAGTCGGCAAAGCGGGCTCTATGGCTTGAGGATCAGCGTAAAGCCCTGTTATATAGCCGATTAGACGATGTATTAGCGCAGATAGAGGCTTTGCCAGTGGCCCCTACAGAGCGCCTGAAAGTGCGCGGATATCTGGATATCTGGAGGCTAACCGCAGCCGGATGGACTATAAGGCCTACCGTAACCGGGGTTTGTGTATTGGGTCAGGCGCCATCGAATCGGCCAATCAGGCCGTGGTGCAGGTGCGGCTCAAGCGGTCGGGCCAGCGCTGGAGCCGCGTGGGTGCCCAACGGGTCTTAAACTTACGGACGTGTTGGATGAGTGGGCGGTGGTCCTTAGTGGAAGCCCAACTCAGGTCGGGCAAGCCAGCTGGAGTGAATGGATCGACACAAATCAACATATTAACACACGACAAATAAAAGCGCACCCAGTTAGGTAGTTGATCGTGTAGTAAAGGCCCAGCGGCTCGCCGGTCACCGGCCGTAACATCGATAGAAAGGGATTTGCTGATGATTATACAGTAGCCCCAGCGGGGCGCAACATACGGATTAATAGTAAAGTTAATCGTCTACGACCTCATGTTACGCCCCGCTGGGGCTAAATATCGTTCGGTGCTAAATAAATGCTACCGATGTTACGGCCGGTGACCAGCGAGCCGCTGGGCCTTTATTACTTACACGATCAACTACGCTTTTCTCATCCATGCAACCCATCACACCTTCTTCCCAAACAGTCCTTTCCGTTTCTTTGGCTTCTCCTTCGGAGAAGGGGTGGCTTTGGGGTCGGGGACTCTGGTGAGGGTGGCGAGTTGGCGGCTTTTGATGGCGTAGGTCAGCACGGGCGTGGTGCCTTGTCCGCCGGTTTTGCCGGGGCGCACGTCCGAGAAGTAGAGCGTGAATCCGATGCGCTCTGGGTTGGTCAAGAAGGTATATATGGTGGTGATCAGGTTATTTTCCACCGAAAACTGCGTGGCCAACTGGTCGCCTATCTTGCTGGCGTCCAGCACAATACCATCTTTTTCGTCGATCTGGTATTTGCCCGTGGCGGCATCCACCGTGACGAGTTCATAGAGCCGGGGCGATTGTTGGCCGTACTGAATCGTAAACGTAAATCGGTTCGATACACCCCGAATCGAGTCGAGGACAAGGCGCATGGGTACTTCCTGCGGGTTTGGGTTGCCCACGGGCGTGATCTGTAACGTACCCTGCCACACGCCGAGGTGGCTTTTAGGAAATGGGGTCTGGGCATGGGCCGTGACGGTAATAAGCAGCAGCAGGACAAGCAGGTAGCGCATAAGGTTTGGGTAAGGGCGGCGAGAGGTCAGATTTGTGCGTAAATTTGGTAAGAAGAAGGGGAAGAGGAAAAAGATGTTAGCTGAAAGACCATTGCTGCTCTACTAAGTTACAACAGGTATGTTGAAGATGGTTGGGATCAGGCCCAGCGGGCCGCAACATCGGTAGTATCAAATTTAGCATCGGGTAAGGTTTAGCCCCAGCGGGGCGTAACGTGCGGATGACCAGCTCCAACGCACGTTGCGCCCCGTTGGGGTTAAAACAACATTTCGCTGTTTTTTTCTACCGATGTTGCGGCCCGTTGGGCCTGTGCCGCCTAACCTAAACGCCTTGCGCCTTTCCTTTAATTTCTTGTAAATTCATCAACCCCAAGTTAATCTAATCTCCTGTTCAGTTTATGAAAAAACAATGTCTTCTGGCTGCCGGGCTCTTTTCGGTAGTCACCGGGCTGGCCTCGCCGCCCAAAACACCCGTTCGCAAACCGCAACCCATTGCGCCTGCCACGGCTCCCATCCGCAAATTCATCGACCCCGCGAATATGGATAAGCAGGTGAAACCGGGCGACGATTTCTACGAATATGCCAACGGTAACTGGCTCAAAACCAGAAAAATTCCCGATTCGAAAACGTCGTGGGGTAGCTTCACCGAACTCCGTGAACGGAGCGTAGAGGCCATGCGGACGTTGCTCGACGAGGCAGCAAAGAACCCACAAAAAGGCCGTTTACAGCAGATGGTGGGCGATTTCTACGCCAGCGGCATGGACAGCGTAACCATTGAAAAGCGCGGCTATGAACCCCTCAAAGGTGACTTTGCCCGCGTCGACAAGCTTAATTCGCTGCCCGCCGTGCTGGACGAGCTGGCCCTGCAACGGCGGCAGAGCAACGGGATGTTGTTTGGCTTTTTTGTGGCGCAGGACAGCAAGAACGTCAACAAGTATCTGCCCCAGTTCGGGCAGGGCGGCACTACTCTGCCCGACCGTGATTATTACCTGAAAAACGACGCCCGGAGCACCAAAATTCGCGCTGCTTACCGCGATCATTTGACCAAAATGTTCGGTCTGGTGGGTGATACCCAAGCCGACAAAAACGCCGACAAAATCATTCAGTTCGAAACGGCTCTGGCCCGCGCCCAAATGTCCCGTGTGGAGATGCGCGACCCGCAAAAGCGCTATAACAAGCTAACCATCGCTGGTTTCAACGCGCTGACGCCGCATATCAACTGGACCGACCACATGACCAAGCTGGGCGCGTCGGGGCAGGATACGGTGCTGGTGAGCAACCTGGTTTTCTTCAAAGCCGTCGACAGTCTGCTGGTGGCAACGCCCATCGGCGACATTAAAACATACATGCGCTGGAACTTGCTGAAAGGGGCGGCGCCGTTTCTGAGTTCGGCGTTTGTGAAACAGAATTTCGTGTTTACCAAAGAACTGTCCGGGCAGAAGGAACAAACGCCCCGCTGGCAGCGCATGAGCAGCCTCATCGACGGAACGCTGGGCGATCTGCTAGGCCAACTTTACGTGCAAAACAACTTTAAGCCCGAAGCCAAAAAGCGGATGCTGACGTTGGTTGATAACCTCGAAGCGTCGTTTAAAGAACACATTTCGGGTTTAGAATGGATGAGTGCCGACACCAAAAAGAAGGCCCTCAACAAGCTGATGTCGTTCAAGCGCAAGATTGGCTACCCCGATAAGTGGAAGACCTACGACGGCGTGACGATTCGGCGCAATGATTTCTACGGCAACGTGGAAGCCGCCGGGCAATGGTCGTATCAGTATATGGTGAACCGCCTGGGCAAACCCATCGACCGGACCGAGTGGGGCATGACGCCGCCCACGGTGAATGCCTATTACAACCCCGTCAACAACGAAATCGCGTTTCCAGCGGCCATTTTACAGTTTCCCTTCTTCGACGCTGACGCCGACGACGCCGTCAACTACGGCGGCATTGGCGCAGTGATCGGCCATGAAATGACCCACGGTTTTGACGATTCGGGCCGCCAATACGACGCCGACGGTACCCTCCGCGACTGGTGGACGGCCGACGACGCCACGAAGTTCAAGCAACGCGCCGGGCAGGTAGAAGCGCAGTTTTCGGGCTTCAAAGTTCTCGACACGCTGGCCGTCAATGGCAAGCTGACCCTCGGCGAAAACCTCGCCGACCTCGGCGGGCTGGCCATTGCTTATGATGCGTTCAAGAAAACGCCGCAGGGCAAAGGCAACACGGCCATCGACGGGTTTACGCCCGATCAGCGGTTTTTTCTGTCATGGGCGCAGATTTGGCGCATTAAAGTCCGTCCCGAAACGCAGGCGCAGTTGATCCTCACCGACCCCCACGCCCCCGGCGAATACCGGTGTAACGGCCCGATCACCAACCTCGACGCGTGGTATCAGGCGTTCAACGTGCAGCCCGGCACCAAACTCTACAAAGCCCCAGATCAGCGGATTCGGGTGTGGTAAGGGAGTAGCGGCATTACTATAAAGAGGCTTGATGTGTAGAGGCCAACCTATTGTTAGTCAATGGGTTGACCTCTACACATCAAGCCATTTTTTGTGTGAAATCGGCGTGTATTTTTGCGTCATACCACCGTGCTGAATGGCCCAAAATTACACCCATGACCACTTTTTCAAAATTGCCCGAAATGGTTGCTATCTTTAATCGTATTTCACCAAAATCAGCACAAGTCGTTATGTCAGCCGCAGAAATCTTGCTCAAGGCGGGGCTTGAAAAAGGTCTTGAGAGAGGCATTCAAATTGGCGTAGAACAAGGTATCGAGAAAGGTGTTGAGCAGGGTGATTATCAGGCTACTGTGAAACACGTTAAGGCACTGCTCGCGGCTGGGATGAACACCCAGTTTATTGCCTCAGCGTTTGACCTATCGGCGGAGCAATTGGCGGCTATCTTGCTCGAAATCAGCGTATAACGTCAATTTTTACAACCGCGCTTTTGCGGAAGCCACTGCCCATTAGACAGTGGCTTTTTGTTTCCTACAACTCATGCTAAACCCATTCACAACCCGACTTTATGAAATTACTGGCTGGCTGCTCACTCCATTTCGAGGTACAGGACGAATCGCCACTTGTGCTGATGTTGCGGCCCCGGTCGGGTGCCGGGCAATGGATTATCAGCGAAACTTATGACCTCGTGCCGCCGGTGCCGGTGGTGGAATATACCGATCTGTACGGCAACCTCTGCCAGCGCATGACGGCCCTGCCCGGCTCCTTCGAGATTCATACCGAAGCAACCGTGCAAACCGCCGAGGCCGTCGACGTGGCCCCCGGCGCACCACTGACGTTAGTACAGGACCTGCCCGACGAAGCGCTGCTGTTTGTCATCCCCAGCCGTTACTGCCCGTCCGACCAGCCCGTTATCAGTGAAAAAGCGATGGATATCGTGGCGAATGTCACACCGGGATACGATCAGGCGGAAGCCATTCGGCGGTGGATCAATACGAACATCCGTTACCAATATGGCGTGAGCGATACCACCACGTCGGCATTGGATACGCTGGCGCATGGCGCAGGGGTATGCCGTGATTTCACGCATTTGGGCATATCGTTTTGTCGGAGCTTAAGCATTCCCGCCCGGATGGTGGTCGGCTATTTGTACGACCTGAAACCGATGGACCTCCACGCCTGGTTCGAGGCTTATGTAGATGGCCGCTGGTATATTTTCGACGCCACACAAAGCGAACCAAAGGGTAACCGCATCACCGTGGCTTATGGTCGTGATGCTGCCGACGTAGCCTTCATGACCCAATTTGGACCCATGACCATGACCCGCATGAACGTATGGGTGCGCGACGATGACAAAACCAACGATTAGCCTGATCGGCCTGGGCTGGCTTGGTATACCCTTAGCCGAGCAACTGCTGATAGCGGGTCATCGCGTAGTAGGCAGCACCACCACACCCGAAAAAGTAACGCTGCTTCGTCAGAAAGGCATTTCTGCGTACCATCTAGTGCTAAATCCGCAACCCGTTGGCGAGTTAGCCACGCTACTGGACGCCGATGTGCTGGTGGTGAACATTCCCCCGAAAGCCGGGCAACACGGCGGTACATTTCACCCCGAACAGATGCAGTTGCTAGCCCATGAGGTAGCTAGTTCATCAGTGCAGCATGTAATTTATGTAAGTTCCACATCGGTGTATCCAGAACTGAACCAGGAATTGTTCGAGGCCGATGTGGTGACGCCCGACCAGTCTGCCGCGCCGCGATTGGTGGAGGCTGAACAGCATTGGCTAGCTCTTTCCGGTCAGAAAAAAATTACGATTGTGCGTTGCGGTGGCCTCATGGGCGGGCAGCGTATTCCGGGCAAGTATGTGGCGGGTAAGCCCGTCGATAGCGGGTCTGTACCAGTCAATTACATCCACCAAACCGATGCTGTGGGGTTGATTTTGGCTGTCATTCAACAGGGCCTTACTGGTATGTACAACGCCGTAGCCCCGCACCACCCCACCCGCGAGGCCATTTACCGCAAAAGCTGCGCCGACTTCGGCTATGCCCTGCCCACTTTCATTTCCCCCGCTTCACCCGTGCCTTTTAAACAAATAAACGGCGATAAAATCACCGCCGCCACGGGGTATGCGTTCGTGTATCCTGATCCGCTCTTTTTCAGATATCAATGAAAAAGGAGGAGGCAACTGGTTCACCTGTTCTTGCTCTTTATGCCTACTCATCCAGCCGTTTTAATAACTCCAGTCCCGCTGACCACTCACCGAAGCCAGCCGCCACGTTTACATAGCCCCCATTGCCAATAAGTAGTTGTTGATAAAGAATAGACACTTTCGTAACTTGCCGGCATGAGATATGTTAATCCGTTGCCAGAGAATGAAAAAATAACGCTTTTGGAGTGTCGAAAAAACCACAAAAAGGGTCATGTTCGGGATCGTAGT
>JBBRMP010000229.1:0-8742 GCA_038230755.1 Cytophagales bacterium | reverse complement strand
CTATTACAATGTGGTGCGCAAGCACTCCAGCTTAAACTATTGCAGTCCTGTTCAATTCGAGTCTAAACATATCCCTCAAAACTAGCAAGACGACTGTCCGCTAAACCCCGACCACCCCATTTTGCCAATACCTTTACGCCCCGTGGCCGATAGCGCTGCAATCTTAAGTCGTTGACCCATCTGATGCAACACTATGGCAAAAAAAGTTTTGGTTATTCAAGCCAAAGTGATTGAACGGTTGTGGGACATTGACGGATTTCGCGACGACGGCCCGGCCAAACTCCTTCTTCGGCGATGATAAACAGTTGTATCGCTACGACCTGCGTGGGCAGGTCAAAAGAAACACACGTATCGTCATCGGATACACGCAGGGATACATCCTGAAACGTAAATTCTTTAGCCTGTCGCAATTGCGGCCATTGCTCCGGCGTCATGAGGCTACAAATCATCCAGAGGACTTTTGATTGTGCTGATTTTGTCGGCGGTGACGTGGGTATAGCGCATAATGGTCAGGATGCTTTCGTGGCCCAGTAACTGCTGAATGTTGCGAATGTCCATGCCTGATTCCAGCAGGTGCCGATGTGTCGGACCAGTAGCAAAACTGTGTCGCAACGAATGAATGCCGCCGCGTTTATCAGCTTTGCATAGCGTGTAACATCGCCGTAGACGAGTTGAATGGTCCGGATAGAGAGGGGTTCACCAGTCTCAGGGTTTTCAAACAAATAGGTTCGCGGGGTATGAACCATCACATACGTATCGAGAACGACTTCCATTTTGTCAGTAAGCATGACAACACGGTCTTTCTTGCCCTTACCGCCGCGCACCATAATCAGCCGCCGGATGTGGTCAAGGTCGGTAAGGCGTAGGTGGGCCACTTCGCTCAGGCGCAGGCCGGTGGCATACACCAGTTTGAATATGGTTCTGTATTTCAGGCTGGTGGTAGCGGCGAAAATCGCCTGCACCTCGGCCACGCCACATACCGTGGGTAGCCTGGTTGGTTGCCGGGGATATTCGACATCGTAGTACGTTTTGTCGCGCTCCAGTACTTTCTCTTGGTAGAATTTCCAGGCCGGTCCGCCGGTGCGGTTTATATGTACGTTGATCGTGGACGCACTGAGGCGTTTTTTCTGGATCAGGAAGAGCAGGTACGTCTGGAAGGCGGCTTTATCGAGCGTATCGACGGGTTTTGGCTCGGCACACCGGATCAGGGCGATCAGGGCTTGCCGGTAGTTTTTGAGCGTTTTGTAGCTATAGTTGAGTAACGCCAGCTTGTTGCAAAGTGCCACAATGACGGGGTGCTGATTGAACACGCTGTTGGGCGGGGGCGATCCGGCGTTCCGGTAGCGGAACGGTTTGGGTTTGGGGGGCGGTACGTGAGCAGGTGTCCATGCAGGGTTGGTGGCTTGCTCCAGTTCGGCGGGGGTGGCGGTGAGTTTGTAGAGGCGCACCACGGCCTAGTCGAAGCGACAGTAATCCTTGCCGAAAAGCTGCTCAATCTGCACGATGCTGTCGCGGGTGTTGGGCACGGTCCAGCATCAGCGCGAATAGCTCCAGCGTCGGCCCGGCACTTGCCCGATCAGGTCATTGCCGAGGTAATCTGGCGGAAACGATACGGCAAGGAGGTCGGGGTTTTTGGTGTCGATCTGAACGGTAATCATTTCATTATGGTCAAGCTCGGTGCCCCATACTACACCATCATCGACTGCAACTGCGCCGGGGGCAGGCTGTCGAAGAAGGCCTTGGCCCGCGCTACGCCTTTGGCCAGCATACCCTGCATGGTGGCGGGGTCGAAGGTGAGGCCACCGGGTCCACCTTCGATCAGGGTTTGGTCGGGGCGGATTTCGAGAATGGTGACGATGGGCTTGCCCGCGAAGGGGTCGTTGGTTTGCGAAAAGGCCTGATCGATGGTTGGCTGCGTAACGCCCAACGCCCGGAGCTGGGTTTTCACAGCCTGTAGATACGCGTTGGCCTCGCGGTAGAGCGTGGGCAGGCGGTAATCGCTTTCGCTGACGTCTTCGGTGAACATATCGATGGTTCGTTCCAGCATTTTCATGCCCTTCGTGATCTTGTCGTTCTGCGGCAGGGTGTTTTTGGGCGAAAGCGTGATGGCCAGAATCTCGGTGGCCCCATTGTCGATGGCTACCTGCAACGGCGTGATCTCCCGAACGCCCCCGTCTACATACTGCCGGATGGGGTTCGAGTTGCGCAGCACTTCGATGGGCTGCGTAAACACGGGCTGGCAGGTAGAGGCGAGCATGGCCCGCTGGAAATCGACTTCGTTCTGGGTTTGTAACATCCCGTAGTTGGCGGTGCTGCGCGGCGGCTGGGTCGAAAAAAATACCAACTGTTCGGTTTGGAGGCAGACGGTGGCGAGGTACACCCCCTTATTCAGGGCCAGCAGTTGCTGGTAGCGGGCCAAGGGCATGGTGCGCTCGATGAGGCCTTTGAGGGGCGTCACGTCGTGGAGCGACACCTGCGTGACGAGGTTGCCGATGCCGCCCATGTTCAGGATGTCGGTCTGTTTGGATGTGGTGTAGAGGGCTTCGAGGATGCCCAGTTCGCCCAGCGCGGCCAGCGGCACAATGAGTGCGCCGGTGCTGGTGCCGCAGTAGAGGTCAAACTGGTCGATGCGGCCAACGTGCTGCTGAAAGTACTTGAGCACGCCCACGGCAAAGGCCCCTTTCGAGCCTCCGCCACTGATAACCAATGCTTTCTTTGCCATGACTGGGCGGGTTTCAGGGTTCCGGAAATTTCTTTTTGAACGGGTTGAACGCCACGCCAAGCTGAAACCAGGTTGCGTCGTGGTTGATGTCGCGGTGCAGTTTCAGCGATAGCGCCAGCAGGTTGCTGGTTTCAACGGCTAGCCCCAGACCGGGCAGTTGCTGCTGGTCGGTGCCCCACAAAAATTCACCAAAGAGGTTGAGGTTGTAAGACGATGCCGTCAGGATAGAGGCGCCCTGCGACAGCTTGACCGCCACGCGTGGACCGGCCAGTCCATTGATGCGGGCATTGTTATAGAAGCCACCCACCATGACGCCCAGCCGTAGTTTGCCCTCGATAACCGTTACCTGCGGGGCTACCCCTAAACTGACCAGATATAATTCTGGCCCGCCCGTCGGCCTGGCAAAGCCCTGCCCCAGTTCGATGGGGACGAACCAGCCTTTGGGGAAGTCCTGCGCGAAGGCAGTCAGCGACACCAGCATCAGAAGTAGCGTGCCGCCGGGTTTATATGGTCGCATGGTTATATAGTTTGGTGGTGTTTTTTTGCCAGTTGACTTATGCCCAAAATTTAATTTCTCTGGAAACAAGCCATTGCAAATGAACTGGTTAGCTACAAAAACACCAAACTTTATACCATCGAACTAATTAACTGGTAGGTGGGTAAATTATACGGTATAGACTGACCGAATTTGTAGTGAGAATAATGAGACAGATAAACAAAAATCAGCTCAAGTCCGCGTTACGTTTTCAGCCTTACAAGTCAAACGTAATGCCCTGCGCGAGGGGCATGGTGGTGCCGTAGTTGAGGGTGTTGGTTTGGCGGCGCATGTAGGCTTTCCAGGCGTCGGAACCCGATTCTCGGCCTCCGCCGGTTTCTTTTTCGCCGCCAAAGGCCCCGCCAATTTCGGCTCCCGACGTGCCAATGTTGACGTTGGCAATGCCACAGTCGGACCCGCCGACGCTCAGAAACTGCTCGGCTTCGCGAAGGTTGAGCGTGAAGATGGCCGACGACAGGCCCTGCGGCACGCCGTTTTGCAGGGCAATGGCTTCGTCAATTGTGTTGTAGGACATGACGTAGAGGATGGGCGCAAACGTTTCGCGCTGCACCACGGGCCAGTGATTCTGTGCTTCCACCACGCATGGTTTTACGTAACAGCCTGATTCATAGTCTGCTCCATCCAGTACGCCCGGCTCGACGATGAATTTGCCACCCACTGATTTGATCTCGTCAACGGCCTTTTGGTAGTTTACTACCGCGTCTTTATCAATCAGCGGGCCAACGTGGATGCCCATTTCCAGCGGGTCGCCGATGTGGAGCTGGGCGTAGGCGCGGGCCAGCCGACTGCGGAGTTCGGGCAGGACGCTCTCGTGAACGATGAGGCGGCGGGCGGTGGTGCAGCGTTGCCCGGCGGTGCCTACCGCGCCAAAGACAATGGCCGGAATAGCCAGGTCCAGATCGGCATGGGGCGTCACGATAATGGCGTTGTTACCCCCCAATTCCAGCAAACTGCGGCCCATACGTTCGGCTACGGCCACGCCCACGGCCTTGCCCATGCGGGTGCTGCCCGTGGCTGATACCAGCGCCACGCGGGGGTCGCGGGCCAGCCATTCGCCCACATCGCGCCCACCCGACACGAGGCAGGACACGCCTTCGGGCACGTCGTTGTTGCGCAACACGTCCTGGATAATCTGCTGGCAGGCGAGGGCCGTCAGCGGGGTTTTTTCCGACGGTTTCCAGATGCACACGTCGCCGCACACGAAGGCGAGCATGGCATTCCACGACCAGACCGCGACGGGAAAATTGAACGCCGAAATGATGCCGACCACGCCCAACGGGTGGTACTGCTCATACATCCGGTGGGCGGGGCGTTCGGAGTGCATGGTGAGGCCATACAACTGCCGTGACTGCCCCACGGCGAAATCGCAGATGTCGATAATTTCCTGCACTTCGCCGAGGCCTTCGGGGAGCGATTTGCCCATTTCGTAGCTCACCAGGCGGCCCAGATCGTTTTTATACTGCCGAAACTGGTCGCCCATCTGCCGCACGATGTCACCGCGTTTGGGCGCTGGCACCAGTCGCCACTGCTGGAAGGCTTCTTGCGCAGTTTCCACCACACGGTCATAATCGGCGCGGGTGCTGGTGTAGACGCGGGCAATAAACTTGCCATCGACGGGCGAATACGAGTCGATGGTCTTGTCGGACGAGTGCCAGAATTGCGTCCCGGTGCTGGTGCCGGGCTTGGAGCTTTGCTGGGGAACGGGGAGGATGTTGTTCATAATCACTAACTCAATCGATCTTTAAAGCTTTCATAGCCATACTCCCTGACCAGCTCAAACGAGCCGTCTTCTTTATGGATGCCGATGGCGGGGAGGCCCACGCCGTTGAAGGTGGTGGTTTTTACCATGGTATAGTGAATCATATCCTCGAATACGATGCGGTCGCCCACCTGTAGCGGTTGGTCGAAGGAGTAGTCGCCCATGAAGTCACCGGCGAGGCAGGTCATACCACCGAGGCGGTAGGTGGGCAGGCCCGAAACGGGTTCCCGGTAGGCACCGCGGATGATGGGTTTGTAGGGCATCTCCAGCGTATCGGGCATATGGGCAGCAAACGACGTATCCAGAATGGCCACGTCAATGCCCTGACTGTCAAACACATCGAGCACGGTGCTGACCAGTACACCCGCCTGCCACGCAATGGCCGAACCCGGTTCCATGATGATGTCGACGTTGTATTTTTCGCGGAACGCTTTCAATAAACCGATCAGGTGGTCGGTATCGTAGCCTTCGCGGGTCATGAGGTGTCCGCCACCCACATTCACCCATTTGGCCTGGTAGAGCAGGTCGCCAAAACGGGCTTCCAGAGCCTCCAAGGTGCGTTCGAGGGTAAACGAGTCGTTTTCGCAGAGGGTATGAAAGTGTAGCCCCTCCAATCCCTCCGGCAGGGTGTCGGGCAGCTTATCGCGCGTGACGCCCAACCGCGACCCCGGCACGCAGGGGTCGTACATAGCCGTCGCAACCTCCGAATACTGCGGGTTCACGCGGATACCGAAGGAGGGAAGGGAATTAAGAATTGGTTCAGCCGATACTGAAACTTGCGAAGTCATTCTTAATTTATAATTCTTAATTCTTAATTGAAACGCCTCCCACTGGCTCCACGAGTTGAACGTGACGTGGCTACTGCGGCTGAGGATTTCGTCAAAATCATCGTCGCGGTAGGCGGGGACGTAGGCGTGGGCGGGCACCCCCATGTACTCGTTCACAAGCTTGATTTCGTTGAGGCTACTGGCCGTGGCCCCGCTTAGGTACTCGCGCACAAGGGGGAAGGCGCTGAACATGGAAAAGCCTTTCAGGGCCAGAATAATGGTTACCCCCGATTCACGTTGAACGCAGTCAATAAGCGCCAGATTTTTGCGGAGTTTGGCCTCGTCGAGTACAAAACAGGGCGATGGCACGGCGTTGAGATCAAACGAGCGCGTCTGCGGCGCTGTGTGTGGCATTGTCATTCTACAAAGGTACAAAAAGCCCCCTATCCCCCGAAGGGGGAAGCGCTGCCGCAGGAGTACGCTGGCGGCAGCGCTTCCCCTTCGGGGGATAGGGGGCTTTTTATACCTTTACCTCATGACCATTGCGCCGCTGGATTTGATTTTGCTGCTGGGTTCGTTGCAGGGGTTTATCCTGGCTACGCTGCTATGGATCAACCCGAAAGGACGTCGGCTGTCGAACCGGTTGCTGTCGGTGTTGATCGGGCTGATGGCGTTGATGAGTCTGGCCGTCGGTATGCCCGTTACGCATCGCTGGGTGGGTTTTGCCCTCGAAATGTTGCCCTTCATTATGGCCATGCCACTAGGGCCGCTGATCTATTTCTACACCAAATCGGTGCTTGATCCATCGTTCCGGCTGGGTGTGGCCGAACGTCGGCAGTTTTACCCCGTTGTGCTGGACTGGGGCAGTCGGTTGGTGGGCTGGGTGTTTGTTGGCGGGCTGTTGCTGGGCTTTTTCCGGCAGGCGCAGGGGCCGTCTTTCGGGGCTGTCATGGACGAATACAACACCTACGTAGATATTCCGCGCTGGATCTCGATGATGGTTTATCTGCTGATTACCAGGCGGTTTCTGAGCCAGCATCGGCCTGCCGACGCCGATAGTCAGCAACCGACCTGGCGGTGGATGCGTCAGTTTGTTACCATTTTTTCGTCTTTCCAACTCATCTGGCTGGTGCATCTGGTGCCCTATATTATGCCCACCCTGCGCGGTCCGTTGCTCGATACGTTCGGCTGGTATCCGCTCTATATTCCTATTGCCTTTATGATTTATTGGTTGGGTATAAAGGGCTATCTGCACACCCGCACTAGCCCTGCCGATGGGCCGGGCCGGAAGGTGAGCACGACCACCATACCGGGCGAAATGGCGGAAAAGGCCATTACCCTGCTGACCCACGCGATGCAAACCGACGAGCTGTACCTTGACCCTGAACTGACCGTCGAGAAGGTTGGGCGGCATGTGCAGCTACCGCCAAAAACCATTTCGTTTGTGCTGAACCAGCACTGCCAGAAGAGCTTCAACGTCTTTGTGAACGAGTACCGGATTGAGGCCGTCAAACTACGCCTGACCGACCGGGCCAGCAACCGCCTGACGCTGACGGGTATTGCCTTCGAGTGCGGGTTCAACTCACAGGCCACGTTTCAGCGGGCATTCCGGCAGGCCACGGGTACGTCGCCGAAAGAGTATGTGGGGCAGCAAGCGGCATCGTTCTGAAAAACAACGCTCAAATCTGGATTTGAGTAGACCATTGCGCCGTTTCTGGCCTGTTTTGTCCAAAAAACGACGTCCCATGAAACAGTCAATGCCGCTAGTTATTGCCCTGCTGATCCAGGTACTATCCTTCCGGGTTCAGGCCCAGCCAGCCAAAACAATCGCCGAAAAAGCCGACGAATACCTGACGGCAGCGGCGGCTCTGCACCGCTTTAATGGCACCATACTCATTGCCCAAAAAGGGACGGTGCTGCTAAAGAAAGGGTATGGTTGGCGGAACGAGTCGACCAGAATGCCCAACGATACCAACAGCATCTACCAGCTTGGCTCCATCACCAAGACGTTTACGGGGGCGGCCATCGTGCAGTTACAGGCAGAAGGTAAACTGTCGATCACCGATAAACTGAGCCAGTACCTGCCCAACTACCCAAACGGTAACCGGATTACCCTGAATGATCTGTTTGCCCATACGTCGGGCATCTACGACTATAAAGGCTTTCTCTACGCAAAGGACGGCCCTGACAAAGTGGACTTTACCCACCCCGTTTCCAGCGATAAGATCGTGTCGATGTTCAGCAGTCAACCAACAACGAGCAAGCCGGGTGGCAAAGAGCACTACACCAACTCTGGCTATTTTTTGCTGGGGCTGATTATCGAGAAAGTAACGGGTAAACCCTTTGAAACGGTGATTCGGGAACGGTTTATCAACCCATTGCAACTCACCCAAACGGGCTTCGATTTTATCAACTTGCAGCGGTCAGGCAAGACCACGGGTTACTCCTTCGAGAAAGATTCCGTGCTGGTTGCCGTGGCCCCCATCGACTCCACGGCGGGTTACGCCGCCGGTGGCATGTTCAGCACGGTGGGTGATCTCTACCGTTGGTCGCGGGCGTTGCAGGCGCAGCAGGTGCTGAAACCAGCAGACTGGAAACAGACGCTGACACCCATCGGCAAAACCAGGTGGGGCTACGGTTGGGGCATCAGCACGTTCAAGACAGAAGGCGGTCTGTTCTTTCAGAATGGCAATCTGCCCGGTTTCGGCACGTACCTGATGCTGTTGCCCGGAGAAGACATCGTTATCATCGCGCTGGCTAACAACGACGATGCGTCTGATCTCACGTCGCTGGAGCCGATTGCCAGAGACTTAGTCTTTATCACCGCCGGGATGCCCTACCAGATTCCTAAAAACCGGGCGGCTATTGTGCTGAATGAGACCATATTGCGCCAGTACGTCGGCAAGTATCGCCTGGATGCTAAGCGCATTTTGGCCAT
>JBBRMP010000228.1:0-8882 GCA_038230755.1 Cytophagales bacterium | reverse complement strand
TAGCAGGAGATAAGGCATATGATTCGAAAAAATCCAGAGCGGAATTACTAACAAAGCATAATTACACGACCGAACTTTTGAACGTGTTTGACGCTTTTAATGTGCCTGTAGCTAACATACCAATATTAAGTGCTGTAGATTATAGAGATGCTGCTAAGGGCTACTTTTTAAAAAATATGGTTTTAGTCGAGGAATGTTTAGCGAGTGCTGATTTTAGCATTTTATCTTTTCAAAAAATGAATAGCGTACAGGAATCTAGGGAGGAGCTTGAGTCCTTTGGCCGTGAATATCATGAAGTAATTTTCCAAAATATGGAACGTGGTTATAAGAATGGCACTGTAATTCTACCAAAGCCTGATTTTGAGTCAGTCTTGCTTAGCTACTTATAAGCCCAATCACCACTGGATATGACGCCCGCCGAGTATGCAGGGTTAGCAGCCTAACCGACCATGTGTGTAAAGGCTCCTACGTCCCCATTAACACATGGGGGCATTAGTTATTCATCTATCCTGTGGCCAATTCGGCAGATCATTCGGCAGTTACAGGGGCTGTATGAGTAACCCGCTGGTCAGGGTCAATTCAGCCGGTTCGCTACAGCGTCGAGCCAGAGTTTCCGACCGGTGCAGTTCCAGTGCGAATCGCCGAGGAGGTAGGGGGCGGGGTGCTGGGCGCGGAAGGGCGTGTACACGTCTATGGCCTTGACGGTCAGTCCCCTATGCTGCTGAACACGCTCGATGAGGTGATTATATGCCCCCCGATTGGGTTCTTCCAGGGTGGCTTTGTTGGGAATAATCGACAGCAACACCTCGTCGAAACCGGCTTTGCGGTAGCGGGCGGCGGCCTCGTTCAGGTGCGCTATCAGGGTGTCTACTTCGGCGTTGGTGAGCGGGGCAAACGACGAGTTCAGCGGCTTGTCGGGACTGGTGTCGAGGTCGGTGAACAGGTGCTGCTTATCCGTTGACAACGAGACGGTTGGTGCGGCCCGATTGAACCATGACTGATTCAAGATGGCCTTACCTTCGCGGAAAAGCTGGAACAAATCGTGGCTGAACAGCACCGTCTCCAGCCGCTCGTCAATCCCCTTCGACCGGACCATTTCGATCAATTTAGCCCACCAGGACGGTTTTTCTGGTTTTGGAATACCTGTTCTGTTTGAATCGGCCACCACCAACAGGTTGTTTACGGCTCCGGCTGCGTGTTCGCGGAAATGCCGTTCCACGGTTTCGAACAACAGCACGTTCCGCCGGGTGGTGTCGAGTTGTACCACCTGATTTCGGGGGTCTTCCCAGTGTTGCCACCGTAGCTTGTGAACGGGTAAGTCGCCCGCCGACAGTCGCCCGTGTTCGGTAAAACTGTCGCCGATGATATACAGATTTGGGGCGGTTTCGGAAACGGGGGCCGTGGTCAGTACCGACGCGTGTTCGGGGCAAATCGTTTGCGGGTCTTTGAACTGCGGCAGGTTCGAGAGGCGGTAGAGATCACCGTAGCGGTAATCATCCACGATCACCTTCGTCTCATACAACTGGTGCATGACCGGCTGGAAACAACCACCCAGCCACAGTACGCACACCACCACCAAGACCAGATACCGGAAAATGCTCATCGAATTCGGATACTAAACAGTTGCACGGCTTTTTGAATGCTGCTCACGATATACAATTCGTTCGACTGATCGTCGTATTGCAGCGTAACGGGGAAATCGCTGGGAATGGGCCGGTTACCAATCCGGTTGCCCGACAGGTCGTACAGCGTCGTAAAATTACCTGATTTCACGGCCAAAATCTCCACACCCGCGCCCAGCCGGTGGTATTGTACGTGGGTTTGGTCGGGCTTGAGGCCGCGCAGTTCAAAACGCCGGTTGCCCTGCGCGTCGAGCACGGCCACGTCGGCGTCGGTGGTGCGGAGCAGGATATAGCCCGTCTGCTCGGCGTCGGGGAAGAGCCGGAACGTGCCGTCGCGGAGGGGGCGGTAGAGCTGTTTGCGGCTGATAATCAGACCGTTGTGGTTGATGGTAATCAGTGTGCCGTTGGCGTTGATGGTGACGATCTGGTTGCTGGCGGGCAAAAACAACGCCGGACCGGCAAAGCGGGCCGTATCGCGGGCATTGTCGACCGTGACCGCCAGTTGCAGCGGAAACGTAGCGGCTTCGTGGGTAGCCTGCGCCGGTCCACCTTCCCAATAATGCAGCAGGCCGTTGATCTGCAACCCCAACACGGCGAGTTGCCCGCGCTGGTCGATCACCTGAAACGGCAGTTGCAGCGGCTCTTTTTTGGCCGACGTAAACAGCCGGTTGATGCGTTGCTGTTGCCGGTCGAGCGCGTAAATCGATCCGTCGCGGTGGGCCATCAGGGCCACAATAGACGACTGTTGCCGGTTGCCGCTGAGCAGGGCCAGGTAGCTGGTTTCGATACCCGGCGGCAACGCAATGCGTTGAAGGTGAACGCGTTTCAGGCCCAAATCCGCCACGTAAAGCGACCGGCTGGTCATGAACAGGTATTGCAGTTGACCGTTGTTGCGCCAGTCGACGGCCACCACGTTGCTACGGATGGGGCCGTCGGTGGTGTCCTGCACAATCTTGTCTTTGTCGGTGGTGAGCAGCACAAATTGCCGGGCGCTGTTCTGCGCCCAGATCTGAGCCGTGGGGTCCGATAGTCGCCCGGCCACCACCGGCGAAGCAATCAGGCTAGCATTGAACGGAATCCGTTTCCGCAACAACACCCGGCCCAGCAACGTGGTGTCGGCCTGCCGTGAGGTACGCCCCAAAATGACCGTCGACAGAATCCGGTCCTGCCCATACGTAGCCTGATAGGCCAAGTTTTCGACGCGCTCGAACGGCTCCGGGCCAAGCAGGTTTTGCCAGGCGGCGGGCCACTGCCGCAAAAATGACGACCCCGACCGGGGCAGGCGGGTGAACGACGTAAAATGGGCCGGACGCAGGGTTTGGGTGAGCAACGCCGAGAGCCGTTCGTCGGTGGCCCAGACGGTATGGCTGTTTAGTTGCTGAATCCACGCCTGCAAATTTTCTTCCGAATTGGCCAGCACCACGCACGTCCCGTGCTGCGTCATCCACGTCTGCGAAAAGCCTGCGAACAGGTTCGTAAACAACGTGGCGGGTAGCTCATCGACGGGCAGGGGCAGCAGTTGATGGCCGAGATAGGGTCGGGCCGCGTTCGGTCGGGCCGCGTTCGGTCGGGCCGCGTTCGGTCGGGCCGCGTTCGGTCGGGCCGCGTTCGGTCGGGCGGCTGATCTTACGCCACCACCCAGCCGATAGCCCACGCCCTGAATAGCGTTGCTAAGCTGCTGAACGTCAGTCGCTTCCAGAATGAGTACCTGTCCAATGGCGGTATTTGATGACTCGAACCGGCACAGGGTCACGTCGCCGGACAGGGCGTTGTAGAGGTTGGGCAGGAGGGAGGTGATGCGGGTAAGCCGCGAACGAAGGCGGGCATTATCCGAGGCACGCAGCAACGTGGTCAGCGACTGCCCAAAGCGGGCGGGGTCGGAAATGCCGAGGTGGTAGAGCGTGGCGGTACGCTGCGGAATGAGCGCACCGTTGCGGATGCGGTGGGGTGTTTGTCCGGCAAACAAATCGGCCACGTCCTGCCGATTCGTGATGGGGTCGGTGGCAAAACCGAGCCAATGCGTCGGCGAATCGGACCGGCGAAACTGGAGGGTCAGCGTTTGGGGTAAAAACGTTCGCAACAACGAAGCATTGGCCGTGGGGTTGGCCAGCAGTTGGCCCAATACGTTGGCGTTGACGGACAGATTCGCCAGATTATCAGCCGATTCCGGAAACGTAACGCCGGTCGATTTGCGGAAGGTCTGTCGCAGGTGCCGCGCCACGTTTTCGAGCAGCAGGCCCGACGCACTACCGATGAGGTGATCGCGGTAGAGGAGGAACGAACCGTAGGACTGATTGCGCAGATCACGCAATTCGTAGATCGTTTGCCCGGCATATTGGCGACTCAGGATACGGAAGCGGTTGGGGTCGGGCTGTTGCAGCTTCGCCACAAACGCCTGATCGGCGGGGGTATCGACGGGGACACAGAAGATGAGTTCAAAGGTCGTTTTGGTGAGCGGATGCACCGAATACCGGATCGTCTTTTTGGCCAGAAGTACCTGAGCCTGAACGGAATCCGTACCTGAATAGAGCAGTCGTTTCAGTCGCGATGCCGCCGTAGAAAACAGGGGTAATTGCTGAATAGACAGTCCGGCGGGGTCTGAACTAGACAGTAGCGCGTGGCTATCCATGACCAGCAGGGCATCATTCGGCACAAACGATGCGACGTCCGCCCGCGATTGCTGGTACCACCGATAGCCCCACCCGCCCGCCAGCAGGATCACCAGTGCCAGTATAATCCAGCGGGCTTTTTGGGGCATGGAAGTGAGGTTTTAGAAAGTATTTGCCTTAGCGTATTGCTGACGCTTGGCCCTTCGACTGCGCTCAGGGTGACAGGGAAGTTGACTCAACTCAAGAACCTATCTTAGTAGCCTGTCACCCAGAGCGGAGTCGAAGAGCCAAGCGTCAGCAATACGCGAACGAAAAATGCCTTCCAGAGTAGACAACAACTATAAAAGTAAAATCAGAAAGTCCAAAGTCCCCGTCCTGAATACGCTCAGACACAGAAACTTTGGACTAGCTAAACCGCAAACTTGCACCCTTACTTCCCCCACATGGCATTGGCCGTATCGGGGAAGTAGAGCGTCAGTTCGGGCACGTCGGCGACCACGCGGTTGGCCCATTCTACACCCTGCATCAGCGAGTGGTCCTGGTTACTTACCTCGTATTTCCACGCGCCAAACCGACCGCGCGACTTGATACCGAACGGCTCCAGGGCAGGCAATACAGCGTTCAAGATCCCGTCGCGCTCGACCGATGGCGTGGGGTAGCCGTACTCAAACGCCTTGTGGAACGTCGAGACCACATCGGCCTCTGATTCAATGAGTTGGTCTTCCATCAGGGCCTTAATCGTGTCGCGAATGAGGTTTTCGCGGTCCACCGGCTTGGCCGACGATTCGCTCGTTTCGGTCATCAGCGACCAATACTGTTCACTATCGGGGACGTTGTTGGGGCTGTAGTTCGAGAACACCGTGACGCGGTAATAAGGGCTGTTGTCTTCGGGGAAGTACATCCAGCACATCGTTTTCAGCTTCTCGCTGGGCTGGCCTTTCAGGCCAATACCCACCACATGCGTCGACGAGTGCTTGAGGCCCTGCGCGGTCTCAACCAGCTTAGGGTCAAGGCCTTCTACGTAACGCGTGAAGATGTCAAGGGGCACTGTGCTCATCAGATGGTCGTAGGTGAGGGTCTCGCCGTTGTCCAGCACGAGGGTTTTTTCGGGGCCAATCACCTTCTCTACCCTAGTGTTGAGCCTGAACTTGTCGCGCCCGATGATGTTGCCCACCGATTCCCAGATGCTGCCCGTACCGCCCTTTTTCGGGAACTGGAAGGTGCTGTTGGGACCCCACGAGAAGTCGTCCTGGTTGAAGATGACGTTTTTCGTCGCTCGGGCCAGGTCGGCGATGGCCACGCGCTCACCCACCCACACGGCGTTCATTTCTTCGGTGGGGTAGGCCCATACCTTGAAGTTGTAGGGGAACAAAAACACCTCGGCAATGCCCGGTCCGGCGGTTTGCAGAATCCACTCCCTGAAGTTCTTCGGCTTGGCCGTCGTGGGGTTTTTGTAGACGTGGATGATACCTTCGAGGCATTTCCACATCGTTTCGGGCGAGAGGTATTTGATGTTGTTCTGGAACGGGTACGGCACAAACCGGTTCTCGATCCAGACCCACGATTCGCGCTGGTGTTTGAGCCAGCCGTCTTCGCCTAATGCCTTGAGCATCAGATCGTCGAAGTATTTGTAGTGCGAAAACTGCACATGCCCGCCAACGTCCCAGGTAAAGCCTTTCTCGTCAACGAAACTCTTCGACAGGCCACCGATCCGGTCTTCTTTTTCGAGCACCACAAAGTCGGTGATGCCGAGGTCTTTCAGTCGGTGCGCTGCACCCAGGCCGGTTGGACCTGAGCCAATGATTACGTATTTAGTGTGCATTTTGTGAAAAGAAAATTTATTGAGTACTGATAATCAACTAGTTGAGAACGGGTTCGGGTTGGCGCAGGGCGGCTACTTTTTTGCCCAGATCGAGCCGGAACTGGGCCAGTTCACGGAAGCTTTGGATACAGACTTTGAGCAGCTTCCAGCGCAGGATAGACACCTCGCCCGTCAGGCGCTCTTTGTGCGTAATGGGTATGTCGAAGAGGTTGTTGTCCGCTTTTTTGGCCATTACGGCCAGAAAAATGTTGGGCGCAAAGGGCGTAGGCGTAGGTAATTGAGCCAGCAACCGTTTCAGGTAACTGCCCCGAATGAGCCGGAACGGGATATTGCTGTCTTTGATGTAGGTGCCGTAAATCAGGGCGATGCTCAGGCGCAGAATGCGGGTGATGATTAGCCGGGCGGGGGCGTCGAACCGGATTTCGCGGTGGCCCAGAATAAAGGGTGACTCGGCCCGTTTTGCCCAGAGCTTATCGAAATCGGCGGTGACGAACTGATCATCGCTGTCGGTCTGGAAGACGTACATCGAATTGAGGGCGATGGCCTGCCGGTAGGCGTTGACCACTGCGTTGCCGTGACCACCATTGGGCTGATGTACCACCATCAACTGCGGGTATTTCGGCGCGATCTGGTCCAGAATGGCTCCCGTCTTGTCTTTAGAGCCATCATTGACGACGATCAGGCGGGTATTTTCGGTAGGGAAATGAGCGGTCAACAGATTGGTCCACAGCACCACAACGGCCTCAATTACGGCTTCTTCGTTGTAGGCAGGCATGACAATCGATAAGAATACGGGCATCGTTTGTGGGGTAAATCTATAGGCTACCGATGGGATCGATACGGAGATGATATACTGAAAAAAGAACAAGGCAAAGATAGGTATTTGTTTGGCCCGGCCTCCCCAACGGCCCCATACCTTAGCTAATGGGTCAGTAGGCGTAGCGATCCTTTAGTTTATTGATCGGCTTTTCAATTAAAAACCACGACAGGCTGGCCAGCGCAATGGTGATGAGCAGAAAATACACAAACTGGAAGGCGTAGGCACTGCTCAGCACGGGTACGTAGCTCACCAGCCGCCGCCACACGCGCAGCACAATGTGGGTGTTGGGCGTGTGGTAGGCGTTGTAGATGAAGTTGTGAAACAGGTACAGCCCGTAGCTGATCTGCCCCAGGTACTGGCTTACCCGGTTTTCGAGCAATGCTTTCATCGGCCCCGTGAAGCCCAGAATGGCTTTCCCGATCAGGAAAAAGCCCAGAAACGAGGCCGACAGCCGTTCCCAGACGTGGGCGTAGCTATTGTCGGCGTGGTAGTCGAGGGTGGGTTGATTGGCGGCCGTGGTTCGGGCACCCCACACGATCAGGCCAAACACGAGGATGCTGATGATGAGGCCGATGGCCGGCCGAAACAGGGCCTCGAACCGGGGGCGCTGGTAGAGCCAGAGGTAGGCCATGATCAGTCCCAGCCCGAAGGCGTCGAGGCAGGTGGGCATGGATACGTAGCCGATGAACCAGGTGCTGCCGTGCCGCATGAGGCCGTAGCGCAGGGCCACGCTACCCACCAGCATCAGCAGGGCCGTGGGCATCACCAGTCGGCGGGGCAGCGCAAACAGGAGCAGCGGCATAAACATATAGACCTGCTCTTCAACGGCCAGTGACCAGAGGTGATCGACGGTGCCCATCCAGGTGCCGAATCTGGCGATGTATACATTGCTGGCATACAGGGCCAGCCAGCCGATGGTGCGGCGCACGGGCGGCTCATTCAGCGCGTAGAGGATGACCAGCGTAAGGTAATAAATCGGGAAAATGCGGAGCGTCCGGCGGATGTAGAACGTCTTGAGGTAGCCGCCCAGGTGGCTCGTTTTGGGTTCGGGGAGTTTGTCTTTGCCCGCCAGCAGAATACGGGAAATGAGAAAGCCACTGAGCACAAAAAAGATGGTCACGCCCAGCGACCCAAATGGGACAAACAGCACAGCGGGCAACCGTTCGGCGGTCCAGTGATCGAAGAGGACCATGCCCACGGCGATGAACCGAATGCCGTCGAGTTGAGCCAGGTGACCCAGGGCGGGGCGGGTGGTGGTTTGGGTTAACGTGGTCATAACTAAGTCCGGGCTACCAGTTTTTTACGGGGCCGGTGATGGTGTGATGCGGGGCCACGGTGAGCAGGCGATTGGTGGGCCGCACCGTACCCGTCGGGGCGTCGGGGCCATACTCGGCCACGGCAATCTCGTAGGTGCCTGCGTCGAGTTCACCGGCTGGAATGGACACCTCGATAGGTTGGTTGGCAGGGTAGAGCGGGAGCAGCCCCAACAGCACCCGCCAGTTGCGGTAGGGGCGGGGCAAGGCACCGTAGAGGTACGTCCGTTTGGCTGACCGCAAGAGTATATTTAACCCCGCGTCGGGGTCAGCCAGCGAGGGAATGGCCGGGTGCGAAACGGGGTCCAGACCGAGGCGGATGATGTAGTTGTTATCGGCTTTGAACAGGGTATCGACGGGAAATGGACCGCCGGTGAACGGTTCAAAAAAACGGGGTAGTGTGGCATCATAAAACGCCGGGGCGTTGTCGATCAGCCGGGCCGTGGTGGGGTCGATGCCGGAGACTGGTTTGTCCGTATTGTAGGTCCAGTTGAACTGCATGGCGGTGAGCATCTGTTTCCGGAGGGCAATTACCTCGCCGGTGTTGAGCCGGAAGGCACTCCACCAGAGCAAACTGCTCACCAATAGCCCCGACAGGGTGTATTGCCAGACTGTTTTCGCTGGTAAATTGCCCGTTTTGTAACGCGTTGACAGCCAGTAGGTATACGTTAATGTTAACAGTGTTAGGGAATAGAT
>JBBRMP010000227.1:0-8888 GCA_038230755.1 Cytophagales bacterium | reverse complement strand
TTCTAATTTATGAGTTAAACTAAGCAAAAATATTAATGTGCTGATAATCAACTACTTGACTTTTAGACATTAAATACTTTTGCGATTTTTAACTTTGCAAGTGCTTGATTATCAGTTCAGTGGACTACCTAAACAGTTACAATATTTCAATTGATCAACGCCGTTGCCAGCGAAACACAATCGCAGTTAATTATTGCTTCTCATTCTGAAGTGATACTCGACGAAGCGGCTGATGCCTCGACTATTATTGCCATAATCGACAGTCAGGCGATTGAATTAAATTCTAGTTTACCGCAAAAGCGAAAGCAGATTAGTTACCTCAAAAAATCATTGACCGATATCGGGTGGGAGCGTTATTATTTGGCACGACTAAAGCAGCATATTCTTTACCTGGAAGGATCAACAGACCTGGAAATGCTAAAACAATTTGCGCATCAGCTTAACCATCCGGCAGAGGCATTTTTGCAGCAGGCTAACGTACACTATACGGCCAATAACGTGCCGCATAAAGCCGTTGAAAACTACGTGGCCCTACGTGAGTTTCTGCCTGACCTTCGCGGCTTTGCCCTGTTTGATCGGCTGGAAAAGGCCAAAGATTATGAGCAGAATCCGCCGCCAATCACGATTCAATTCTGGCAACGGCGCGAACTGGAAAACTATTTCGCCCGGCCTGAAACGATGCTTCGCTATGCGGCAACGCTACATAACAACCACCCGGCGTTGCGCACAGATCAACTCACAGAGACAATGCAGTCGGTGATTGCCGAATACACGACTCCCGCTGCGTTGCGCGATTTGTCAAATGCTTTCTGGGTTAACGCAAAGCTATCTGACGACTGGCTGGACGTTATTTTTCCGGAATTCTATCAGCGATTAGGCTTGCCACAGGACTTTTACAAACGAGACTATTACCAGCTTATCCGCCAATTACAACCCGGCGAAATCGATGTGGAGATAGCTGAAAAGCTCGACGCGCTACTGGTTGGATTAACCTGATGCAGGTCTCTAATGGCTATTTTCAGGTTATTTAAAATTCCTGTCATGTGCGATGCCAACCAGAAGAGCACCTTGGTCAACGACACCCAGCTCATCTCCCGCTGGCGGATGCAGTTCGGCTTGCGCTACTCGTTCTGAGTTGATATACCTTTCGTGCAAAAAGGGGCTTCTACAGCTAGTAGAAGCCCCTTTTTTAGGTGTGAGAAGCCGTGTTTCTTTAGTGCCCTGCCCGCCAACCAAGCAGGTTAATCTCCAATACTACGCCAGCCGGTTTGGGTGTGTTGGGATTAGGCAGCAGCAGGCCTATTCGAATTGTCTTTATCGGCTTACAACCGACGGATGTCGTGCCGGAAACGGAGAATCATGGCCTGCTCTTTTTTTGATATATCGCCATGAGCCGTGGCAATGCGTTGCAGGATGGTGATGAAGTGTTTTTTGATGTCAAGGGTGAGTTCATTACGCTGATTGACAAACCGGCGCATGGCAAAGGCGTAGGCCTCTTCAGGCGATTCGTCATATTCCTCCCGAAGCATCAGTGCATACAGTGCCAGTTCACCATAGGGTTCGCTGGCTAAAATCTCTTTGGCCACCTGCATCTCGTGCAGTTGCAGTTTGCCGTCTACTTTGGCAATGGCGTAGATCATACTGCCCAGGCCCAGATACAGGTCAGGGTTTTCGGTGGTTTCCATAGTCATTGATGTCGTTTCGTTTGGTAATGGTTGGGTCTGTTGTACCACCTTGCAAAGCTGCGTTGACCAGATAAGACTGGTATTAACACCCCATTAGATCTGTGTTAGCCGCTAGCTTGCCGGGGCAGTGTGATCCAGAAAATGGTGCCCTGTTCTGTTGTTGAGGCCACATCGATCTGGCCTTCGTGGAGAAGAATAATGCGTTGCACCAACGAAAGCCCCAGCCCATGACCGGGAACTCCCTGCGCATTGGTGCCCCGGCGGAAGGGCGCAAACAGGTGCGGCATGTCGGTGAGGGCAATGGGCAGCCCGTCATTATGCACCCGAATCTGAACGCCCTGGGGCTGTTGGCTAAGTTGAACGGCCACTCGGTGGGCGGGCGAAAATTTGCCACCGTTCTCAAGCAAATTCAGCAGGGCCGTATACAGTAATTGTTCGCTTCCCATGATATGCCAGTCTACGGGCACGGCTCCGGGTGGGTCAGTTGGGATGATGCTGATCTGATAATCGGTGTGCATTCGGATGATGTCGTCGCGCACCCGCCAGAGCAACGCGTCAACAGCCACAGGTGCCAACTGTATGGCCGAGGTATCGATGCCGATTTTAGCCAGTGAAAGCAGGCCATTCGTGAGTTTGTTGAGCCCACGCACGTCGTCGAGCACCGACCGGATCGAGGCGCGGAGGTCGTCGGGGGATTCATCGGTGAGGAGGGCCACGTCCAGTTGGCCCGTAATGGCCGTCAGGGGCGTCCGTAACTCGTGCGATGCATGGGAGACGAAGGCCTGCTGTGTACGGAAGGCGGCTTCGAGCCGGTCGAGCATCTGGTTAAATCGCTCCGACAACTGGTCAAGCTCATCCTGATCGTCCCGTAGGGCCAGGCGTTGATCAAGTTTCGATGCCGTAATGCCGTCGATTCGGCCAATCACCTGCCGGAGTGGTTTCAGGCTGCGCTGGGCAAAGACCCGACCCACCCCAAAACAAAGTAGCGTAACGCCCAGCCACCCAACGGCCAGTAGCCAGCCCAGGTCGCGTTGTTTGCTGAAACCGTACGTGTCCGTTGCCGACGCGATCACCACAAACTGGTTCGACCGCTGGTTGAACACCGTGCCCACGATCTCCCGATCACCCTTGCGCCAAAACACTTCAGCCCGGCTACTCACCTGGTTGAGTGTAGTGGTATCGACGGCTAGAAAATCGGTGCCGCTTTCGTAGCGAAGCTTGTTCTGCTGGTCGTAGATGATGATTTCCTCGTTGGGAAGCACCGTCATATTGTTCTTGTCGAGCAGTTTGAGCAGGTCGGGGTTGCTGGCCTCGTGCCCAAACAGAAGCTCCGCCGACGTAAGCGCCTCTTCACGAAGCCGCTCCCGGAATTCGCGTTCCCGGTGTTGCTCGGCCACCACATAGAGTACCACGCAAAAGACCAGCAGTAGGCCCGACGCAAGGCCCGTGAACCAGAACGTGAGGCGGGTGCTGATCGTCATTTTTCCTTCAGTACATAGCCCATACCAATGGAGGTGTGAAGTAGTTTGGTGGCAAAGGGCTTATCGATTTTGTTGCGTAAGTAGTTGACATACACCTCAATGACGTTGGTGCCTGTCTCGAACCCCACATCCCATACCTGTTCGGCAATGTCTGCCCGCGACATCACTTGGCCAGCATTGCGCATGAAATAATCAAGGAGAGCAAATTCACGGGCGGTCAGTTCAATGGTTTGGCCCTGCCGCCGCGCCACGCGGGCCCCCCGGTCAAGGGTGAGATCGCCCACGGTGAGTATAGCCTCGGCCTGAGCAGGGGCAGCCCGGCGCAGGAGGGCTTTCACGCGGGCAAACAGTTCGACAAAGTCAAATGGTTTGGCGAGGTAGTCATCGGCCCCGGCATCGAACCCCAGTACCTTATCCTGGGTAGTGTCCAGGGCGGTGAGCATCAGAATGGGCAGTTGATTGTGTCGGCTGCGGGCATACTCGGCTAGCTCAAGGCCATTGATAAAGGGTAGGTTCACGTCGAGGATAACGAGGTCATAGCGATTGACGGCCAGTAGCCGTTTGCCCTCGCGCCCCTCGTGGGCCAGATCGACGGCGTAGGTCTGGGTTTCGAGGCCTTTTTTCAAGGCCATGGCTACTTTGGGCTCGTCTTCAACAACCAGCAAATGGGGTCTGTTTGGCATGGCGCAAGTGGTGGATGATGGAAAGGCACGCAAGAGCGAAAGTAAGGCTAATGGCCAAAACAACTTGACGGATAGGCTATTTGCCGCGTCATTCTAATCTGGCTCTCATCTCGCCAAACCAGCCCGGCAACCCAGATGAAGCCGTAAGCACCTTGGTCAACGACACCCAACTCATCTCCCGCTGGCGGATGCAGTTTGGCCTGCGCTATTCATTTTGAGTAAAAAACTTCATTCTGATAAAATAGCCTCTGCATCATGCAGAGGCTATTTTGTTTTTCGCCCAACGCTCGCGGGGGGTGATGGCCTACACGTTAACTGAACACAAGCCACGTACCTGCGGCTTTTCACCCCCGCCCGGTTGGGCGCGACCTCGGCACTCAGTGACGCAATTAACCATCCGCTTTCAATGATACGCCTCGCGCTACCAAGATGGCACCAATGACTAAAATACCCCAAAAGAAGACTGCCCCCTGACCATCCATTGACAGATACGATAGAGTAGTCAGTCCCACCCCACCCAGCAAGATTACCCCACCAGCAAGTTGATAGCTTGAGGCGGCTTTGCGAGTACTTTTTCCTGTCTCTTGCATGAGAAAGGCATAGTCGGCTTCATATTTGGCTGACAAGGTTTGTACCTGCTCTGCGTCGCCGCCTTCGGTTAGGATTAGCTCTTTGAGCGCGTCTAGGCTCTGGCCTTCACTCAGCAATTTGAAGGCTTTCTGTTGAACGAATCGGATATCTCTGGGCGGAATCATGGTATTAACTGAAGGGTAGTATTTCAAGTTTGCCCAATCAGGCCGCTTCTCGTGTCGCACGTATTTGGCCCACCTGTCAACCTTACCTAAAGAAGCGGCTTCTCGTGCCGACCGAAACGTACCTGACGAGGAACGGAACAGACAAGCACCCAACAAGTTATTGCACATCAAACCACTTAATATTAAACGACTGATAACCAACGAGATCGTATTAGGTGTTTGTGTTCGTTGCCTGCCTTCGTTCAGGCTGGCACGTTGGGTGATCAGCGCTGATACAAGCATAGGCAATCCATTAAAACGAAGCAAAGAGAGTGGCCAAAAAAGTTTCAGTCATCCAGACAGTTGAGCGAGTATGGAGCATTGAGGGCTACCGCGCCGGCGGTCCGGCCTAACTACTTTTTTGGCCATGGCAAACGACTCTATCGCTTCGACTTGCAAGGTAGGGTAAAGACCAACAAATGGGTTGCGATTGGCATTGCGCAGGGATGTGTTCTGAAAAGGAAATTCTACAGCCTGGCTTAACTACGCCCCTTGCTGCGAAAACATACATCCACTGCTACCCGGTCATGGTGAGGACCAACCTACAGGCTCACAGGTCTTTGTATGAGCCGCCTCTACCTGCCCCCCCCCGCGTCATCACCGCTGCCGGGCAGGCATGAACCGCCGGATCAGGGCTTTTGCGGGCATTTCGATGAGTTGAAAGCCGAGGGCGGAGATGAGAAACAGACCGCCGAAGGTGACGAGGTCGCGGCCCAGGGTGTCGCCCATGTGGAGGGGGTCGAAGGTCTGCAAGAGGGCTACTACGGGTTGTTGGAGGATGTAGATACCGTAGCTGATTTCGCCCAAGTAGATCATGCGTGGTTGCACGAGCAGGGTGTAGAGCCAGCCCCGGTTTAGCAACGCCACACCCACGATGATGGCCAGAAACAGCGGAGCCAGCAGGGTGGTGGGGGCGTATTGCATCACGGGCCGTACGTGGGCAATGGCGAAGAGCAGGGCCAGTCCGCCGCCCAGGAAATACAGGCCCGTGCGGTTGTCGCCGGTGGTGGGGGCGTGGCGCAGGTAGAGCAGGCCGCCGCAGAGGCCGAGCAAAAACGTGGGCAGGTGCATGTAGGGGCCGTAGCTGATGGCCGCGTGATAGGCTTCGGGGATGGGTTTTCCGGCGTAGGGCATAGCCAGCAGCAGGTAGCCGACAGTGCCAATCAGCCAGCTTCCGGCCAGACACCAGCCCAGCGCCCGGCTCGACAGGGGTAGCAGGCGCGGCAGCACAAACGGGAATACGGCATAGAAAAACGCCTCGACCGACAGCGACCAGCCCGGCCCGTTGAGCGTACCTGCCAATGATGGAAACCACGCCTGCACCAGCAGCAGGCCGCTAATCACCGGTGCCCAGCCAATGGGGTTCACCCGTACAAACGCGTTCACAAACACCACCAGCAGCAGGGCCGTGAGGTAGAGCGGGTAGATGCGCGACACCCGCGCCAGCCAGTACGCCCGCTTGCTGAATTGGCCGTTAGCCCAAACGGGACCGTAGGCGATGGCCATGATAAAGCCCGACAGCACGAAAAAATAGTTGACCGCCAGATTGCCATACTGCGCCACCAAACTGGCCGGGTACTCGGTGAACGGGTATGAACTGCGGGCACCGTGGAAGATGAGCACGACCGCCGCCGCCACAAACCGGGTAAACGTCAGTTGGTTGAGTTGCATGGCTAGGGGTGGGTGAGCAGACGTTGGTATTGGGCCAGCAACTGATCGGCCACGACGTGTATATCATACCGTTCGCGCACCAGCGTCTGCCCCCTCTGCCGGATCTGCGTTCGGTAAGCATCGTCGTTGAGTACCCGTTCCAGGGAGGCCGTTACGCTCGCCGGGGTAAGTTCGGTGAGGCAGGCGGCCCCCGTTTCGCGGATCACCTCGCCGAAGCCGACCCGGTCCGAGACGATGGCGGGGGTTCCGGCGGCCATTGCTTCGAGGACGGCCATCGAAAAGCCTTCGGAGTAGGAGGGAAGCACAAACACGTCGGCGTCGGCGAGGGCGGCTTTCTTGTCGTCGCCGGTGATCATGCCGACGAGGGTAACGGATTTTTCGAGTTTGTTGTCGCGAATAAAAGTCTCGGTTGTTGCCTGATAGCCGTCGTCGGGACCAGCCAAAACGAGGCGGGTGTCGGGGTGGCGGGCCACGTAGTCGCGGAAGGCGGGCAGGAGCAGGTCGAGGCCTTTTTTGATGTTTAACCGGCTCATAAACAGGATCAATGGCCCATCGGCGGGGATGCCGTGCTTTGCCCGGAACTGCCCTTTTGGCGGCAGCGTATCGAACTCCGCCATCGGAATGCCGTTGGGAATGATGGCCACGTTGGGGTGCCGGTGGCCGAGGTAACGGAGCAAATCGCCTTCCTCGTCGGTGTTGTTGATCTGGATCAGATCGGCCCGGTTCAGCAGCCGTTTTTGCAGGACAATCGATAGTAACTTCTTTTTCCAGTAATGATGTCGAATCGCCCATTTATCCAGCAACCCGTGAATCGTGACCACCTTCCGTACCTTTCTGTCGAGTAGAAACGGGGCCAGGCTGCCGAAGTGCCAGATGCCGTGGCAATGCACAATGTCGAACTCGTGGAGGTGCGCTTTCAAATAGGCATAGAGCGGAGCCGAATATTCGCGGAAGACCCGGCTGAGGGGTGGTGTGCGCAACACGGGCATCAGCGTAACCCCCGCCGGAGCCGGATACAGCCGGTCATCGGGCGACATCGGGCTGAGGATGGTGACCTCGTGCCCTCGCTCAATGGCCACCCCCGCATGGTCATGAATGATGCGGGCGGGGCCACCAATATCCCAGGTGTAGGCGCAGATATTCAGAATTTTCATAGGTTAGTCTGGTGTCGTTACGGTGCCACGGCTGGCGGTCGATTCGTTTACTAACTGCTTCATGGCCAGAAACATAGCCCGGCCAACTGGCTCCGGTGCCCACTGGCTGATTCGTGTCCGCGATGCCGCCCCCATCTGTTGCAGGGTATCGTCGGGCAGGGCCATCAACTGGGTCAGGCGGGCGGTGAGCGTGGCCGGGTTTTCGGGCGAAAAGGTATAGCCGTTTTTACCCGACTGCACCAGATCGACGGCACAGCCACACCGATCCGACACCAGCACGGGCAGGCCGCAAGCCATCGCTTCGTTGACCACCAGCCCCCAGGGTTCCGACAAACTGGGCAGCGCCAGGGCATTAGCCAGGGCCAGATAATTGGGTACGTCGGTCCAGTCGCAGCCGGGCAAAAAGTGGACAACCGGCCCCAGATCGAGCCGGGCTACTTCAGCTTGCAAGGCGGCTTTTTGTGGCCCTTCGCCCAAAAAAATTAGTCCCCAATCACTGTTTGGGGCATCTTGTCGGGCTTCGGCAAAGCTGTTGAGGAGTTGAATCAGGTTCTTTTCTTCGGCCAGCCGCCCCACGTACACCAGGTTTTTTGGTTGTAAACCCAACGCCATTTGCCGGGCCTCGCGGGTGAGTATTGCCTGATCGAAAATGAGTTTTAGGCGGTCATTATCCACCACGGCATTGTTGCGTACCAAAATGCGGGCGGGGGCGGCACCGAGTTGAATCAGGTACTCGGTGGCGCGGGTGCCAAAGCAGAAAAAACCATCACAAATGCCCACGACCGCTTTTTTAAGCCCCTCGCGCCAGCCCGTGCGTGGGTTGTCGAGGGCCGTCGATTCGCTTTGCAGCACCACCCGGCAGCCGCGCAGTTTTAGCAACAAACCCAGCAACAGTTGGGCGGGGTCGTAATAGCCAGTGAGCAGCACCACATCGGGCCGGTAGGCCCAGCCTGCCCGGACTACCCGGATAATGCGTTGGCTCGTGGGCAGGCTCTCAATTGTGCCCGGATGCAGCAGTTGAAACGGATAGCCCACCGTGGCGGGATCAGGTACGCCGAGGCCCTGCCGGTTGCCTTCGGTGAGGGCAATCTGGAGCACCAGCAGTGAATCAGACGGGATTATCTGACTGGCTAACTGACTGAATAGCAGTGATTTATAGTGCGCCCAAAGGGTGTTATGGACAATCAGTAGTCGCATTGTCCGGTTAGGTGGGCTGTAAAACAGATTCGTCGAGGGCGGGTTCCGGGGCAGGGGGCTGGTCTACGTACCCATGCGCCAGCGATGGCGCGTAGTTAATGCCCAGGAACCGGGCAAACAGGCACAGCGGGTGGAAAAAGGCCATGTCGTAGGGTCTACCACCGGTGAAATAGCCGACCACGTGAAAAAGAAACAGGTAGGCTGCAAACGTTTCGATGTCGTT
>JBBRMP010000226.1:0-9011 GCA_038230755.1 Cytophagales bacterium | reverse complement strand
TCCGCACCGGCGGCCCGGTTGGATTGAAGACCAATTAAACCAACGCCCCGGACGCGGGACCGCCCGCAAAACTTTGGGTTATCTAAGCCCGGCTGAATTTGCTCAGAATAAGCTTTATGCACTGCAAATGTGAATCCGCGAACGTTTTTAATCCACCAGCAAACATATTGACCGTTCAATCAATTCGTTGAATAAGTCAATTTATAATTAGCTCGTATACAAGGTAATATGGCCCGGCTACTCAACGCTGTCACTTAACCAAGTGAAATTTTCTACCAAAAATGCGGTCCGCCGAGTTGGCTTTGCGCTCAATGCCGGTTCAGCGTTGAGCGCAAAGCCAACCCGGCGGACCGCATTTTATATTCCCTTTCTCTACTCTTTCTTTTCATGAAAAACCAGCACCGGCACCTGCGCCGAGGCCAGCAACTTTTCGGTAGGGTCGGTGCCCATGAGGCCACCGAGGAAGCCCGTTTCTTTTCGTTGAATGACGAACAGGTCCGGGTGCGTACCGTCTAGTTGATCGGGCGAAATGACCATCAACTGGGCATCAAAGGCGTCGACGATGGGCTTGGTCTGGTCAGTCACCATTTGCTGAGTAATACCCTGCTGCAACACGTAGGCCACCGTACGAATCTGCGTGGGGGCCACCTCTTCCTTCTGCCCAATGAACAGCACGGGGCACGATGCCTGCCGGGCCACGTCGGTGGCGGAACTACCCACCAGCCGGTCGAAAAAGCCCGTAGCGGGGGTGCGGTGCGTGATCAGCAGGTCGGGCGCATAGGTTTTGGCGGCGTCAACAATCTCGTCTTCGATAGACCCCACGCGCCATTCGCCCACCGCATCGAGGCCCTGCGCCCGCAGTTGGTCAACCAGGTTGGTGAGGTGGGTCTGGCTGATTGTTTCGAGGTCCATGGCGGCTATTGTACCAATGCCAGGATCGTTGAAGGTGGGCAGTGTGGCGTCGGCCACCACGGGCTGGTAAACGTGCAGCACAATGATTTTTGCCTCGTAGGCGGTCGCCATCATCCGCAGGTAGTCGGATGTAAGGGACGAAGGCATCAGAAAATCGGTCGGGAAAAGGATGGTTTTCATGTAGTGTTGAGACCCGTGTCGGGCTTTTTACATCTAAATCGAGGCCGAGAGGCCTATACTACAAACTCCCTAAGCAGCCCGAAGGTTACGAATCGCTTATGCCGATACAGGCATTTCTGACTGGCACGTAAGTTGATACAGCTTGCCCGATAACCCATCACCCATGAATTCTCGTCTGCTTACGTACAGTCTTGTGGCGCTAGCGGTGCTGGTTACGGGCTTCGTGTTCATCAACACGTTCCACAACGGCATCACCAACTGGGATGACCCCGATTACCTGACCAATAACCCTCTGCTGGACTGGAGCAAGACCCCGCTGAACGCCTATTTTACCACGGTCATTTCGGGCAACCGCCACCCGCTCACCATGCTCTCCCTCAGCCTCGACTATGCGCTGGGCGGCACCAACCCAACGCAGTATCACCAGACCAATCTGCTATTGCACCTGCTCAACGTGGGACTGGTCTTTTGGGCGTGCTGGCAATGGTCGGGCGGGAGTCGGCTGGTGGCGTTTCTGGTGGCGTTATGGTTTGGCATTCACCCCATGCACGTTGAATCAGTGGCGTGGATTTCGGCGCGGAAAGACGTGCTGTACACGGCCTTTTTCCTGCTGTCGCTCATCAGCTACTGGCGGTTTTTAGACCGAAAAGCATGGGGCTATCTGGTGCTGAGTCTGCTGGCGGGTGTGCTGGCCAACCTCGCCAAACCCGCCGCCGTAATCCTGCCCGTGGTGCTGGTACTGATCACATTTTGGCACGATAAACGCCTTACGGCCAAGCCGTTATTACTAACCATTCCATTCTTTCTGGTGTCGGCGGTGGCGGGTTGGCTCACGCTGGCGTCGCAGGCATCGGCATCGGCGATCAACGAAAATTATAGCCTCTGGGAGCGGATTCAGTTGGGCAGTTATGCACTGGTCAACTACGGCATCAAAGCCGTTTGGCCCGTCGGGCTATCGGCGATTTATGGCCGTCCGGGAGCAGGCGTAGCATTTCCGTGGTTCTTTCCAGCAGCTACGGTCGTCAGCGTTTTGGTACTGGTGTTATTGGGTTGGCTCTGTGTTCGGCAGGCACGTTCGGCGGCTGACAGCCGTGCGTCGCTGTGGTTTTTTGGCGGGGCATTTTTCGTCGTCAACCTGCTGCTCACCCTGCAACTCATCAAGGCCGTGGGCAGTGCCGCCTACGCCGACCGGTACACCTACATGGCCTACATTGGGCTATTTTTTGCCGTGGCCATGACCATCGAACAGGTGCAACGACCGGCCCTGCGCATGGCCGCATTGGGGCTGGCAATGGTGTTTTCGGTGGCCTGTGCGGGGCTGAGTTTCGCGCGCGTCGGTGTCTGGAAAAATCCCGAAACGCTCTGGACCGATGCCCTGAAAACGCAGCCCTTTTCGGCCACGGCCTACAGCAACCGCGCCCTCTATTACGAACAGAATGACCGTCTGGAAGACGCCCTGGCCGATTATAGCCTGGCTGTGGCCAACGACCCACGCGCCCTATTCCGCGCCAACCGGGCCTACCTGCTCTCGAAACTAAACCGCCCCGATGAAGCCGTTGCCGACGCTGATTTTTTGCTGAAAGACAACCCAGACAATGCCCTGGCCCTGACCATCAAAGGCACGGTGCTAGTGGGCAAGAACCAACCCGCTGCCGCCATTCTGCTCCTGAAACGGTCACTAGCCATCGACTCGACTTACCTCAATACGTGGGTCAATCTCGGCTCAGCCTATTTCACGAATAAACAATATCCCGAAGCCATCCGGCACTATCAGAAAGCAAGTCTACTCGACGCCCAAAACCCGGCCCTTTGGACGAACCTGTGCGCGGCATTTTTGCAAAACAAACAGTATGTCGATGCCATTGAGGCGGGCAATCGGGCCATTTTGCTGAACCCCGCCAACGGCCCAACCTACCTTTACGCCTGCTACGCCTACCAGAAAATGGGCAACCTCGCCGAGGCCAAAACCAGTGCTGTTCAGGCTCAGAAATTAGGTCAGGTGGTAGATACAGGTATGTTGCGGGCCATTGGGTTAAATTAGTCGTGAGGGGAAGGGAGTCGTATACGGTCCGCCGCTGTGGTCGTAAGTGCTTACGACTTAAAGATCCTATTGCTTTGCATCGGAAATGGCCTGGCGCAACGCTTCTTTATTCGCAAAAATTTGGTTGAGCCGGGCGGGTAATTGACTGTTTCCCGACAGGTTTACGATCAGCAGGTTCGGGGCATCCAGGATAGCCTCCGGCATCAGACGAAGGTTATTTTCGTCTAAATACAGCGCCTTGAATAGCACCTGTTTCCAGTCAATATCGCCCAACGAACCAATGCCACAACGCGTCATACTCACCTTGTTAAGCTGGGGCAAACGGGCCAGTTTCCGAATTATGTCCGTGGCATCGACAGCCTGTTGATTCGTGATGCGTACTTCTACCAGGTTTTGGCAAAAAGCGATACTGTCGGGCAACTGTTCCAGCGCACCAAACGGCTGGTTGGCGCTGGGGTCAGTGCCCCCGTTGAGGTGCAGGCTGGTCAACTGAGTTAGTCGCCCCAGGCTGTTGGGCAGGCCGAGCAGCTTATGGCTGCTGATGGTCAACTCACGTAGGTTGGTCAGGCGGCCCAGACCAGCGGGAAGCACCAGCAATTGGGCCGCCTGAATCGTCAGATTAGTTAGGTTTGTCAGGCTGGTGAGGCCATCAGGCAGGAGCCGCAGTTGGGGCAGGTTCAGGTTCAGGTTTGTCAGCCGGGGCAACAAACCAATACTGCCCGGTAAGGTGGTTAGGGCACTATCGCCAAGCCAGAGCCGCTGCAACTGTCGGCAACCCGCCAACGACGGAAACGCCAGCAACCGCCCCCCCGACAGCCTTAACGTGCGCAGGTTGCCCAGCCGCCCCATCGAAGCAGGTAGGGTCCGCAAACGGGTGCCGGTCAGCGACAATGTCTGGAGCGAATTGAGTTGGCCAATACGCTCGGGCAGGGCCGTGAGCGGGTTATTGTCGAGGGCCAGCGTTTCTAGTTTTCGACACCGCGTCACCTCATCGGGTAGTTTATCAATCTGATTTCCCAACAAATACAGGTGCAACAGGTTAGGCAATTGACCTAAGTTGGCCGGAATGCTGGTCAGCCTATTTTCGTAGAGGGCCAGGGTTTCCAGACTGGATAAGCGCAACACAGACGCGGGTATGGCAGCCAGTTGGTTATAACCCAAATTCAGGTTTTTCAGGGCCGTTAATTTCCCCAGTTCAGCGGGCAGGCTACTCAAGTTATTGTGATACAGGTTCAGGCCCGTGAGCGATGTCATAGCCCCAATGCTGGCCGGAATGGCACCAAGTTGGGCATCGGGAATGCTGAGTGTCAGCAGGTTGGGTATGGTGGTAAACGACACCGGAAACTGCCCCAGCGAGTCGGCACGGTCAATTGAAATGGTCTGGAGTTGGGTCAATTTCGCCAGCGAACGGGTTGGTGTTGGAAATTGGCAACCCGTCAGGTCAAGCGACTGAAGCAGTTGATTATCAGCCATCCAGTCGAGCGAATTGAGCAGGCCATTGTCCAGCGTCACCTGCCGCAACGACGTTACCCCCGCCAGCACCGAATCAATAGGAAACCTGGTTCCGGTAATGAAATGGCAGTCGAGGGTGTCGAGTTGGACAAGCTTTTCCAGACGAAGTTCATTCAGATCGCTGTCGGTAATCCCAAAGCGTAGTTCGAGCCGCCGCAACCTGGGCAGGTGATTCAGCGCCTTCGTCAGTTTCCGGCCATCGCCGGTGTTGGTCATGTAGAGCGTAGTCAGGTTGGTCAGGCCCGCAAAGGCACTGTCGAGGCCAGAAAATCCGCTGCCACTCGTCAACCGCAATTCGCGCAGTTGGGTTAGTTTGGCCAGCGCAGCCGGTATGGGTGCAGGCTTATAGTATCCATCAAGACTGTTCACTGTCAGCCGTCTCAGCCCCGGACAATGCGACAGGAGTTCCATACAAACGGCCATGTCGTCATTCTTGCCAAAGAAATTAGCCGTTTGTACCATCGGTAATTGAATCAGGCTCTGGCTCGCTACGACGGGTTCTTTTTTGGGCGATTTAGTGAGGTCAATAGACTGCTGGCTAAAATTGATCTGGCTCAGTTCAGGCCAGTTGGCAAGCACGATCAGCAGCGAATCGAACGATACCGGCGGGAGCCGGGCGGGTAACTCAAGCGACACGATACGCACGTGCGGCACCTTCCGCAAAAAAGCCCAGTCGGCGGATTCTATGACGCCATACAGGTCGAGAGTCAGGTTGACGGGATAGGTAACGTCAGCACTTTGGCGGGCTAAATCGGCCCATGAGCTGTATTGTTTCAGAAATTTTGTATCTGCCGACGTAAAAAATAGGTGTTCACCCTGCCGTTTTGGCCAAATCGTAACCACCTCTGGTCGCCCCTCTCGTACCACAGTCCGCAGCGTATCGCTGATGATGCTACCGGGTTGTGCAACACTGGCAACGCTACAAAGACACAGAAGGAGTACGAACAAACGGGTCATAGCGCGACGATGATGTTGTAATTTTGACCAAAAATTGGCGGGCCTTCACCGCAATAAGTAGTCGAGCTAAAATAAGAGACACAAGTATATTTTTAATACACTGACAGTCAGATAGTTAATCAGCAATAAAGCGTCGTTCTTTTTCGCTCACCTACTTATATCTCCGAATTAGCACAATGAGTACCCTTCTCGACGAAACCCCCACCCCCGCCCAACAGGGGTTTTTCTTTCCTGCCGAATGGCACCCCCACGCCGCCACCTGGCTCACCTGGCCCCATACGGAAGCGTCGTGGAGCAAAGAGCGGCTTGAGTTAATGATGCCAGCCTACCTCGATTTCATAAAAGCCATCGCCGACAGTGAGCCGGTGTGCATCAACGCGCATAACGACATCATTATGCAGCAGGCCAATATGCGCCTGCTCATGGCCGGGGCCAACATGGACCGCATTACGCTCCTCCCCTTCCCCACCAACGACTCGTGGTGCCGCGACCACGGCCCGGCGTTTCTGATTAATCCCGCCAGAAAAGCCCGCATGATCGTGAACTGGGGCTACAACGCCTGGGGGGGCAAATACCCGCCCTTCGAGAAGGACAACCTGATTCCAACGGCCATTGCCCACTACCGGCACCTGGACTACGTTACGCCGGGCATCATCATGGAAGGCGGTTCAGTCGAGTTCAACGGGGCGGGAACGGTGCTCACCAGCCGGGCGTGTTTGCTCAACAAAAACCGCAACCCGAACCTGTCGCAAGCGCAGATTGAGCAGTATTTACGCGACTATTACGGGGTGCAACAGGTGCTGTGGGTAGAAGACGGCATCGTGGGCGACGACACCGACGGACACATCGACGATACGGTCCGGTTTGTCAGCGAAAACACGGTACTGACCGCCATCGAGCATAACCCCGCCGATGCAAACTATGCACCCTTGCAGGAAATCCATCGTAAGCTTCGGCAGATGACCCTGCTCAACGGCAAGCCGCTCAATATCATCGAGCTACCCATGCCCGACCCCGTGGCAAGCGACGACCAGCGCCTGCCCGCCTCCTACGCTAACTTCCTGATTACCAACAAATCCGTCATCGTTCCCACGTTCCGTTGCGCCAACGATCAGCCCGCCCTCGACATCATTGCCGGGTGCTTCCCCGACCGCCAGATCATCGGTATCGACGCCACCGAAATCGTCTGGGGTCTGGGCAGTTTCCATTGCCTGAGCCAACAGGAACCGACAGTATAGTTTCAGTTGCTTCGCTTGTCTATGGGGGCTACGCCGACAAGCGAAGCAACTGAACATTAACTTATTCGAGGTTATTCGGTTTTGCCTGACGAGCCTCATTCAACAGTTCATCAATCATTAACACATCCGTTAAATCCTTTGGCCTTCGTGCCAGGACTTTCAGTTCTCGGAGGTCGTTGATATGCAAAAAGTACACGCGCGGACCACGGGACGTATCAAACGGTTTTGCCCGTTTCCGGCACTGATCGTAATCAAACTTGATATGCACCCGGGTGAGAACATCAAGTGGCACGTCGTGGATTCTAATGATCTGCGGTTGCTTAAAATCGGCTCTACTCATATCGACAAGGTCCTCGTCTTCGTAGCCAAATGCTTTTAACGTGCTCACAAATCGGTCACGATTTTCGTTGGTTGGCTTTAGCCAGATATCTACATCCTGCGTCATTCGCACCCCACCGTTCAAAATAAGAGCTAATCCGCCAATCAGGATGTATTCCAGGTGGTAGGCATCCGCCCGTTCAACAAAATCCAAAAACTCCCTGTTATCTACATCCATGATGGTCGTTTCATGGTGATTCCTTTTGGCTCTTTGGGAAACGGCCCCATCAAGCCAACATACAATCGCCTCATCTTCAAGAAAGCTTGCCAACGTTGTTCTGGCGACATACGCAGATTTTCCCTAACCAATTCCTGATTGGGTTCATTCATGTCGGTGTAAAACGAAATCTTCCTGCTCATTTTTGGTCATCATTTTCACTAAAAAACTGAAAACGCTGAACGCTAAACTCCTTCAAAGCGGTCCCGTTACCAACTCCCCTTCGGTGGGGACTGCTTTTTGTTTGTCGGTAAAGAAGAAGACAAACAGGAGCAGCACCACCCCGGCAATGACGGCGGGGACGGTCCAGAACTTGAGGTAATCGATGCCGGTAGCCGTTTTGGCCCAGTCTTTCACGGCCCCGGCCAGATAGGAGCCGATGCTCATGCCGATGCCGTAGGTAGCCAGCGAAATCAGCCCCTGCGCCGACGATCGGATGTCATCACCTGCTTTATTATCGGTGTAAATCTGGCCCGTCACGAAGAAGAAATCATAGCACACGCCGTGTAGGATAATGGCCAGATAAAACATCCAGACACCCGCTTCGGCGTTGCCAAACCCGAAAAACAAGAAGCGTGCAATCCAGGCAATCAGGCCCACAATCAGCATTTTCTTGACGCCCAATCGGGTGAATGCCAGCGGAATCAGCAACATAAAGCCCACCTCCGACACCTGCCCCAGCGACATCACATTTTCCACGTTTTTCAGGCCCGAATCCGTCAGCGCCGGGTTGGCCATGGCGTAGTAAAAGGAGAGTGGAATGCAGATCAGTACCGACGAGACAAAGAAGATCGTGAATGACCGGTCTTTGAATAATTTGAATGCATCAAGCCCTAAAATCTGCCCCAGCGACGTGCTTTGGGTGGCTTTGGGCGGCGTGTTGGGCAGGAAGAATGAGAAGATACCGAACGCCAGCGACGTGTACATGGATAGTTTAAAAATCTCGACTTTATCGCCCAAACCGTAGTAGCCAATGATGTTGGTGACGGCAATCCAGGCAATCGTACCCAGCACCCGGATACCCGGAAACTGCTTTTCGGGACTGCTCATCTGTTGCATCGCAATAGACGACGTCAGGGCCAGCGTGGGGGCGAAGGTGAGGCAGTAGACCAGCAGCATCCAGAAAAACTGGTCGGCGTCCTGCACGTCGATCAAAAAATAGAGTACGGCGGCACCCAGCATGTTCAATACGCCAAGCACCCGCTGGGCGGCAAAATACCGGTCGGCAATCATGCCCACGAAAAAGGGCGCGGCCAGCATGGCGAGCGAAAACGTGGCAAAGGCCGCCCCCTGCTGCACGCCGGTGGCCCCCATCGTTTTCTCCATGTATTTGGTAACCTGACCATACCAGGCCCCCCACATAAAAAACTGGAGGAACATCATGGCCGACAATTGAAGGCGGGTCGTGATCGACATGCGTACGAGCGTTAGAGTAGGGGTTAATGAAAAACGGACAATCTTAAAAGTAAGATCGTCCGTTGCCCGAAGCTACTCAATAAAGCCTACACGCGGCCTTTTTTCTGTACCGTCTGGCCCGGTTGACTGCAGCCCGTGGAAAGAATAATGGCTGTTTCTA
>JBBRMP010000225.1:0-9026 GCA_038230755.1 Cytophagales bacterium | reverse complement strand
TCGCTGGATTCCTCCCCAGGCTTACACTGATTTAGCGACATTACGCCAAGCATTGAATTCAATTTGGGCCAAATTTGGCACCGAGTACAAGATCAATTTTTCGGCGGTAAAAACTTAAAATAATTCTGCCCGACTACTTAGTATTGAAGGCAAAAGCTCAATAAGGCTTTTTCAGAAACGGCGCGGGGAAGGCTGGTGATAGCCACTAACTTTTCCGACCTTCGTGGTTTCACCCGTAACGCTGTCTCCATGAAAACGACCCGGCTTAGTATCACAACCCTGTTTTTGTTGCTGTCTACGCTCACCTTTGCCCAATATGGTGGCTACGGAGGCGGTGGGTATGGCCGTGGCGGATACGGCGGCGGCATGAACCGTGGCATGGGCGGTGCTATGAGTCAGCCGCAGGCCAACTTCAAGCCGTCGATTCCCAACGTGGCAGGCGATATGGCGGCCAAGGAAACCAAATGGCTGAGAGAGAACCTGGACCTGACCAAAGAGCAGGCCAAAGATGTGAAAACACTCAACAACGACTACGCCAAGTTGCAACAGGAGGCCATCAAAGAAATTGTTGGTACAGATGGCAAGCGGACAAACCCAGAGGCATCGCAGCAGATCAAAGATGCGATGATGATGTATAATGAGGAAAAAGAAGATAAACTGAAGCTGTTGCTCACCCCCGAACAGTGGACGGCTTACCAGACCAAAAAGCCCGACATGCAGAAGGCCATTGGGGGCATCCGCCCGCCCGGCCCCAAGGGTGCCCAAACCGATTCTACATTGGTTAAGCAGTGAAGACGTCGGAACCCTTTTCAAACTGATTTTCGTTATTATTGAACACAGAAGACCGGTCTATGGCCGGTCTTTCCCTTTTTACCAGTAACCTATTTAGTCAATAGGACAAACACACTAGAACTGTTCATACTATGTCACTCCGTCTTGGCGACATCGCCCCCGATTTCACGGCCAACTCCACTGAAGGCCCAATTCATTTCCACGAATGGCTGGGCAACTCGTGGGGCATGATTTTTTCGCACCCCGCCGATTTCACCCCCGTTTGCACCACCGAGTTAGGCCGCACGGCTCAGCTCAGCGACGAGTTCGCCAGGCGGGGCGTCAAGGTGATTGCCGTAAGCGTTGACCCGCTCGACCAGCACCACGAATGGGTGAAGGACATCAACGAGGTGAACAACACCACCGTGAACTTCCCCCTTATTGCCGACGAAAACCGCGAGGTGGCCACCCTCTACGATATGATTCACCCCAACGCCAGCGAGAAAGCTACGGTACGGTCGGTGTTTATCATTGGGCCCGACAAGAAGGTGAAACTGACGCTGACGTATCCCGCCAGCACGGGCCGTAACTTCTTCGAGATCCTGCGCGTAATTGACTCACTGCAACTTACGGCCAACTACTCGGTAGCTACCCCCGCCGACTGGCAGGAGGGCGAAGATGTGATTGTGACGCCCGCCGTACCGAACGACCAACTGGAAGCGAAATTCCCCAAAGGTGTAACCTTCGTGAAGCCCTACCTGCGCAAAACCCCGCAGCCGAATAAGTAAGCGAAGAGCCAGGAGCGTCGGGGGTAGAGCCAAGAGCGAACACCCTCTTAGCTCTACCCCCGACGCTCCTGGCTTTTAAACCTTTCTTACCCCTCTTCGTTAGGCATACGTAACCAATTAACAGAACAACGTTATGCCTAAGAACATGAATCCCGAACACAACGAAGGCCCGGTAGCCGAAGCCATCGAACAACAAACGGCCAAACTGCCTTCCGATATTTTTTTGTGGGGCGGTCTTGGCGCATTAGTCACTGCCGCTGTCAGTTATGCCAATGGTAGACGCCATGAAGCCTTGCTGATTGGTCAGTGGGCAGCTCCTATTCTTATTCTCGGTTTGTATAACAAGCTGGTGAAACTGGAAGGATCCAACTAGTTAGCCAGGAGCATAGAGCGGAGAGCGTAGGGTAAAGAGCAACTGGTGGCAGCAGGCTACGCCAAGCTCTTCGTCCTGTGCTCTCCGCTTTTTGTATTTTTGGCCTTTATGCGCCTTCCCACCCTGCTCCGGTTTATTTACGGTCAATACAACCGCCTTATCTGGCTGGCCGCTGCCGTGTTCACGGTGGGGCTGCTGATCTGGGAATTTACCCGTTCCGCCGACACCATGCGGTGGCAGTTTGTGGACGCCTACGGCATCAAATTTCCCACTCGTTATACCCTGCATGGCCTCGACGTGTCACGGCACAATAACCGCATCGACTGGGATCGGGTGGCGGCTGTGGACGAAGGCGGCGTCAGGATGCAGTTTGCGTTTATGAAAGCTACCGAGGGGGCCACGCTCGGCGACCCCACCTTCGCGCGAAACTGGCGCGAAGCCAAACGCGTGGGCCTGCGCCGGGGCGCTTACCACTTCTACCACCCCACCCGCGACCCACTCAAACAGGCCGCCAACTTCATCAAACGGGTATCGCTCAAACCCGGCGATCTGGCTCCGGTGCTTGATTTTGAAGTCACCAACGGCGTTTCTGACGAGAAGATCATTGCCGACCTGCACGTTTTCCTCGACGCCATCGAGGCAGAGTATAACATCAGGCCCATTATTTACACCAATTCCAGCCTCTACAAGCGATTCGTAAAAGCCAATTTCGACGTGTACCCGCTCTGGATTGCCGACTATTCAAAGTCAGATTTGAGCCGCTACGATGCCGATAAGCTCTACATCTGGCAGCACAACAAAAACGGCTGGGTGCGCGGCATCCGGGGCTTCGTCGACATCAACACCTTTGTGATGGAGCCGGGTGAAATGAGCAACCTCTGTTTAGATTAACTTCGCCGCTACTAAATCAATAAGATACAACCATGCTGACGAACCATCCTTTTTTACAATTACCGGCCTACGGCAAACTGAAAGCCCATTTCGAGGCCACCGAAGCAACCCACATGCGCGATTTATTTGCGCAGGACCCTAACCGTTTCGACCAATTTTCGCTCCGGTTTGACGACATCCTGGTCGATTTTTCGAAGAACCGCGTCACCACCGAAACCATGTCCCTGCTGCGCCAACTAGCCGAGCAGGCGGGTTTATCGGAGGCGATCGGCAAAATGTTTTCGGGCGATAAGATCAACGGCACCGAAGGCCGCGCGGTGTTGCATACGGCCCTCCGCAACCGCTCGAATACCCCCGTGATGGTAGACGGCGCCGACGTGATGCCCGACGTGAACGCGGTGCTTGACCACATGAAATCCTTCACCGAACGCGTGCGGTCGGGCGAATGGAAAGGCTACAGCGGCAAAGCCATTACCGACGTGGTCAACATCGGCATTGGGGGGTCAGATTTGGGTCCGGTGATGGTGACGGAGGCCCTGAAATTCTACGCGTCCGATAAGTTGAAAGTCCATTTCGTCTCGAACGTCGACGGGGTACATATCTACGAGACATTGCAGGTGGTAAACCCCGAAACGACCCTGTTTCTGGTGGCTTCCAAGACCTTCACCACCCAGGAAACGATGACCAACGCCCAGTCGGCAAGGCAGTGGTTTCTCGACAATGGCGGTTCGCAGACGGACGTGGCCAAACATTTCGCGGCGCTTTCGACCAACAAAGACGCGGTGTCGGCCTTCGGAATCGACACCGAAAATATGTTTGGTTTTTGGGATTGGGTAGGTGGCCGGTATTCGCTCTGGAGTGCCATTGGCCTGTCTATTGCGCTCCACATCGGCTTCGACAAGTTTGAGGAGTTGCTGGCCGGGGGCCACGCGATGGACAACCACTTCCGTACGGCCCCGCTGGAGCAGAACATACCGGCTACGCTGGCCTTGCTGGGCATCTGGTACAACAATTTCTACGGGGCGCAGTCAGAAGCCATACTACCCTACGACCAATATATGCACCGGTTTGCGGCCTATTTCCAGCAGGGTGACATGGAAAGCAACGGCAAATCGGTCGACCGCGATGGCCATTCAGTAAGTTACCAGACCGGGCCAATCATCTGGGGCGAACCCGGCACCAACGGCCAACACGCGTTCTACCAGCTTATTCACCAGGGCACCAAACTCATTCCCTGCGACTTCATTGCGCCCGCCATCAGCCACCGGCCCATGGGTGACCACCATATGATGTTGCTGTCGAATTTCTTTGCGCAGACCGAGGCGCTGATGAACGGCAAAACCGAAGCCGAAGCCGCTGATGAGCTACGTAAAGCGGGTAAATCAGACACCGAAATAGCCCAAATTGCGCCATTTAAGGCATTTTCGGGCAACCGGCCTACCAACTCGATTTTACTGAAAACAATCACGCCCCGCGCGCTGGGCAGCCTCATCGCTACGTACGAACACAAGATTTTTACGCAGGGGGTAATTTGGAATATTTTTAGTTTCGACCAGTGGGGCGTAGAGTTGGGCAAACAACTGGCCAATAAAATTCTGCCTGAGCTTGAGGCAGATACACCCGTCAAGAGCCACGATAGTTCAACAAATGGACTGATCAATGCCTACAAGAACTGGCGAAAAAACTAAAACATTCTAATAAACCTATAGGTTAAAGGGGTGTGATTTCGGTCACACCCCTTTTTAGTGTCCAACATAAACGTTATGAACATGAACAAGTTATTTTTACTCGTCGGCCTCCTGTCGGCCGGCGTGGCCGTGGGTCAGGCCCCAACCAAGACGACCAAGATGTCGTCGACAACGACCAGCACATCGAATTACAACAATTCGAACACGAACAACTACAACAGCCAAAACGCTACGTCGGGAACGAACAGCAGCACCAACGGCAGCACGGGTAGCATGAGTACGGGCAGCACCACGCCGTCTACGAACGGCAGCACCTACAACACCAGCATGGGCAGCACCACCCAAGCCAGCGGCACAGACAATATGAGTACGGGTACCACGGGCAACACAACCAACGGTACGTACAACAACTCGACGTCAATGACGCCATCGGGCACGAACAATTATAACACCACGACCGGTGCAAACGGGGCTACGACGACCACGCCAACTACCAGTGGCAACTACAACAGCGCGGGTTCGACCACGAACAAGACCTACTCGACGGCCACGACCAATGCTTATCCACGTGAGAAGAAGGATTACAAGAATTTCGCTTACGGCATCTACGTGGGTGTAAACTCGACTCGGTTCAAAGGTGAATCACTTGATCTTAACAAGAACGCTTCAGGCTTGAGTGCTCGTGTAGGTTATCAGGCTGGTTTCTTTGTGCGCGGCGGTGGCCGGTTATTTGGTCAGATTGGGGCTGAGTATTTTGCCTCTAGTTCAGATTATTTCACCTCTGGTCAAGGTGCCACGCCAACCAATATCAACGACAAAATCGACATCAAATACATTCAGGTGCCGGTATACATTGGCTACAAACTAACAGAATCTGACCGGGGCATCTCAGCGGTGCGTGTGCAGGTGGGTCTGGAGTACGCTAACCAGATTGGCTCAACGGCTGGTCAGTTTGGCAACCTGAACAACTTCCAGGTAAAGAGCGGTACGTTCAACGGTCTAGGTCAGCTTGGCTTAGATGCGGGTCCGGTCTTCCTTGACCTGACGTACCACTATGGTTTCTCGAACGCTATTGAGCAAAACACGGGTTTTGCCGGTTCACAGCGCCGTATCCTGAGTGCCAGCCTAGGCTTTAAATTCTAACTGAAACGACCTGATCACCAATTGACTCAGGCCGACTATGTACATCCCGTGGTGTTGCCCAATACCCGGCATTACCACGGGATTTTTTTGTACAGTTACTTCTTTATCTCAACGACTTATGAAAACTTCGATACACGCCATTGCGCTAATGGCTGCCCTGCTGACCACTACGGCCTCCCTGGCCCAGCAACGCTACGATAACAACCGGATAGACAATCGCCGGATGGACGACAATCGCAACCAGGACCGTTATGACAACCGCGACGACCGCCGAAACAGTGATGTAGACCAACGGATCGATACGTACCGGAATGATCGCCAGCGCGACGAACGGTACACACCCTACAACAATGACTACCGCAACAGTAACTCCAGCAAGCGCTACGGTACTGAAGACCTGAGCAAGGCGTATGACGAGGGGTTCGACGATGGCATGAAGGCGTACCGGACGGACCAAAAGCAGGAACGTAGTACCAATTACAAAAACTTCACGTTCGGCATCTACACGGGTGGTAACTCGACCCGTTTTCAGGGCGAAAAACTTGATACGGCCACTGTTTCGGGCCGTTTGGGCTACCAGTTGGGCTTTTTCGTGCGGGGTGGTGGTCGCTTATACGGTCAGATTGGAGCGGAATATTTAACGTCAAGCTCGCAGTTTTACCGCCCCGGCGACGGCAAAACGTTGAAGGATATCACATCGAATGTAGACCAGCAATACATCCATGTGCCGGCTTATATTGGTGTAAAGGTGGCCCAGTCAGAGCGGGGTATATCGGGGGTTCGTTTCCAGTTGGGTGCCGAACTGTCGTTGCCGGTGGGGCCAAATACTACTATTACGGGCATTACCGAAAACGGCTTCAACAACACTACCCTGAATGGCCTGGCCAATATTGGCTTTGATGCAGGTCCGCTATTTATCGACTTCGTCTACCATTACGGTTTCCAGAATGCCCTCAAAGACAACGTTGCCAACACGCAGCGGCGCATTTTGGGGGTTAATGTGGGGGTTAAATTCTGAGTATGAGGTTTTACGTTTGATGTCTCTATGCTTTCCAGAGTACTATGCACGAAGCAACATCAAACGCGAAACCTCAAACTAAAATCGGGAGTTGTTAACGGGAATGCTCCCGTTAACAACTCCCGATTTTATGAATACCCTCTTCCCAATTTTCGTCAAAATAGAGCAGTTGCAGATGCTCATCGTGGGCGGTGGATACGTCGGGCTGGAGAAGCTTACGGCCGTACTGGCCAACGCGCCCGCAGCACCCGTAACGCTGGTGGCACCTGAAATCAGGGCGGAAATTCACGAACTGGCGGGGCTACATCCGGGCGTAAAACTGGTGCAGGCGGTGTATGACCCGTCTTTTTTGGCTGGCAATGACCTCGTCATTGTCGGCACGAATGACAAGGCCGTGAACCGGCAGATTCAGGCCGATTGCAAAGCCCGTAAGATTCTGGTCAACGTGGCAGACACGCCCGCCCTCTGCGATTTTTACCTCAGTTCGGTCGTAAAAAAAGGCGATCTGAAAATCGCCATCTCTACCAACGGTAAATCGCCAACCTTTGCCAAACGCTTCCGCGAAGTGCTGGAGGCTATTTTACCCGAAACCCTACAGGAAACGCTCGATAACCTGACCGCCATCCGGCAGCAACTCACCGGCGATTTCCAGGCCAAAATGGAAAAGCTAAATGAAATAACGCGGGTGTTGAGAAGCGAAGAGCCTGGGGCTTAGGCAAGGAGCAAAAAAGGCTGTTGACGCAGATTATCTCTGAAGCGTCAACAGCCTTTTTTGCTCCTTGCCTAAGCCCCAGGCTCTTCGCTCAATCAGTTCGTCACCGTCTGCTTATACAGATTGATGAACTGCTTTACGGCAGTCCAGCGGCGGCGCGAAATGGCGAGTCGTTCGCCGGTGGTGAGTACCACGAAGATGCCGCCCTGCTCACGCTCGATAGCCACAATGTACCGTCCATTGACGACGCAGTTACGATGGAGGCGGAAGAAATGCTGCCTGGGCAGTTTAGGCTCGTAAAATTTCAGGGTGCGGGGCATAAGCATCCGCTTGCCATCCTGCCAGTAGAGCCAGGTGTAGTTGGTCTCTGACTGAAGGAAAACCAGATTGGCTACTGGAAAAGATTGCTGACCCGCCTCACGTTGATAGAGGCGTAAATTTTGTAATTCTTCGGCAGTAGCGCGGGCGGATGAAGCTGGTGAGGCAGTTGACATTGACGTTTACGGGTTGAGAGGTTCGTTCAGTAGATGGGCCAAATCTAGGCGGATATGTCAACTTAGGCTAGATATCCTAGTCGCTTTATCGGCCAACTGAACTGGTTCGTATGCGAACGTCTTAAATTTGTATGTCAGCGAGCTACCGGACTAATGGGCCAGGCGGCGCAATACCTCGGCAGGGGCGTGGTCGAGCACCACGAAATAAATCAGTGCGGCCAGTACGGCACAGCCAATGGCGAGCCACTTCTTTTTCTGCTCGTAAAGGGGGGCATTGTGGTAGTAGTCGTAGACCATGGAAGCCGACAGCCCCGCCACCATCATGAAAAAACAGAGAATGCCCAGGTCAGTGCGGTAGAAACGGAGGGCGGCCATAAAGGGAGCGCCTGCCATGATATACAATAGCCAGCACCCAAAACCCGCCCGGTAGAGATACATGCTCAGCCGGGGGTCATTTTTGAGGTCGAATAAATCGCCGGAAACTTTTTCAGACATGGCTATTGTCTAGTTATCGAGTAGTGAAGATACACACTTTCGCCCAAATTGCTATGACAACCGCCCCGGTAACACCCACCTACGATACGATGACCGTTGACCTCAACCGGGTCGATGATGCGTTCCATTTTGCCGCCACCGGCGTAGCGGGCGTTACGCTCGACATCGACGGGTCGGTGGATATTGGGGGGCACAACGCAGGAGCGCGACCCATGGAAATGCTGCTGATGGGCCTGGCCAGTTGCAGCGCCATCGACGTGATCGTGATTTTGAACAAACAGAAACAAGTTGTCCGCGACTTCCGGATGAAAGTAAACGGGCAGCGCGAATACGGTGCCAATCCCGCTCCATTCAAAACTATCCACCTTGCTTTTCTATTAACCGGAGACCTCGACGAAGCCAAAGTGCGCCGTGCCATCGACCTGTCGATGGATAAATACTGCTCGGCCACCGCCCAAATCCGCCCAACTGCCGAGATTACGTGGAGTCTCGAAATAAAACAATAGTCTGGCCTAACTTTTGTAGCTTACGTAGTTAAACAAACCGACCGCTACTATGAAACAAACACTATTGGGTCTGGCCCTGCTTGCTACGTTAGCCACTGCCGCTCAGGCGGGAGATACCAAGAAAAGCAAGAAGGATAAGGAGAAAGC
>JBBRMP010000224.1:0-9031 GCA_038230755.1 Cytophagales bacterium | reverse complement strand
TAAAATAGGATCATAGTATTTGGCAAATGAGTGTGCCAAGTCCGTAAATTCGCCAATTGATAAACCTGTTGACGCTTTATAAACGCGCTCTGTTTTGGCGTTTGGGAAGATACTGATTCGAGCAGACAATGTCTTAGCAGTTATATTAATGGCGAAAGGATACAAATATAATCGATTTGTTAATAATCAGGCTAAACAACTCTAGTTAACACCTGCTGAAATGTGTGCATTTTTATATGACTTTGCACCAGACTATCTGGACGAACATGGCACCGTGCCGCCGGTTTTACCAGAGCCAACCCAGGTTTGGTGGGTTGGCCGCAATAAAGAAGGTGGTGATTTCGATTTTTTAGATGATATGACCCAAGAATCAGTATCGCATTGGCAAGGCAATGTGGATACCCGAAAGGGAGACATTATAATTATGTACTGTTTAGCTCCACGCAGCTATATCCACTCCATTTGGCGAGCAACATCTGACAGCGTTGCGGACCCATTTTTCTATTACTATAGCAACATTTATATTGGTTATGGCCAAAAGATAACACCTATTTCCATTCAGGAGTTAAAAGCCGATTCTCACTTTAGCCAGAATCCATTGGTCCGAAAAAATCTACAGGGCATAAACGGATATCCACTTAGTTCGGCCGATTATAAATGGCTTCAGCAACTAATTGTTGCGAAGGGGGGCAAAATGGATCAACTACCCCAGTTGTATGGACATACATTCAAGAAAAATGAAAACGCTTCTACTGAACGAGATGTTGAAGTTCAGTTAATTGAACCACTGCTGGAACGATTAGGGTATACTAGCCAGGATTGGGTACGTCAATTAGCTTTACATATGGGTCGAGGTGAGCGAAATTATCCGGACTATACATTTCCTGAAGACATGACACCCGGTTACGAGCGAGCGAGGGTGCTGATCGAAAGTAAGTTTTTTATCAAAACCCACCGAGCACTTGAAGACGCCTTTAAACAAGTGTGGTCGTATGGCCAGCGTCTAGGTGCATCTACACTGGTTATTGCTGATAAAGAGGCGATCTGGGTGTATGAAAAGCGGGTTGATGCTTTTGATCGCACACGCTATACTAAGTTTTTTTGGTCGCAGTTACAGGATCCAGATGCATTCCGTCAGCTAGAAACACTTATAGGTAAAGGCTAAATCACGCTTCCCCGCCCCTACTTACTCGTTTCAACCGGACAAATTCGGCGGGGCGGACGACTAAGGGGACTTGCTCGGTTTCTACATTTTGGGTGTCGAGGCCGTAGGCGCGTTCGTCGGCGAGGCTCAGGCGCTTGAGGCTGAAATAACTGTTCATCACGAAAGTGTCGAGGCTAGCCAGGTCGTTTTCATAGGAGAGGAACCGGTTGATGACCACGAAGCGGAAATCGCCGATGAAGTCGGGGGTGGCGCCGAGGGGGCGGTACTTGGGTTTCAGCGTGATCTCATGGCAACGCACCATCTCTTCCACCACCTTGCGGAACAGCAAATTGATACGCGGCTGCACCCGGAATCCCAACCGGAACGTGATGCGGACTACCTCTTCAGGGTCCAGAATATCAATGCTGTACTCCGTCGTGTAGGGGTCATCGACCAGTTCGACGTGGATCAGCCAATACACGTCGGCGCGTTTGGGCATACCACCCAGAATGGAGTTAATAATCTGTTCCTCAATCTGCTGGGTACGTGGTGAGGCCGTCAGGTACACCAGGTTGGTCGCGTATCTGGGTACGTTCTCGTCGTTGCTCAGTTGCCGCAATAGGGGCAAGTGGTCGGGCAGGCTGACGAAATTGGTGAGGCGGCGCTTGATGCGGCTGCCGTTATACCAGACCAACATGACAGTGAGCATAACCAGCCCCAGCAGCAGCGACACCCAGCCGCCATGCGTGAATTTGCGGAGGTTGGCAATCAGAAAACTGCCTTCAATAGCTACGTATAATAGAATCAGGCCCGCCACCGCAAAGCCGTTCACGTGCTTCTTGGCGTAGAGGTACATACCCAGCAACACCGTGGTAGTGAGCATGGTCAGGTTCACCGACAGGCCAAACGCGGCCTCCATGTTTTTCGATTCGCGGAAGTACAGCACCACGCCGAAGCAACCCGCCATCAGCAGCCAGTTGAACGCCGGAATGTACACCTGCCCCCGCGCATCAGACGGGAACACGATCCGCATTTTGGGTAGCAACGTGAGCCGGAAAGCCTCTGAGACGAGCGTGAACGTGCCGCTGATGAGGGCCTGCGAGGCAATGATGGTCGCCAGCGTGGCAATACCGATGCTAGGTAGGAGGAGCCAGTCAGGCACCAGCCCGAAGAACGAATTCTGGTCGCCGAGGGGTTTGCCAACGTGTTGAAGCAACCACGACGCCTGCCCTAAGTAGCAGAGCACCAGCGTAGTTTTCACGTAAATCCACGACACCTGCACGTTCCGCCGCCCCACATGGCCCATGTCGGAGTACAGTGCCTCGGCCCCCGTTGAGCAGAGAAATACGCCGCCCAGTAGCCAGAAACCATCGGGGTAATTGACAATCATATTATAGGCATAGACTGGATTCAGCGCCCGAATCACGCCGGGGTTTTGCACCACCTGCACCGCACCCATGATTCCGATCATCGTAAACCAGACGGTCATGATGGGGCCAAAGGCCTTGCCCAGTTTGTCGGTGCCTACCTGTTGCACGGCAAAGAGCAGGAACAGAATAAACAGCACAATGGGCACCGTAGGCAGGTTCGGATATAGCGGCAACAACCCCTCAATGGCCGACGACACCGAGATAGGCGGCGTAATAATACTGTCGGCAATGAGGAAGCTCCCCCCCGCAATGGCCGGAAACAGCAGCCACTTGGCATACCGCCGGATGAGCGTATAGAGCGAAAAAATGCCGCCCTCGCCGTTGTTGTCGGCGCGGAGGGTGAGCAGCACGTATTTGAGGGTAGTCTGAAACGTCAGCGTCCAGAAAATGGCCGATACACCGCCCAGGGCCAGGGTTTCGGTGACGGGCCGGTCTTCGATGATGGCGCGGTAGGTATAGAGTGGTGAGGTGCCAATGTCGCCGAAGACGATGCCCACGGCCACCAGTAGCCCTGCCGACGTCATCGTATCAATAGTTCTGGAATGGTTGCTCATGAAATGAGTTTTCAATTGTCAGTTTGGCATTTTCAACAGTCCGCCGCTGCGGTTGCTTCGTGCGATGCTGTTCTCACACCAGCCGAAGCAAACTGAAATCGTGCCAACCTCAAATAACCCCTCAAACGGCACTTTAGCACGTCAATGTCTACCAAAATGAAAAAATAACTTTTCCATTTTGAAAAAGAACAGGTAATAAATCAGGATAGCGGCAATACCAAATAGATTATAATCAATTGATATGCAGTATTTTATGAGTCCTATGATGAAGCACTTTATACTCTGGACCATAGTTTGGCATATCCCCATCAATATCAACCAACCAACCAAACGCCCTATGGGTACTGCCCTGCTTCTCCTCGTGTCGGCCCTGCTTTGCTTCGCCGTATTCTACAAAGCCATCGACTGGTTTGAACGCATCTAACGCCCCAACTCATGCTCATATTCGTATTTATTGTTTCCCTGCTGGTGTTTGCCTACATGCTGTATGTACTCATCCGGCCCGAACGCTTTTAATCTAATCAGCGAAAACATTCCACTTTTCACCTGGTAAACACCTATGACAACTGACTTACTTGGGATTCTGGTCACCTACGGGCTAACCGTCTTGCTGGCTATCCCCCTGGGGCAATACCTGGCGAAGGTCTTCGCCGGGAAGCCCAATGTGCTTGATTTCATGGCCCCAATTGAACGGTTTATCTACCGTATTTCCGGTATTGACCCCAACAAGGACATGCACTGGAAAGAAAACATTGTGGCCCTGCTGACCATCAACGCCGTTTGGCTGGTGCTGGGTTTCGTGCTGTTACTGACGCAGGGCAGCTTGCCCCTCAACCCGGACGGTAACCCATCGATGTCGCCCGATCTGGCGTTTAACACGGCCATCAGCTTTTTGGTCAACTGCAATTTGCAGCACTATTCGGGCGAGACGGGGCTGACGTACCTGACGCAACTGGGCGTAATCACCTTCCTGCAATTCGTATCGGCAGCCACGGGAATTGCCGCGCTGGTGCTACTGTTCCGGCACTTTATGTCCGATGTAACCGACCGGTCCGGTAACTTCTACAAATTCTTTGTTCTGTCCATTACACGCCTGTTGCTGCCGCTGTCGCTGGTGATTGCTGTTATACTGGCCTTCAACGGTACCCCGGCGAGTTTTGCCGGGAAAGACAGCATCATTACGTTACAGGGCGATACAGTGGGCGTGTCGCGGGGACCGGCTGCGGGTATGATTGCCATCAAACACCTCGGTACCAACGGGGGTGGCTGGTTTGGTGTTAACTCCGCGCACCCGCTCGAAAACCCCAACTACCTGACCAACATGGTCGAAATGATCGTGCAGGTGCTAATTCCGATTGCGCTGATTTTTGCCCTCGGTTATTACATCCGTCGGCGGAAATTTGCCTGGATTATCTACGGCGTCATGACAGTGGGTATGTTAATGCTACTGCTGCCTACCATCTGGAGCGAACTGAACGGTAGTCCGGCCATTGCGCAACTGGGCGTTAATCAGATTGCGGGTGCTACGGAAGGCAAAGAGGTTCGCTTCGGAGCAGCGGCATCCGCCTACTGGAGCATCGTTACAACGATTATCTCTACGGGGTCGGTCAATAGTATGCACGACTCGTCGATGCCGCTATCGGGCGCCATGCAGCTACTGGGCATGATGACCAACGCGTTCTACGGAGGCTGCGGTGTTGGTATCCTGAACTACTACATCTTCCTGATTGTGGCGGTGTTTATTTCGGGGCTGATGGTGGGCCGGACACCGGAGTTTTTCGGGCGTAAAGTAGAAGCCCGCGAGATGAAGATTGCCGCCCTGATTGCCATTCTGCACCCGTTCATAATACTGGTTGGTACGTCGCTGGCTGCGTACGTCATCGTGACGATGCCCGAGGCCGACTGGGTTGTGAAACCCGCCAACTGGCTTAACAACCCCGGTTTCCACGGCTTCTCCGAAATGCTCTATGAATACACCTCGGCGGCGGCCAATAACGGGTCGGGCTTCGAGGGGCTGGGCGACAACAATGTGTTCTGGAACGTTTCGACGGGCTTCGTGCTGATACTGGGACGCTTTCTGCCCATCATTGGACCGCTGGCCATTGCGGGCCTGCTGGCGCAGAAAAAATATGTGCCGGAAAGTGCCGGAACGCTCTCCACCGATACGGGTACGTTCGGCCTGATGACGCTGGCGGTGATTGTCGTGATTGCAGCCCTGGCCTTTTTCCCCGCATTAGCCCTAGGACCACTGGCCGAGTTCTTCAGTCTGGGGCGCAATAGCCTTCGTTAGATCTTAATTTAACTTTTTTGCTAAGAAAATGGCAACACAAAAATCGCCCGCACTAGTCCAGCCTGAACTCGTTGGACCAGCAATTCGGGCTTCGTTCAGCAAACTTAATCCGGCTGAACTTATTAAAAATCCGGTCATGTTTACGGTCGAAATCGGCACGGCCATTATGCTGCTGGTAACGGTCTATATTGCCCTGTCGGGCGATACATCGCAAGGCAGCGTCGTGTATAACAGCGTTATTACGTTTGTTCTGCTGCTGACACTGCTGTTTGCCAACTTCGCCGAGGCCATCGCTGAAGCGCGGGGCAAAGCGCAGGCCGAATCGCTCCGTAAAACCCGGCAGGAAACCCCCGCCAAAGTAATGCGTCGGGGCGGCCTCCCGTCGGTTGGTAATATATACACCAACGAAGTGCAAGTGATCTCGTCGGCACAACTCGTGAAAGGCGATGTCTTCCTGTGCGAAGCGGGCGACATCATCCCTTCCGATGGGGAGATTATCGAAGGCCTCGCCACCATCGACGAGTCGGCCATTACGGGCGAATCGGCCCCGGTGATTCGGGAAGCGGGCGGTGATAAATCGTCGGTAACGGGCGGTACCAAAGTGCTATCTGACAAGATAAAAGTGCAGGTGACTACCCAGCCCGGCGAGTCGTTTCTCGACAAAATGATTGCGCTGGTGGAAGGCGCATCGCGGCAGAAAACACCCAACGAAATTGCCCTGACTATTCTGCTGGCGGGGTTTACGCTGGTGTTCATTATCGTCTGCATCACGCTGGAACCCTTCGCGATGTACGCCAAAACGCCCATCACCATTGCCGCCCTGATTTCGCTGTTCGTCTGTCTGATTCCGACTACTATTGGCGGGCTGCTGTCGGCCATCGGTATTGCGGGTATGGACCGGGCCCTGCGCGCCAACGTCATTGCCAAGTCGGGCCGGGCAGTAGAAACGGCAGGTGACATCGATGTGCTGTTGCTGGACAAAACGGGTACGATCACGATTGGTAACCGCAAGGCCACCAACTTCTACGCCGCCCCCGGCGTGAGTCAGGCCGACATGATTCGGGCATCGGCGCTGAGTTCTTTAGCCGACGAAACGCCGGAAGGTAAGTCGATTGTGGAACTGGCCCGGAGTGGAGACTTCGGTCCCGACGTCACCCGTGATTTGAATACCGAAGGATCAACGATGATCAAATTCACGGCGGAGACCCGGTCGTCGGGTATCGACCTGGCAAACGGAACGCAACGCATCCGCAAGGGCGCCGTCGATTCGATCCGCAACATCGTGACGCGGGCGGGTAATGACTTCCCAAACGCCACCACTGAGCAAGCCAACGTCATTGCCTCAAACGGCGGTACGCCCCTGGTGGTCATTGATAATGAGCGTGTTATGGGCGTGGTAGAGTTGCAGGACATCATCAAACCCGGCATTGCCGAACGGTTCGACCGGCTCCGCAGAATGGGCGTGAAAACGGTGATGGTCACCGGCGATAACCCGCTGACGGCCAAGTTCATTGCCGAAAAAGCGGGCGTCGATGATTTCATTGCCGAAGCTAAGCCGGAAGACAAGATGCAGTACATCCGGGATGAGCAGACCAGCGGTAAACTCGTGGCGATGATGGGCGACGGTACCAATGACGCACCCGCCCTGGCGCAGGCCGATGTAGGTGTGGCGATGAACTCAGGTACGCAGGCGGCCAAAGAGGCAGGCAACATGGTCGATTTGGATAACGACCCGACCAAGCTGATTGAAATCGTTGAAATTGGCAAGCAACTGCTCATCACGCGGGGTACGCTGACTACGTTCAGCATCGCCAACGACGTGGCCAAGTATTTCGCCATTGTTCCGGCGCTGTTCGTGGCCAGTATCCCGGCGCTGCAACAGATGAACCTGATGCGTTTGCACTCGCCCGAATCGGCCATTTTGTCGGCGGTGATTTTCAACGCCATCATCATTCCGATGCTGATTCCTTTGGCGCTGCGGGGCGTGGCGTACAAACCCATCGGCGCGAGTGCGTTACTGCGTCGGAACCTGTTCATCTACGGTTTTGGCGGGCTGGTGGCTCCCTTCGTCGGGATTAAACTCCTCGATTTAGTAGTGGGGCTATTTGTGTAATGCTGAAGCTCAGGCTCTAGTAATAAACACCTCTTTGATTTTTTTACCGCCGACTTTTCGGCATCACACTCATGAAAAATCACATTTCTCCAGCTATCCGCCTTACGGTTGGGCTGCTGGTTATCCTGTCTGTTCTATATCCGCTGTTTGTAGCGGCTGTTTCACGACTCGCTCCCGGCGGGGGCGATGGGGTTACCATCATGGCCAGAGGCCGTATTGTTGGCTACGCCAACGTTGGTCAGAAATTTACCGAAGACCGGTACTTCAACAGCCGTCCGTCGGCGGTGGATTACAACGCAGCCGGGTCGGGCGGGTCGAACAAGGGGCCGTCCAATACCGAATACCTCGGCGTAGTGCAGGCCCGCATCGACACGTTTCTGGTGCATAATCCGGGTGTGAACAAAGCCGATATCCCCGCTGAACTGGTAACCGCATCGGGATCGGGCCTGGACCCGCACCTGTCACCCGCCGGGGCCAGCGTGCAGATTGCCCGCATTGCCCGTGTTCGGAATATACCAGCCACGCGGCTCCAGCAGTTGGTTGATGAACAGACCAAAGGTCCACTGCTGGGACTTTTTGGTCCATCAACCGTCAATATTCTCAAGTTAAATGTTGCGCTCGACGCCTTAAAATAATTATTGACCCCGGCTCTGCCCGGGCCGGGGGTTACAAAGTACGAACATGAACAAGCTTTTATTTTTTTCTGCGGCCTGCCTTTGTGCCGCTTCATCCGTGGCCGTCGCCCAGTCTGCCGACAGTACGGGCAGCACGGGCCCGGCACCCACTGCCCCGGCGTTGACGCTGACGGGCTACGTGGAAGCTTACTATACACAAGATCTTACGGCCCCAAAAACGACCCAGGAACGGCCCTCTTTTCTGTACAACCACAAGCGAAATCGGGAATTCAACATTAATTATGCGTACCTTAAACTGGGTTATGCCACGAATCAGGTACGAGGGAACCTGGCCCTTCAGGTGGGTACGTACGCGCAGTATAACTATGCCGCCGAGCAGTCTCTGCTGAAAAACGTGTACGAGGCCAACGCGGGCGTGAGACTGAGCAAAACCCGGGATCTATGGCTGGATGCGGGCATTTTCTCGTCGCACATCGGGTTTGAAAGCGCTATCTCGAAAGACTGCTGGACACTTACGCGCAGCATTCTGGCCGAGAACTCGCCGTATTACCTGGCCGGTGCCAAACTGACCTATACCACCGGCAAATGGACGGTGCTGGGCATGGTGACCAACGGCTGGCAGCGCATCGCCAAAGTACCGGGCTACAGCGGCCCGGCGGTTGGTACGCAGGTGCAGTTCCGGCCCTCCGCCAAAGTGACGCTGAACTGGAGTACGTTCCTCGGCAGCGACCGGCCCGACTCGCTCCAGCAGGGTCGCTTTTTCAATAACTTCTACGCCATCATTAATCCCGCCGGGCGGTTTGGCGTGATCCTGGGCTTCGACATTGGCAGCGACCGCAAGCCGGTCGTGCGTACGGGCAGTACG
>JBBRMP010000223.1:0-9134 GCA_038230755.1 Cytophagales bacterium | reverse complement strand
TTGTGTTGCGCCACCACCTGCCGAAACCAGCCCAGCAGCGAGGTCTCTTTCTCCATCAACAACAGCGAGCCTTTCAGCGCGTGGTCATCCCATTTCGGCACGTTTACGGCCCCGCAAGTCCACGCCCAGGCCACCGCGCCAATGGGCAGGGCCGTCAGGATTAGGGCATAGAGCAACCCCGGCCAGTTGCGTTGTGCCGGAGCCGGTTCGGGAAGTAGTACATGCTTGGGCTGTCGGGTTACCATGATCGGTTTGGGCGGACGATTAATAGCGGTAGGTTGGCCCTTTAAAATCAAAGATAAGCACCCGCTGCCCGGTACGGCCCTTCACGAGCCAAATCTGGTCGGCCTGCGTCGTGTCCATCCGTTGGTAATAGGTGGCGTCATGGGGTAAATACAGGTTGGTCATCTGCGCGTCTTTGATCGAAAACGGCCAGTAGGTCTTTTCTATTTCGTCGGCGGGGTGGAGCCGGATGGCGGGGTACAGCACCGTGTCGCCGGGGGCGTATTGGCGTTCGATGCTGGCGGCGGCGGTCATGTATGGATTTCTGATCCGCGCCACGCCAAACTGCGTGTATTTGGCAGCAGTGTCGTCGAAAATCTGCTTGTTCAGGTCCATGATGTAGTTCGCTTTCAGGAACAGCACCAGCGTCAATATGTAGCTGATGTAGTGGGGCATCCGAAACAACTGATCGATCAAAATGCCGACGATGATGACCGCGTAGGGAAACGAAAAGCTGGTGTAGCGCTGGGTGATGCCGTAGGTATGCCCGTTGCGGAAGGCGATGGCTAGTAAAAACAGGGTAGGTGTGAGCAGCAACAGGCCCATCAACACCAGAAAATGCCGTTGCCGACTTCCCCCGAAATACTCAACGGCCTGATAGAGTACATAGCCAAACAGAGGCAGAGCCGTCAGCATCATGGCCTGGCCGGTGGGAATCGTGACGACCAGCCAGACACCCAGCAGCAGCATTGGCACGCTGGTTTTGGCCCACCAGGGTGTCTGCCCATAGGGCGTTCGGCCCGCCCGGCGTTGTCGTTCGGCCAGCAAAACGATACCCAGCACCAACAACCCCACCCCTAGTTCGATCAGCACATTTCGCTGACCCAGCGTGTCGGTGGCCAGGCCGTTGGTGAGCCAGAACAGGTCGGCCATTACGGGTGCCGCCGCCCCCAGCACGTTGGGCACCGTGGCGGGCAGAATAATACCGAATCCATTGTTGAGCGGATTCGTATCGGCCAGGTGTTTGTAGAACTGCGCCTGATAGGCCATCGTCATGAACAGGTACTTACCCGCCCAGACCGTAAACCACGGCACCAGCAACCCCAGCGTAGCCAGCACCCCGGCCAGCCCGAAGCCGACGTAGGCCGATCCGTTGCGGACGTAAAATAGCAGGTACAATCCGTGCGCCACAAACACCATCAGCCCCAGCGTATGGCCCAAAATAGACACGGCATAGGCCAGTCCATAGGCGGCATACAGGCCCCAAAGGTCCTTATTTGCCCCGAAAAGGCTCTTTTCGCGTGTATCGTCGGCATCGGTTTCCAGCCGGTCCAGGATGCGCAGAAAGAGCCAGGTGGCCAGCAGCGACACAAAAATGGTCATGCTGTAGGCGCGGGCCACGTGACTATAGGCCACAAAAAATGGCTCCGTAGCCGCCACCGCCGCGCTGATTAGTCCCACCCTCTCGGACCCGGTATAGCGGCGGGCCAGCACAAAAATGAGCCAGACCGTACCCATGCTAAACAGCACCGACAGAAACCGGACCGAGAAATCGCTGATGCCAAACACCCGAATCCAGCCTGAGAGTAAACCGGTGTAGGCCGGGCTGTTGCTGATGTCGCTGCGGGCAATGGCTTCGTCATAGTCGGCGAGTTGTTTGGGTTTGTGAAATTCCTGGGGCGTGAAATAGGGCTTGCCGGGCGTGAAAAAGACGTCATGCTGGTTGGACCCTTCCTGCACCACCCCCTGCGAGGCGACAAGCGTAAATTTTTCGTCGAGGTACACGCCGTGGGCATCCAGCTTGTAGATCCGCAGGGCAAACGCCACCGTCAGGATGGTCAGCAAAATCAGGAGGGAACGGCTTGAGCGGGGAACTTCGGGCGAGGGACGGAGGGGCATAGCGGGCCGAGCGACCGGCGGAGGGGTGGGGTGATGGGCACAAAATAAGCCAAGCCCCCCGGCAATTACAATGTCAGAATGGTGAATTCTACCCGCCGGTTCAGTTTGCGCTTCTCTTCGGTTTCGTTGCTGGCAATGGGCCTGCTGGGACCCCAGGCTTTGGTTTGCACCCTGTTTTCGGTGATGCCCTTGGCCGTCAGGTAGCCTTTTACGGTCTTCACCCGGTCTTCGGCGAGCTTCATGTTGGGCCCCAATTCCCCCTGATTATCCGTGTGACCTTCCAGCAAAATGGTCATGTCGGGGTGTTGGGTCATCAGGTCGAACACGCGGTCGAGTTCCACCTCCGACCCCGGCAACAGGCTGGCTTCGCTTTGGGCAAAGCGCACCCCGCGCAGGATCATTTTGGCCCCCGCCTGAATGGGCATCAGGTACAAATTGCGCTTGATGTCGCGGAACCGCTTGTCGTTGCTCAGGTCCAGTGTTTCGCTGGCGGGGAAATAACCGTCTTTGCGGGCCGTGAGCTGGTAGGCCTTCTGGGTGGGCAGTACCATTTTGTATTCGCCCGTTTCGGGGTCATATTCCACCTTGGCGAACTCTTTACTGCTGTCAAACAAGTCCGATACTACTTCGGTGGCCACCGGCTTTTTGCTGATCGCGTCGAGCACCTGCCCCGATATGATGGCTACGGGTTCGGGCCGGATGGCAGGGTAGAGTTTCAGCCGAAAAATGTCGTCTTCGCCCAGCGAATTGGCCCGCGAACTGAGGTAGGCATAGTCGCCGGAGGCGGGAATGGTGAAATACCCGTCCCATTCGGGGGTGTTCACGGCGGGGCCGAGGTTTTCGGGTTCCGACCAGTTTGTCCACGAATCGTCCTGGCGGCGGGTCACGTAGATGTCGCCGTTGCCGAAGCCGGGGCGGCCCAGCGAGGTGAAATACAGCGTTTTGTTGTCGACGGCCAGAAACGGTGAGCTTTCCGAATCGGCGGTGTTCACCATTGGGCCCAGGGTCTTTGGCTCGCTCCAGGTAAGATCAGGTTGCCGGAAGGAGACGTACAGATCACGGTCGCCGAGGGCGTCGTTGCGTTGCACGGCCAGCAGCATCGTCTTGCCGTCGGGCGAGACGGTAAACTCTAACTGGTTGTCTTTGTGCTTGTTATAGTTATTGACGATTTTACATTCGCGGGGCATACTCCAGCCCGTCTTGGTCATCGTCGATTTAGAAATGCCGAACGACATGCTTCCATCGGGGCGATAGACGTTGATGAGGTAGATCGTTTTGCCGTCGGGCGAAATGCCGCTGATCGCGTTGTTATCGTTGGTATTGATGGGCGGACCAATGTTTTGGGCCTCGCCCCAGGTTCGGTCAGCACCGAGCACCGAGTACCACACGTCCTGTTTGCCCGGTAGCCCCGTGTTGCCTTTGTGGTTGTTGCGGGTGAGGTAGAGCACCTTGCCGTCGGGCGAAATGACGGGCGCCACCTCCTGGCCGGGCGTGTTTACGTTGCGGCCTATACTCTCTTTGGCCAGTGAAGCAGGCGTATCGGGCGACACCCGGATGCCGGGTACCCCCGGATTGGGCAGGTAACTAAGCCCAATGGCGTCGATCTGGTTAACGCCTTTGGTCCGGCTGGGGTTGAGGACTACTTTCACCTGCCGCCCTTCCAGCGTACTGTCTGACACGTCGACGCGCAACAGGGGGTCAATCGGTGTTTTGTTGGCCCGTATCGCGGCGTCTTTTTCGCTAAAGATGACGTGTTCCTTGCCGTACGTATCGGTCAGGATCACCCGAACGATGGCCCCTGGATTGGCCGTTTCGGCAATAATGACCTGCTTCACGGGCCGGGTGTTGGCCACGGCAATGGTGATCCATTCGTCGGGGGCGCCGTCTACACTGATCGGCGACCAGGCGCAGGGGCTGACACCGGTACGCGGGTAAATGCTGGGAATGCCCAGTATCTGCGAGGCCTGAAACTGCTGTCCGGCCCCCTCACCGTGCCCTTCCGACGAATACCCAACTACTTTACTGGCCCACTGAATGCCCTGCGCGCTGGCCTCCCCAGACCCCGTCAGTAGCCAGACCACCAGCCATACCCATCGGTACAGTGGCAGTGTAGGAAACGGTGACGGGGGTAAAGCGGTTGGCATTGGACGTTAGTACGTTGAACGTTGGACTTAATTCGTCAGCACATGATACGCCCAGGGTTTCAGGGTCAGTGTCATCTCGTTTTTTAACTCCATGGGTGTCTGGGCAAACACATCGGTATAGAGTCCGGCATAGGCTCCATCGCCGAGTTTGATGGTTTGGGGCTGACCGCTCAGGTTGATAATGACCGCAATGTGGTCATTGTCTTTCTGGCGGTGAAACGCGTACACCTGGGCATCCCGTCCGGTCGGAATTTTCACCAGTGGTCCGCCATGTGTTCCGTTCCACAACGCCCGATTGCGGTGTTTCAGTGTCAGCAGCGACTTATAGAACATGGCTTCGCCGTATGTACCCCAGCTAATGGGGTCTTTCTCGAAAAACTGCAACCGCTTGTTCAGGCCCGATTCGGCCCCGTTATACACCAGTGGCATGCCATTGAACGTGCTCGTCAGCACCACAAACGCTTTGGCACCGGCCCCGAACGATTCGGCCAGCGTACCATTCCAGGTGTTCTCGTCGTGGTTTTGGGTAAACTGCATCTGGTAGGCCCAGCCGGGGTATTCTTTTTTTCGTTGCGCCAGCAGCGTATCAATCGCCAGCGCCGAATGGGTGCCTTTGGCAATGTTTTTCAGCAGCGTATGCATGGCCCAGCCGTAGTTCATGTTGAACGCCGTTCGGAAATGATCTGGGTCGGCCTCCCACTCGGCCAGCATAAATACGGGCTTTACTTCGTCGAGGGCCGGGCGCAGTTCGTTCCAGTAGTCGGTGGGCACCAGCCCGGCCACGTCCATCCGGTAACCGTCGATGTCGGTTTCGCGGAGCCAATAGGTTAGCACATTCGTCATGGCTTTGCGCAATTCGGGCTTGCTGTAATCCAGATCGACCACGTCATCCCAGCCGGTGGGCTTGCCTTTTTCGTCGAGTGGCGAGGTCATCTTGCCGTTCACCTTCACGTACCAGTCGGGATGCTGTTTGGTCCAGGGGTGATCCCAGGCGGTGTGGTTGGGAATAAAATCAAGAATGACGCGTAAGCCCAGGTCGTGCGCCCGTTTCACCAGCTGTTTCAAATCAGCCACGGTGCCATAGTCGGGGTTTACGGTCATGTAGTCGGCCACGGCGTAGGGGCTGCCCATCGTGCCTTTCCGGTTTACTTTACCGACGGGGTAAATCGGCATCATCCAGACAATGTCAACGCCGAGTTCTTTAAGCCGGGGCAACTGCGTTTCCACCGATGCCAGATCACCTTTGGCCGAAAACTGCCGCACGTTTACCTCATAAATCGTCGCATTTTTTGCCCATTCGGGTTCGGCAGGCTTGTCGGCGGTGGATGAGGTTATGCTGTCGGCAGAAGCCGTTGTCGATTCAGCTGTTGATGAGCTATCGGTGCGCTGCGGATTTGACTTACAACCAATAAAAAAAAAGAGTAGGAACAGGGAGGCGTGTAATACCTGATTCTTCATGGGGGCGGTTTCGGTGTTGCGCAAAGTTAGGCTAACGGCGGCGGTGAGGCCATTTTTAATGCGTGAATGGCGCTCAACGGATCTGAAGCCCCAAAAACAGACGTACCCGCCACGGCATAATCAATACCTGCCGCAACGACCATGCCGATTGTGTGTTTATCAATGCCACCATCGACCCCGATCAGTGCCGGGCTGCGGGCTTCTGTCAGTAACCGGCGCAGTTTGGTGATTTTCGGAATGGATAAGGGTAATAATTTTTGCCCGCCAAAACCGGGGTTGATGGTCATAATCAGCACTTGGTCAAACGCATCGGCAATGTCGATGAGGCTCTCTACGGGCGTCTGCATATTCAGGGCCACGCCCGCCCGGCAACCCGCTTCCCGTATCTGGGTGAGCGTACGGTGCAGGTGTGTACAGGCCTCATAATGAACGGTAATGGCGGCGGCTCCGGCCTGGGCAAACGCGTCGATATACCGTTCGGGCTGCACAATCATCAGGTGAACATCCAGGGGTTTGGTGGCGTGGCGGCGGATAGCTTCCATGACCGGAAAACCAAACGAGATATTGGGCACAAACACGCCGTCCATTACGTCGACGTGGAACCAGTCGGCGGCTGATCGGTTAATGAGTTCAACGTCCCGTTGCAGGTTGGCAAAGTCAGCCGCCAGGATCGAGGGGGCAATAATTGGAGGATTCATAAGTCAGTAAAATTACCTTTTTTTGTCCAAACGCTGACACCGATGTCTATGTCGCCACAAGACCGCATTCAGGAGTTGACTAATCAACTCAATTATTACACTGATCAGTATTACCAGAACAGCCAGTCGGTAGTCGATGATTTTACCTTCGACAAACTGCTGGACGAATTGCAATCGCTTGAACGTCAGTACCCAGACTTTAAAAAACCCGATTCGCCAACGGCACGGGTGGGTGGCACCATCAGCCACGGGTTCGCCACGGTTTTCCACCGCTTCCCCATGCTCTCGCTGGGCAATACATATAACGAAACCGACCTGATCGAATTCGACAACCGAGTGCGTAAAGGCCTCAACGGCGAGGCCTACGACTACATCTGCGAACAAAAATTCGACGGCGTCGCGCTGAGTATGACCTATGAAAATGGCCTATTAGTCCAGGCCGCTACCCGTGGCGACGGCGTCCGTGGCGACGATATTACCCATAACGTCCGCACCATTCGTACGATGCCGCTACGAGTGACTGGTGAAGGGCGAGGAGCGGAGGGTGGAGAGCAGAATGTAAATCGTGATGACTTTCCCACGTCGCTTTTTTCGCTTAGCTCTACGCCTTCCGCTCTACGCCCTTCACCTCCCGCCCTGTTCGAGGTGCGCGGGGAAGGGTTCTTGCCGCTGGCTGAGTTCGAGCGGATCAACAAAGAGCGCGACGACATTGGCGAACCGCTGCTGGCGAACCCCCGCAATGCGGCATCGGGCGCGTTCAAACAGCAGGACTCCGCCGCCGTGGCCCGCCGCCGACTCGACTGTTTCATCTACTCATTTCTGTCTGACGAATCCGTTTTCGAGACCCACGAACAAAGCCTGATTACCCTGGCCGAATGGGGCTTTAATATTTCGCCGACCTGGAGAAAATGCATTGATATTGAGCAGGTTATGGCCTATATCGCCGAGTGGGATACCAAACGATTTACCCTGCCGCTCAACACCGACGGCATCGTGATCAAGGTGAATCGCTACGATCAGCAGCGCGAACTGGGCTACACGGCCAAGTCGCCCCGCTGGGCTATTGCCTATAAATTCAAGGCCGCTGCCGCCACCACTACGCTCAACAACGTCACCTATCAGGTGGGCCGCACGGGGGCCGTGATACCCGTAGCGCACCTGTCGCCGGTATTGCTGGCGGGTACGGTGGTAAAGCGGGCGTCATTGCACAATGCCAACGAGATTTCCCGCCTCGGTCTGATGCTGGGCGACCTGGTTTTCGTGGAAAAAGGCGGCGAAATCATTCCTAAAATAACGGGTGTCGATCTCAGTAAACGGCCCGAATCGGCCCGTGCCATCGAGTACCCTACGCATTGCCCCGCCTGTGGTACGCTGCTGGTGCGGAATGAAGATGACAAGGGCACGGCGCAGGCGCATTTTTATTGTACGAACTCGACACACTGTCCCCCGCAGCGGCAGGCCCGTTTCGAGCATTTTATTCAGCGCCGGGCCTTGAACATCGAAAGCCTGGGCGAAGGCAAAATTGAACTGCTTATTGAGCGCGGCCTGGTCGAATCACCCGCTGATTTGTACGACCTGACCAATGAAAAATTGCTGGGGCTGGAGAAGACCTATGCGGCTACGGTGGTTGTTCATGAAGATGGTACGGAAGAACCCGGCAAAGTGCGGACGGTGAAGTTCGGCCAGAAAACCGTCGACAACATTCTCACCGCCATTGCGCGCTCGAAGGCGCAACCCTTTGGTAATGTGCTGTTTGGCATGGGAGTTCGCTACGTAGGCAGCACCACCGCCGACCGCCTCGTCGATTATTTCGGTTCGCTCGATGCGCTCATGGCGGCCCCGCTGGAAACCCTCGCGGGCGTACCCGACGTAGGCCCGCGCATTGCCGAAAGCGCCTACGCCTGGTTTCAGGACGACGAAAACCGGGCTTACGTTGAGCGGCTGCGGGCGGCGGGACTGCAGTTTGTGTCGGAGAAAAAAGTGGTGGCGCAGGAGAGCGATTCGCTGACGGGCAAGACGTTCTTATACACCGGTACGTTCGCCAATTTCACCCGCGAAGCCATCGAAGAACGCATTGCCGCCAACGGGGGTAAACTGCTCAGTGGCGTGTCGAAAAAGCTTAATTTTCTTATCGTCGGCGAGGGTGCCGGGCCGTCGAAAGTGGCTAAGGCTCAGCAGCTTAACGTGCCCATGATCAGCGAAGACGAGTTTATGGCCCTGCTGGGATGACGACCACCGAATTAGCCCGCCTGTTCGACCGTGACCTGCAGCGGCTGACCAATGAAATTGAGGCATACCCCTACCGAAAAAGCCCCCTGGATGCTAAAAACGGGCATTGCCAATTCGGGTGGCACGCTCTGTCTGCACCTGCTGGGCAATTTGAGCGAATACGTAGGGTCCACGTTGGGCCATACCGATTTTGTCCGAAACCGACCTGAAGAATTTAGCCTCCGCGACGTGTTCAAAGCCGAACTGCTGGCCCGCCTCATCGCTTTGCGTACTACGGTAGGGGAGACCCTAATCAAACTTACCGAGGCTGATTTGGCGAAACAATACCCCGCCGAAGTGCTGGGCTATCCCATGACCACGGGCTATTTCATAATTCATCTATACGGCCATCTCAACTACCACCTCGGCCAAATCAATTACCACAGGCGGCTGGGCGGCAGTTAAAGAAGGGGCACCACAGAGACACAGAGAACACAGAGTTTTT
>JBBRMP010000222.1:0-9155 GCA_038230755.1 Cytophagales bacterium | reverse complement strand
TTTCTAATTTATGAGTTAAACTAAGCAAAAATCTTAATGTGCTGATAATCAACTACTTGATTTTTAGACATTAAATACTTTTGCGATTTTTAACTTTGCAAGTGCTTGATTATCAGTTCAGTGGACTACCTAAACAGTTACAAAATTTAAAATGAGAGCTAGACTTATCTTCTTCGCAGTAGTATTTGCATTATTTTTTAACTTCTCAGCACAAAGTCAAAAGACAGATGTTATGATATTGGGTTCTGACCATCTCGCCCAAATCTATAAAAGTGATAACCTCAATACGGACGTTTTACTTCCCAATCAACAAAATGAAATTAAAGCATTTGCGAAACTAATTATTCCTTATAATCCTGACATCATAATGGTGGAAGTGTTGCCTGAAAAACAAAAGGAGGTGGATAGCTTATATGCACTTTACTTTCATAATAATAGGACTTACGCAAATTGAATTGTTGGGCGAATAAGCTGACCACGCAGATAGTCACTCAATAAGCCATGTTTGAGTTGATAAACTGTCGTTTGACACCCATACGCCAACTCGCGTAAACGGAGCCAAACTAAACTGGCAGCAGCAATATGATTCCGTTGACTTTGATTCAGACGACACTGACATTTGGCGATGCCCGTCAGTTGTTTCTCCTCCCGATGAAGTTGCTCAATCTTCCAGCGAAGGCTACTCTCTTGTTGAGCAGCCTCCACCGAGTATTGAGTCAAGTCGTTGGTTACCAACCAGTCCGTGCGGTCAGTAGTGACCACTACCGCAGTGGCGGCCCAGCCGAACAACTTCACTTTTATATCAAGGGGAAACTTATTGATCTTAATCAATTTACCTTCGACTTGCTCTCGCTCCGACCAGTTCAGACTACTCACCGCTTGGTAGGGCCGTTGTGCCTGACTGTCGTCCACCTTGCGGTTCGCTTTAAGGGGGCGTAACTGTTTAGGTAGGTAAATTCAAGCCAATTATCTGACAATCAGCAAGTTACTAATTTTTCTAATTTATGAGTTAAACTAAGCAAAAATCTTAATGTACTGATAATCAACTACTTGACTTTTAGACATTAAATACTTTTGCGATTTTTAACTTTGCAAGTGCTTGATTATCAGTTCAGTGGACTACCTAAACAGTTACGAATAAACAATGAACTTTTAGTTATAAATTTAGCATCGGTTACGGGCTGAAGATTTTCAAATACCGCCACATCGCCAAGCCTTACCGTTGCCTGCTGTATTAAAGCGACAACAGCGTCACAAAAATCAGTGAAAACACGGTCACGATCCAGGAATAGCCAATTCATCAGCCTTTGAACTGGCTTATTTCCCCATCGTGGCGCGGCCCAGGTAGATCTCGTCGGCGTTTAGGCGAACGGTAGTGTAGAAGTGGTAGCCACTGTCGACATAGCGGACCATCAAGCTCGTTTTCTGATTGGGCCTGGCAAAGGGCATGCTGGCCGCAATCAGAATCTGGTTGCCTTTAACCAGGGCACGGGCAAAGGGTAAGCCTCTGGTTTTGATCTGGTTCGCGTTGTATTTGTACCAGTTCTGCCCCCCGTCATACGAGCATTCAGTTTCCTGATTCAGGAACAGGGCATCGTTGGTAAACATATCGCCGTGGTGTTTGAACACCCGCCACAGACCATGGATGAAGTGTTCATAACAGGCATACACCCGGTCACTGTCGAGGCCCTGCCGTTCGGGGTCGGTGGGGGTGGGCTGGTCGGGTTTTAATTCAACCAGATCATCCCAGAAAACGCAGCCGTAGGCACCCGTCATCCAGTAAAATATACCCGTTCCCTCGGCCACCACGGGCGGGGCCGGGTTCGACGCTTTCTGACTCCGGTTGAAGGGGGCCTGCGTATTAAACATCCACAGATACCCCAGCCGGGGCTTGTCGGAGAGGCGAATATTGTATTCCTGTTCGGAGAGTAAACTGGCCAGCCAATGCCGGTCGGCATCGCCGGTGTGGGGAATCGCGTAGTCGAAATCGGGGTAAACAAAATAGCAGCCAACCATCTGAAAATCAACGTAGTCGGAGAATGATTTACCCACAATGTTGTCGGGCATACCGCGCTGTTTCGACGTAGCCGTTTGCTGGGCTTTTTTGTCCCAAAGTGGAAACGGAGAGGCCGTGTAGTCCATCGCCCGCGAGTAGCCAAAGCCGCTGTGGGGAATGGGGCCAATTGACCCCATCATCGTTCGTGGGTCGGCAATGTCGCGGGTGACTTTCATGAAGTAGGTATACAGGTTGGCTTGCTCCTGCAACACGTCATCCTTGACGCCTTCATTTTCAATGTCGAAGAATATTTTACCGTAACCACTCTTATCGCGCCCGTTGGGGCAGTCGTTGTAGAGTTGACACGACCCCGCCAGCCCCTGAATGGCAGAATAGATGTTGTTGAGCTTGTTGGGGTTGCCGGGCATTGGTCTGAAATAGGTTTCGGGGGCCAGGTTGCCATTTCCCGCCCAGGGAATATTGTACGGACCCAGCCGGAAATGGTGCTGCCCCACGCCGTCGGTGCGCTGCTCGAAGGTGAGTCTGCTTTTCCAGCCGGGCTTGATGTTGTTCGGGTCGCGGGCAATCTCATCGTCCCAAATCATCCGGGTTCGGTCTATCGACGAAAAGCCCCGCCGGAAGAGTTTGTCCCATTCTTTGCCCAGGTGCAGATTCCGGCCCGCAGCGCAGAAGGTAATGGAGCGGGTTTTGGGGAGCACAAAGTCGTCGACTACATCGAGGCTCCAGTATCCCTTTCGCGTGGTCGGCGTAAACTGACTCCGGGGTGTGGGTGTCAACGGTGTCTCAACAGGCGCTGGCCCCGCCACCGTAGCCCCCGCCGAATGCACCATCCGGTCGGAGCTGGTAACGAACACACCACCCGAAACGGCAGTCAATAGCAGGAGTATAAGGCGCATGGGTTTAGGGGGCATGGAAGAAGACAAATTCATCACTCATCATTATCTATATATCGTCTGGTAATAGGCTGGTACGAGTCGATGCGGCGGTCGCGGAGGTAGGGCCACGTGGTGCGGTACTTGTCGGTTTGAGCCAGATCGATTTCTTGTACATGCACAACTTCCTGATCGTGCGGGGCTAAGTAGAGCAGCGACCCGAACGGATTGCTCACAAACGATCCGCCCCAGAACTGCTGATCGGCCTCACGACCAACGCGGTTTACCGATACAACGTGAATGCCGTTGGCAATCGCGTGGCTCCGCTGTATCGTTTGCCAGGCATTGTATTGTTCGGTGTTCTGCGCGGGGTCAATTTCGGTGGTGTCCCAGCCAATGGCGGTGGGGTACACGAGCAGTTCAGCCCCCATCAGCGCCGTGATTCGGGCGGCTTCGGGGTACCATTGGTCCCAGCAGATGAGCACGCCCACGCGGGCAAATTTGGTGTCGAAGACTTTATAGCCGAGGTCGCCCGGAGTAAAGTAGAATTTCTCGTAATAGCCGGGGTCGTCGGGGATGTGCATTTTCCGGTACTTGCCCAGGTAGGTGCCGTCGGCGTCGAGTACGGCGGTAGTATTGTGGTACAGCCCCTGCGCCCGTTTTTCAAACAAAGAGGCCACAATAACTACGCCCAGTTCACCCGCCAGCTTGCTCATGCGGTCGGTGGTGGGGCCGGGAATGGGCTCGGCGAGGCTGAAATTGTGGTGGTCTTCTACATCGCAGAAATACAGCGACGTAAAGAGTTCCTGCAAACAGACGATCTGCGCCCCCTGCGCGGCGGCGTCCCGGATGCGGGCTTCGGCATTGCCCACGTTGGCGGCCACGTCGGCCTCGCAACTCATCTGTACCAGACCGATTTTTACTTTTTTTATCATAATTGAAATGCGGCCCCCCGGCCCCCGAAAGGGGAGAGCTGACGCGTCCGGGCTGGCGCTAGTGTAATGCTAATGCAACAGTAGTTTTATTACAAAGTTAAAGTTGACGGCTATTGTTGCGTCAGCAATACACTAGCGCCAGCCCGGACGCGTCAGCTCTCCCCCTTCGGGGACCAGGGGGCTACCAACGCCGCTTCCGCTGCAATGGCTTTTTCGGCTCCGAAACCGGCCATTGCGGTGTTCATGGCCTCCACGATCACATCATTCATGAGGTTGCCGATGCTGCCTTCGTGGGTGTGGTGCAGGATGCGCGGGGGGCTGTAGGTGTGTTCGGCGATCTCCTTGCCCACCCGCTGATAGGCCTCGCGGAAGGGTACACCGCTCAATACCAGCTCGTTAACCCGTTCCACGCTGAACAGCAGATCGTATTTGGCGTCGTCGAGTAGGTTGGGTTTCACCTGAATGTGTTCGAGCATGAAATCGGCGATGGTGAGGCAGTCGAGCATGTCGTCGAAGGCAGGCATGAGCACTTCTTTCAGTAGTTGCATGTCGCGGTGGTAGCCGGAGGGGAGATTGCTCATCACCAGCGTCACCTCCATCGGCAGGGCTTTCAGGCGGTTGCATTTGCCCCGGAGCAGCTCGGCCACGTCGGGGTTTTTTTTGTGTGGCATGATGCTGCTGCCCGTTGTGAGGGCGTCGGGTAGGGTTAGGAACCCGAAATTCTGACTGTTGTAGAGGCAGATATCCATTGCCAGCCGGGCCATTGTAGTCGCCACGGAGGCAAGGGCGTTCAGGGCGGTCTGTTCGGTCTTGCCCCGACTCATCTGAGCATACACCACATTGACGTGAAGGCCCTCAAAACCAAGCAGTTCGGTGGTCAAGGTACGGTTCAGCGGAAACGACGATCCGTAGCCCGCCCCCGACCCCAGCGGATTGCGGTTGGCGAAGCGGTAGGCCGTTTGCAGCGTCAGCATATCGTCGGAGAGGGCCTCGGCGTAGGCACCGAACCACAACCCGAACGACGACGGCATGGCAATTTGCAGGTGCGTATAGCCGGGCAGCAGATCGTCTTTGTGCGCCTCCGATTTGGCAATGAGCCGGTCAAACACGCGCCGCGTGGCACCGGCCACCTCCCACAGTCGCGACCGGGTAAACAGTTTCAGATCCACCAGCACCTGATCATTCCGCGACCGGCCCGAATGGATTTTCTTACCCACGTCGCCCAACGCCTGCGTCAGCAGCAGTTCCACCTGTGAGTGTACGTCTTCGACGCCATCTTCAATTAAAAACTGCCCTGATAACGTCTGCGGGTACAATTTCCGAAGTTCAGCGGCCAGTAATTCGTAGTCAGAGGGGGTGAGCAGGCCAATGGTACTCAGCATTCGGGCGTGGGCGAGGTTACCCAGCACGTCGAAGGGAGCCAGGTAGAGGTCCAGTTCGCGGTCGCGACCCACGGTAAAGCGGTCTATTTCGTCAGACACCACGGTGCCTTCTTTTTGCCAGAGACGTGTCAAAGGTGAAAGGGGTTAGGCCGAAGCCTCTGATTGTGGCTGCAAATCAACGAAGCACAAAGCATAAACCACAAACTATCTTTGCCGGTTGTTCAGAAAGACAATCACGCAACGACAACCTGTTATGTTATATCCACTGACGTTTACGCCCATTTTCAAAGACAAAATCTGGGGCGGTCATAAGATTCAGTCTATTCTCGGCAAAGATTTTTCCCCTTTATCCAACTGCGGCGAAACCTGGGAAATATCGGGCGTGCCGGGCAACATTTCGGTGGTGAACGAAGGGGCGCTGGTTGGGGAGACGTTGCAGGCCGTTTTGGAAAAATACAAAGAGCAACTGGTCGGGAAACACGTCTACGAGAAGTACGGCAATGAATTTCCCCTGCTCGTAAAGTTCATCGACGCGAATGACGACCTCAGCATTCAGGTACACCCCAACGACGAACTGGCCAAAAAACGGCACCAAAGCAATGGCAAAACCGAGATGTGGTACATCATGCAGGCCGACCCCGGAGCCAAACTCAACGCCGGTTTCAACCGCGAGGTGACCAAGGAAGAATACGTGAAAGCGGTGGCCGACAACACCATCACCGACATCCTGAACATCGAGGAAGCCCACCCCGGCGACGTGTTTTTTCTGCCCGCCGGACGGGTGCATTACATCGGAAAAGGGTTGCTGCTGGCCGAAATCCAACAGACGTCGGATATCACGTACCGCATCTATGATTTCGACCGGAAAGACGCCGAGGGTCACACCCGCGAGCTGCACACCGAGCAGGCCGTAGATGCCATCGACTACCACTACTACGGCGACTATAAAACGCACTACGACAGGAAGTTAGACGAAAGTGTCAACGCCGTTACGAGCAATTACTTCGTCACCAACGTGCTCCATTTCGACCAGGAAGTGATGCATGACTACACCCATCTGGATTCGTTTGTTATTCTGGTTTGTGTGGAAGGGGCGCTCACCGTGCAAACCACCGGCGGCTACTCGTTCCGCCTCAAGATGGGTGAATGCGCCTTAATTCCGGCTTCCATTCCTTCCGTCACGCTCGTCCCCGAAGGGACCATGACGGTCCTGGAATCGTATGTGCCGTAACAGCCCCCTAGCCCCCGAAGGGGGAACCTGCTTACGCCAGCGCAGCTTCGCGACTGGAGGTTATGCTGGCGCAAGTAGGTCCCCCCTTCGGGGGCTAGGGGGCCGTTAATCTTCCGGATATGGGATGTACACGAAGCCGGTGAATTCGGCGAGGACCACGAAGAGGCAGCAGTACTCGTCTGCGTTTTTGTAGTTTTCCTGCCAAAGGTCAAGTGACTCAGGAGCAATAAGTTGCCGTTCCACGAACTCGTCGACGTAGGTGGCTTTATAGAGCAGCTCGTTGCCCATATTGGTTTGGCCAAAGAGCAGTTGACCAAGGGGAACATCGGTAGACGAGGTAACAAAAACGGGGTAATCCGAGAAGCCGCGCTTGCGAATCTGGTACGAGGCTTCTTTCAGCGAATCGGCCACTTTGACGAAATCAGCAGACACGATGCCCATCAGTTTCCGGTTCAGTTCGGGCGAATTCGCATCGTCCATCAAGGCATTTTCGTTGCTGTAGTTGATCATATCTCCTTCTAAAACCGATTCGCCCCCAAAAGCAGTTCCAGATCTTTGTAGCGCATGTTGAACGTGCGGGAAATGTGGGCGTTAGTGAGGGTGCCTTTGTGGCAGTACACACCTTTCATAAACCAGCGGTTGGCGTAGAGCATGGCCTCGATGCCGCCAATGGTGCCCGTCTGGAGCAGAAACGGCAGGAAAATATTGCTCAGCGCCATGCTTGCCGTATGCGGCACCCGCGCCGCAATGTTAGGCACGCAGAAGTGGATCACGTCATGCACCCGGTAGGTCGGGTTCTTGTGCGAGGTCATCCGCGAGGTCTCGAAATTGCCACCCTGATCAATTGCCACGTCGATGATGACCGAGTGGGGTTTCATGCGGCTCACCATCGTGTCGGTGACCACCACGGGGCTACGGCCATCGTCGCCACGGAGGGCACCAATCACCACGTCGGCCCGTTCAATGGCTTCCGAGAGGGTATCTGAATCCAGAATGGAAGTGTAGACCGACGTGCCGATGGCGTATTTGAACCGCTGTAATTTATACAGGTCTTTGTCAAAAATCTTGATGTCGGCACCCAGTCCGAGGGCGGCGCGGGTGGCAAATTCGGCCACGGTGCCCGCGCCAATGATGACCACTTTGGTGGGGGGTACGCCCGTGATGCCGCCCAGAATGATGCCCCGGCCATTGGCGCTGCTGAGGTATTCGCCCGCAATGAGCAGCACAATGCTTCCCGCCATCTCGCTCATGGACCGGATCACGGGCAGGCCTTCGGCTTTGTCTTCAATAAATTCGTAGGCGATTCCAGTAACGTTGCGGTCGTTGAGCTTCTCGAAATACGTCCGTTCGTGAGCGGGCAGATTGAGGGCCGAAATGAGCGTGGTGCCCTGCTTGAGGTGGTCGAACTCATCGGCCACCAGCGGCTCAATTTTCAGGATCAGGTTGGCCTCGTAAACTTCTTTGGGCGAATACACGATGTGTGCCCCTGCTTCGCTGTAGTCGCTGTCGCTGAATTTGGCCCCGACACCGGCATTGGTTTCTACCCGCACCTCGTGGCCATTGCGCACCAGAATAGCCACGGCTTCGGGCGTGAGGGCAATGCGGTTTTCCTGCAATGACACCTCTTTGGGCAACCCAATCAGCAGGCTGCTCTGCGTTGATTTTACCGCTGCTGAAAGTTCTTTTGGGTAAAGCGAGGTTTGTTTCGCTAGTTCTTCAAATCCGGTCACAGGCCTGGTAGGAGATTAATCAGCGTACTAGTATGGGTTAACAGAGGGCGGTTTTTACGGTTCTTGTGCCGTCCTGATCAACGGTTAGGTCGACGAGGTAGTAGCTGGCTGGCCACAGACTGGCAATGCGTTCGGGCCACTCGATGAGGCAGTAATTGCCTGAGTCGAGGTATTCGTCCAGGCCAATGTCCAGGGCTTCGGCCTCGTTACGCAGCCGGTAGCAGTCGAAGTGGTAGACCGGATCACCGGTTTGGGTGGTGTACTCGTTGACTAGCCCGAAGGTGGGGCTTTGCACCACGCTCACCACGCCCAGTGCCCGGCAGATGGCTTTGATCAGCGTTGTTTTGCCCACGCCCATCTCGCCTTCAAACAGCCAAACGTGTTCTGGTCCGGCTTCGGCAATGAGCTGCTGTACTACAGCGTCAACTTCGGTCAACTCAGTAAACCTAGCGGTCATGGTCGATAACGTTGATGAAAGCACAAAGATAGCCAGAACGGCGGCAAAAGGCCACTCAGCCTTTCACGATGCCTCCGCAGTGGCGAGGTTGAACAACTGACGGAATGTGAAGGCGAACGGCGTTGGGCCGTTGTCATCGAGCGAACGCAGGCGCAGTTTGGCTTCCTCAACGGTGGGTTTATGCCCTCCCTCAACCCACCAGAGGGCCATGTAAGCCGTCGGGAATTTAGAAAACCACTCGTCGCGGCGGCGCATCACCACCGTATGGGCTGATTTGTAAGCAAACGCCCGCAACGCCTCAACCGATTCCCAAACCGACATATTGACAATAACCAGATCGTCGGCGAATGGCTTAAGGTCGGTGGCGCTGTTGCCCTCGCCTTTGAGCCGCCACACAAAACCGGGACTGCTTTCTGCCAAGGCATTGATCTCGTCGAGTTGCGCGGCAAAATCGGCAATGATTGGGTCGTCGATGGGTGCGAGGAGGCGGGAGATGTTGATTTGGGCGAGGTGGTGGGGCATAAAGAAATT
>JBBRMP010000221.1:0-9185 GCA_038230755.1 Cytophagales bacterium | reverse complement strand
TATTTGGTGACTCATGGGCATCAAATGAACTATGCCTGGTATCGGAGTCGGGGGTGGATGATCAGCAGTGGTCCTATTGAGTCGGCCCATCGCACGGTGCTCCAGGTGCGCATGAAACGGAGTGGTCAGCGGTGGTCGGAAAGGGGTTGTGACAAGATGCTCAAGCTACGGGTAGCGTATCGAAGTGGCAAAACCAAGTTGATTACTGATACATTCCGAAGGACTAAACCAGCGCCGACACAAGATTGAAATGCACCTCCGGGAACGTTTAGTTCTATAGGATACTATCTACCGATTAGTGATAACAAGTCAAATTATCGTAGATACATTTATACTACTAATTTCGTCCCACAGTGAGTATGCGTTCCCACTTGTAAAGCAGAGGAAACTACTTACTGTCAATAAAAACATAATAATTTTACTAAAGTTTATTTACTTTTTTACAAACCGGACATTTTTTTTCAAGCCATCCAGTTTAGCGCGTTTCAGCGGCGAACGGCGAAAAAGAGGCTTAAACACGTCCTCTGTAATCTCTTCCCAGTCCGAATTTGTAAAGTCGGCTAGTTCGGGCGGCAACGAAAATGCGGGGGTTTGGTGGGGTTTGGCAAAGCGATTCCAGGGACAAACATCCTGGCAGATATCACAGCCAAAAATCCAGTTATCAAGTTTGCCTTTTACCTCCTGCGGAATCGCTTCTTTTAATTCAATCGTAAAGTAGGATATACACCGGCTGCCATCAACCACATAGGGTGCCACGATGGCATCGGTCGGGCAGGCATCGATGCAGCGTGTGCAGGTGCCACAGTGGTCGGTGGTGGGGCCGTCGGGGTCAAGGTGGAGGTCAAGAATAAGTTCGCCGATAAAAAAGAAGCTGCCCATCTGCCGGTTCAGCAGGTTCGTGTGCTTACCCACCCAGCCCAAGCCCGATTTAGCCGCCCATACTTTGTCCATTACCGGCGCCGAATCGACAAATGCCCGCCCACCTACTTCACCAATGTCGGTGTGGATGAAGTGGAGCAGGTCTTTGAGTTTGTCTTTCAACACACTATGATAATCGGTGCCATAGGCGTATTTCGAGATTTTGTAATCATCCTCACCTTCGGGCAGGCGGGTTTCCGGGTCATGGCCCGGAAAATAATTCAGCAACACCGACACCACCGATTTAGCCCCGTCGACCAGCAACCGGGGGTCAAGCCGTTTATCGAAATGGTTGGCCATGTAGCCCATTTGGCCATGCATCTGTCGGTTGAGCCAATTTTCGAGCCGTGGGGCTTCATCTTCCAGGAAATCGGCTTTGGCAATACCACAAAAATCAAAACCCAGTTCGTGCGCTTTGGCCTTGATTTTCTGCGCGTTGGTGGCGAGATATCCTGTTGACATACGGGCAGAACAGTATGCATTGGGTACAGGTTTCGTTTACAGATGAGCGTATGGTGATACTGGTTTAGGCATGCTACAACTAGGGATCGGCCTGACTTTTGTGCAAAGGCAGCCGGTTTTTATCCAGAGAAGACCGGGGTCAGGCATCATAATGTAACTAATTGCCTAAACTATTGCGAGGCCGTAAAAGCGATTTTACCCGGAAGTATGCATAAAAAAACGTTTCTCTATAATTCTGAGCTACTTTTGCCCGCGTCAGACCGACACTTTTTTTGGTATTCGGTAGGGCACCGTTATCAGGCCTATAACCAGCCCTTTATGGCAGTGGATACTGGTTAGACGCGACTTAATGAACTGACCGTTGCCTAAATTCTTTACAGGAACGTTCCTTGATTTAAGTTAGTGAAGTTGTATTTTGCCAACGAATCAAAAATAACTGTACGTATGCACAGACTTATCCGACTCATGGCGGGCCTCACGTTCCTCTACGCGGGTACGACGGCCACCCATGCACAGCAGGGCGACACGTTACGCCGTAACCAGGCACCGGATCGCTATGCCCCCCGTGAACGCATCTTTAACCTTGGTAAAGGAAACTTCGCCGACACCGTTAATCGGGCGAGTTTCAAGAGCCAATACCCCAACGTTACCGAGTTGGAAGATTGCGACACTACCTTGCAGACATTCGCACTGGCCCGGCGTATCTCACCATGGCGGGTGGGATTTTTTGCCGGTCCTGCTTTTGCGTACTGCGGCTCGTGGGCCAATACATTCGGCCCAACCAAACGCGATAACTCGCTTTACAACGGCACCGGTATCAACACGACATTCAGCGCCGATTACTTCTTCACCAAACCGGAGAAGAAATTTAAGCTGGGACTGAGTGCTGCGCTGGGTTACCAGAACTTCTACACCCGCGACGAGTGGAAGTCCGACTTCCTGGCCATTGCCAACACACGCGGTATTCAGAGTGACCGGGTAACGCTGCGCAACAAACCGCAGGAAGACTTTTTCCTGACCATTGGCCCCATTTTATCCTGGGAAGTTGGTCGCCGGAAAAATCCGTTCCGCACGGCTACATTCATCGAAGCAGCCGCCCGTGGTGGTCTGTACCGGACCGAATCGGCCTTTAATGGCGCATCGGTGCCCAGCGCCGGCACATCTGCCGAGCAAATCGTTCGGATTGTTGAACCCAGCAACCGGCTGTTGCACTTTGGTGCCAACGCATCGGTTGGGGTGTTCTTCCCAATCGGCAACAACTGGCTGTTGGGGCCGCAGGTGCAGGGTTACTACACGGACCTGAACTACCTCATCATTGATGGTGGTCAGACCAACCTGCCTAATAACCTGTTCGAGTTTACGCGTAAGCACGGTGGTTTCATGGCCGGATTGGGCATACGGAGATCGTTTATTCAGAAACGCCTGAGTCCGAAAGCACCGACGTTCTGCCCAACCTGCGATTCCATCCCCCGGTTGTCGCTTAACTTCCGCAACGCGCCACTCAATGGCCTCACGCTGGCAGCAGACAGTATTCCTGACAACGTTTCGGCACCAACCATTAGCTGGCGCAGCACGACACCGAACCCTAAAAACGAAACCTTTACGGCTCGTTTGTATTTCCGCCCCGATAGTGTAGGTGGCAAGGCAACGGGCGATCAGATTATTGCGCAGGTGGTTGATACGAAAGATACGACGCTGGCCTTCCCAACGCAGTATCTGCAAAATGGCAAGCCAGCACGTGGTTTCTACTACGCAACGGTTCACAACCACCAGACGGCCAAGTGTGGTGATTGTATGAGCGAAGTGGCTACGACGAGTTTCGCCGTATTGGGCAGCCAGAAGTCGCCACCCGATACAATCGGCAAGCCATGCGAATTCCGTCACCGTCTGGAGCGTTTGGAGGTATACTACCGCAACCCATACACACGTGAGATAGCCAACATCTGCTATTGCAACGGTCAGGTTACGTCGGTAGGTGATACCACTACCCGTCTGCGTTACCGCACGTTGAACCGTCGCCTGGCTACTCAGCCATTCGAGTTCGATACTACGGCGCTGATTCTGAACATTCGTGAGCTGCCAGGCGATCTGGCCCGCACGTTGCAGCAGGAGAAGTCGCAGATTGAAAGTGGCAAAGCCATTCGCTTCAAAGGCCGCCGGGTTCGTCCGCAGGTGCAGTACTTCCGTGCTGTGTTTAGCGTAACGCAACTACCATGCAACGGTCAGCCAGAGCGTAGCGTGGGTAGCTTCAACACGGTGATCAGCGACAATACGTACTCGATCACAGACCTGAAGCCGCTAAACGCCGACCAGTACCAGAAGATGATCACGCCGCCAGCCCCCAAGAAAAAGGCTCGCCGGAGTGGCAACAGCGGTCGCCGCGACATGAGCTTCGGTATCGACGAAGTGAATAAGTAAGACCTGCATTTTCTTTGTAACGCAAAAGGCCCGATCAGTTGATCGGGCCTTTTGCGTTACAAAGAAAATGGTGAGTGGTGAATGCTGTTGCCATTCACCCTTTGCTCACTGCACCGTAAAGGAGGCAATGGCGGTGTATTGCTGGTATCGTTCGCGCGAATTGGCTTTGGGTTTGGCGAACACATGTAGCGTTTGAGGACCCCGACCCGGCATTTTCACCTGCAACTGATACGAACCTCCTTCGTGGGTAATCCTGATCGGTACTGCCGATGCAGAGGCGCTGCCGCGCGGCCCCGCCGAACACCAAAAACCTACGTCGCCCTCGTTGGTGAGGTTGATTGTAACGCCATCAGACACACGAAGCAGCCCCTGTTTGGGGAAGTAAGGGGTAAAACCCAAGGTAAAATAAGCGTCGTAATATTTGGGGAACCGGTCAAAATCGGGTTTACCCACCGGGCGGTCAAGCAGTTGCCATCGGCTGTCGACCGGCAGGTGTTGCGCGATGAACGCCTGCGGGTCGGTCATGAAATAGAAATCATTGGGTTTGCCACTCTGAGCCGTGGCACTAGCCCATGTAAGGTCGAACAGATACCAGTCACCGTCGAGGCGCACCGCGTTCCATTCGTGGTCGATGCCGCCCGTGGGAAGCCCGGCCTGCACGTCGCTGTGGCGCGAGAATCCTTTCACCGTGACGGCCTGCACGCCCGCCCGAATTAGCAACTGCTTAAAAATCAGGGAAAATCCAGTACAAACAGTACGGCGGGTTTGCAGGGCACGGTTCGCGTACGATATTTCTGACGAATAAGCAGACCCCGTATAGGTGCTCATATCGTAGCGCACGTGCGACATGATCCAGGCGTAAATCGACCGGGCTTTGGCCAGGTCGGTCCGGGCCGGCGACGTCAGGTATTCGCTCAGACTTTGCAGGTTCTTGGCGTAGGCTTCCGGCGTGTTTCGGGCATAGGTGTCAATGACATCAAACCGAGTCGGATTGGCGACAAGGGCAGCCAACAAGCTTGATTTTTTATCGGCTCTGGGCGACAGGGCAGTGCTTCCCATGAGCAGGAAAGCGGCAACAATGGCAGGGAGGGTGTATTTTCGCATACCTCAGTTCAATCACACATTCCATTAACCGCCATGCCCGCCTTTTTATTGTTTACGCTTTGTCTGCTCTTCGCCACCATGGAAACTACTACCGCCCAGTCGGCCATGTCGGCCCAATCGTCATCCATGACTACGCTTTCGTTCCGGCTCAAACCGGGGCAGGACCTGAAGTTAGCGTTGGATGAACTGGTGCGGCACAAACAGATTGCTGCTGGTACGCTGCTGACCTGCGTGGGAAGCCTCACCGGTGTTGCCCTGCGGCTGGCTAACCAGAATGAGGCCACGCGCTACCGGGGCCATTTCGAAATCGTGTCACTGGTGGGAACACTCTCGACCACTGGAAGTCACGTTCATCTGGCCGTGTCTGACTCGACGGGACGCACCCTGGGCGGGCACCTGATGGCCGGTTGTAAAATCTATACGACCGCCGAAATTGTGGTGGGTGTCCTGCCCGATGTGGCTTTCACCCGCGAACCAGACCCCACGTTTGGCTACCGTGAACTGGTCGTGCGAAAAAAGAAAAAGTAGGCAAACGTACTTTCCAGAACAACGCTTACCACCATCTGGTAAACAGCCGTGCCCGTTTGCTATCGGTATGCGCCAGGCGGTTATATTTACACGACACAGCTATCGTTTACGTTAATTGCTTAACTGACAACTTACTTATGCGTTACGTAATTATAGTCACGCTCCTGTTTATTGCTGCCTGCGGCACGAAGAACAATACGCTTCAGCCAGCCACCCAAACCGGCGACTCGATCTATACCGACCCCACCAACTGGGCGGCCATTCAGCTCAACACGATCTATACGATCAAGTTTCCGGCGGGCTACGAAGGACCGGGAGCCGTGGGGTTCGAGGGCCTCAGCTTCGGCAAGAACCGTGTCGACAAGCGGGCGGCGTTCAGCTATAGTTTCTGCGGTCCGCTGCTCTGCAATGAATACGGTAACCCACTGTTTGGGAAAACCCCCGACACCGTGACGTTTAACGGACAGACGCTTGCCAAATCGATTCCGCTGACGCAGGGAAGCAGCACCGGTATTTTTTACTATTCCGAGACCGCAAAGGCCAACGGCGTTTTGTATTTGCTCGATGGCTTCCAGCTAAAGGAATCGCTGAACGTACAGTTTGATAATGACGTACAGGCTGAAGTGCTGGCCATTATTAAGACGATCAAGCCAAAAATTTGATATCGGCTAACTGCCACAAAATCACGTAATTCGTCGTTGAACCTTCTTCCTGAGATGACCTTCTATGACGTAACGTATGTGTTTCTGGGCATGGTCGGCATGATGACGCTGTATGTGGGCGGGCAGGCCGTTGTCACGGGCGAACGGTCCTACCGCTGGTATGCAGCTTACTCACTTTGCTGGGCCTGTTATTTCATTCTCCGGATGTACAGCCCGTTTGCCGGCACGCCCCTCGGCGAGGGTATTTACGGCACCGGCCGCGTTGTATTTCCCATGCTGGCCTACGTCTGCTACTACAGCTTCGCCGACGAGTTTTTGACCTTCAAAACGCGCTTTCCTGGCATTTTTCGGCTGTTTCGGCGCACCCAGATCGTGCTCCTTGCCTATGTACTTTTTGAGGTGCTGATCTGTATTTTTTGGCCATTATGGACCAACTCGACGGCGCACGAAGAAGTGCATACCGTGGCCCGCGTGGGGGTGACTCTGATCTCTATTTCAGGTATTCTGGTGGCTGCCCGCCGCCGCGACACGCTGGTCAATTACTTTCTGGTGGGGTCGTCGATGCTGCTCGTTGGTGCCCTCGTCTCGATGGTGCTGACGATACTGGCAGTGGGGGCTAATTCCGATTCATTTTGGGCAGGGCCAATTTTTTACCTCCAAATCGGCATTGCCCTCGAACTGCTGTGCTTTTCGCTGGGGCTGAGCTATAAAAACAAGCTGACGGAGGTGGAGAAAGCCACTGCCGAACAGGCCCTGTTGCTGGAACGCGAACAGCGGAAAGTGGCCCAACTACGTACCCATTTCTTTACCAACGTATCACACGAATTCCGTACGCCGCTGACGCTGTTGATTGGACCGCTGACGCAGTTGCTACACCAAACGCCGGGCGATGCCACCATTCGGCTCATGCACCGGCAGGCGTCGCGACTGTTAACCCTTGTTAATCAACTACTTGACCTCACCAAAGCCGATGCCGGGCAACTAGCCCCAAACTTACAACCCGGCCACTTACCCCGGCTGATACGGGGGCTCACGGGTTCATTCGCGTCCCTCGCCGACAGCCGCGACATCCGCCTGCTGGTCGACGTGGATGAACAACCCGCCAACGCGCTCTTCGATGCTGACAAAGTGGATACGATCCTGAGCAATCTGATTAGTAACGCCCTCAAATTCACCCCTGCCGGTGGCGAGGTGCGGGTCAGCTATAATTATGACCGGGCCGAAAAACAGGCCATAATACGGGTAAGCGACACGGGACCAGGGATTGCGCCGGAGCAACAGGCCCGCATTTTCGAGCGGTTTTACCAGAATACCCAAAACAGTACGCAGCCCGGCACGGGCATTGGCCTGGCTTTAGTGCAGGAATTAGTTGCGGTGCTGAACGGGCAGGTGACGCTCAGCAGCACACCGGGCGAAGGAGCCTTATTTACGGTTGCGCTGCCCCTTGTCGAAACAACGGAACCGGTAGCCATGAACGAGGTGGCGGCGTCTTTTTTGCCCGAAGAAAATGCTGCGCCTTTGGCCGCAAATGGGCAAGTCCCCCCAGCCGATCTACCCGACGCAACAGAGTTACCCCTGCTCCTGTTCATCGACGACAATGCCGACGTGCGGGAATACCTACGGATGTTGTTTGTGGGCAATTACCGGCTGCTGGAAGCCGAAAATGGCCGTTTGGGACTCGTAATGGCCGAAAAGAACCTACCCGACATGGTGGTATCGGACCTGATGATGCCCGATATGGATGGGCTTGCCTTCTGCAAAAGCCTCCGCCAGAATCCCGTTACCGACCATATCCCGGTCATTTTACTCACCGCCAAAGCCGACGTCGACAGCCGTATCGAGGGGCTGCGCACCGGGGCCGACGATTACCTGGCCAAGCCATTTCACCCCGTGGAATTGCAGGCGCGGGTGCAGGCACTGCTGTTACAACGCCGCCGTCTACGCGACCGATTCAGCCGCGAACTGCACCTCAAACCGTCGGACGTGGTGGTGTCGTCGGTGGAAGAGCGGTTCCTCCAACGGGCCATCGCCGTGGTGGAGGTGCATCTGTCTGACAGTGCCTTTGACGTGGAAACGCTGAGTAACGAACTTAACCTGAGCCGGATGCAGCTTCACCGGAAACTGAAGGCGTTGACCAACCAGTCGGCTACGGAATTTGTCCGGCAACTACGCCTGCAACGTGCCGCCGACCTGCTGCGCCAACACAGCGCCACGGTGTCGGAAGTGGCCTTTGGCGTAGGGTTCGAGAGTCTTTCCTACTTCACCAAAGCCTTCCGCGACCAGTTCGGCACTGTTCCGTCGGAATATAAGTGAGGTTTTGTTTTTTGTTTCTGTGATGGCCTCGCGCCGCGAGGCCATCACAGAAACAAAACTTTGCTAAATAGAAAAATGGGAAATTATACTGGTGGTTATTAAAACAGCATAAGTAATTAAATCATAAGTTTATTGATTCAGTAATTTCTTTTTCTGATCGTTAAATTCTTGTTGAGTCAAACTACCGTTATCTAAAAGTTGTTTTAATTTGATCAATTCATCAACAACTATGCTGGTCGGTTTTTTTGATTGAAGTTTATGGCTATTAATTGCCAATACTTCACCTGAATCGATAGCTCCCGTCAAATCACTTATGTGAGCACCATTAATCGGATAGCTGAACAGAATATAATGCCGCTCTCCAAATTTTTCTGACTGCCAGATTGAAAACTTTCTGATGAGTAGCGTAAAATTTGATCCGTCTAAATGGTCTCCGTGATTGTTGAACAAAAATCTAAATTGTCCATTGGCCAGTGTTCCGCGACCGAAATGAAGGGTATCTCCTTCAGTCATGGTTACGCCCTCCCAAGTGACAGGCCCAGCTACTTTTGGGCCAAATTGGGCGTTTGATATGATCGAGCAGATCGCTAACAGCAGAGTGGTAACAGTTTTTCCCATCATAAGGATTGTTTTTTAGTAGTAACTGTTTAGGTAGGCAAATTCAAGCCAATTATCTGACAATCAGCAAGTTACTAATTTTTCTAATTTATGAGTTAAACTAAGCAAAAATCTTAATGTGCTGATAATCAACTACTTGACTTTTAGACATTAAATACTTTT
>JBBRMP010000220.1:0-9237 GCA_038230755.1 Cytophagales bacterium | reverse complement strand
CGTGGCTTCGCACGAGTTGTTTCACGCCTGGAACATCTGCCGCATCCGCCCCGCCGAACTGTTGCCGTATGATTATACCCGCGAAAACTACTTCGTCACCTGCTTCGTGGCCGAGGGCATCACCACCTACTACGGCGACCTCATGCTACGCCGGGCAGGTGTTTTCGACGATGAGGCGTACCTTAAAGAGTTGCTGGTGATTCTGAAACGGCATTTCGAGCAGGCTAATCACGCTGCCCTGTCGCTCGCTGAATCGTCGTATGACCTCTGGCTGGATGGCTACGTGAAGGGTGTGCCCGACCGCAAGGTGTCGGTCTATCACAAGGGAGCTATCGTCTCGCTGATTCTCGATTTGCACATCCGCCGCCAAACGGCCCATGCCCGCTCATTGGACGACGTGATGCGGTTGCTCTGGAACCGTTTTGGCAAACCGGTCATTGGCTATACTTACGCCGACTACCGCGCCATCGTAGCCGACGTAGCTGGTAATCCCCTCGACTGGTATTTCGACATCTGCATCACCGGCATCGCCCCGCTCGACGATCTGCTCAATCAACACCTGGCCTTCGTGGGGCTGCGTTTTTATTATGACGAGGCCGGGTTGGTGTTGCTGGAACGAGTGGAAAGCCAAGACTGGGAAAAGTGGCATACAGCATAGAACACAGTTACCAACACGATGTATTCTGGCCACGCGTATCCTGACCTCAAAAAGATGCCCCTTACCTATCGCCTTGCCACTGAAGCCGACCTGCCCGCCCTTGTGCAACTCCTCGCCGACGATGCGCTGGGAGCTAACCGGGAGACGTTTCAATCGCCCCTGCCCGAGCGTTATCAACAGGCGTTTCGATTTATCCACGCCGACCCGCAACAGGAGCTAACGGTGGTGGAAATGGATGATGGAGTGGTGGGTACGTTTCAACTAACGTTTATCCAATACCTGACCTACGGGGGTGGTCTGCGGGCGCAGATTGAGGCGGTGCGGGTGAAGGCCACGCACCGGGGACAGGGCCTGGGTACAGCCATTTTTCAGTATGCCATTGAGCGGGCCAAACAAAGAGGGGCGCACCTGCTACAACTCACAGCCGACAAAAAACGCCCCGATGCCCTCCGGTTCTACGAGTCGCTAGGCTTTACAGCCTCGCATGAGGGCATGAAGCTGCACTTGTAGCTAAGAGGATAGACCAGAAGCAAAGGGGACTGTTTACCCTTGGCACCAGACTCTTAGCTACAGGTGCATAAAAAAACCGAAAGCAAAGCCTCCGGTCTTTTTCGCGACACCAATATGAATTGAACTAAAAAACTCAGTTAGGAAAGAAGGCTGAATAGGTCAGCGAAAGTACGTCGGCAGTGTTACCCCCGTGTTATGGGTAGGTTACGACTTGATTACTATCCGTTTTGCCCATCAGTTCAGCGTACCGGCGACCCCTGTTCGGGGCGAGGTTTGGGATAGGGTAGTACAGCATATTTTTTGGTGATAGCAGCCAGTCTGGTCTGCTGCATTTGCAGGGTGGCTTTGTTGGGTTTAAATGGGGCAAATGTGGCCCGTTCAATTACGGGTAGCGAATCAATGGTGCCAGTGGCGGCGCGCTGTATGGCCTTTGCCAGCGTGTTGTGGCTGAAGTAGTATTTGGCTTCGTTCATGCATTGCTGCTGGCCACCACCGCAGGCTTTGTCGTAAATGTAATCATGCACTTCAGCCAGTTTGTTGTTCAGAAAATGATACTGAACCACTTCCATTTTGGTCGTGCCGGTAATGACCTCTTCGCGGAGTTTTACGAGCCGCGTGGTGTCGCCGTATTCAAACCATTTTTGGAGCGTTACCAGGTTGCCCGGCTGAGGTGCATATACCTTCCGTTTCATCTTGACGTCGAGCCGGTTTTCAAACCGAAGTACGGCTTGGTCGATGGAATCGGGCAGGGGGAGTTTGGCCGCTATTTGGGGCTGTTCGGGCGGCTGAGCAGCTTTTTTGCCCGTGCAGGCGGCTAGCGTAGTGGCCATACAGAGGCCGTAAAGGAAGTACTTCATAAGGGCAAAATTACGCTGGAATACAAAAAAGCCTGAGCATGAGGCTCAGGCTTTGATGCAGTTGAATTCAGGTTGTCTTACTGGTAAACGGCGGCCTGTGGGCTGAAATTCACCCAGGCCTCAGTCGTGAAGTTTGTGGCAGTACCAACGGCACCCACGAACGTAGGCGTTTTGTCGAAAAACGCAGCGCCTAGCTTGGCATTGCTGAACGACGAACCTGTCAGCGCAGGCGAGCCAGCCGCAGGCGTTACATCAGGTTTGGTACCCGTTACCGTTGGGTCATAATCGAAGGCGTTCGTCAGGCCAAACGCATCGGTGGTGAGCAACCGGCGGTTGTTGTTGGCGCGGAAGTACGTAACTGGACCAACGGCGGCGGCAAACGCAGCCGTATCGGTTAGCGTGGTGATAGGCGTTAAGCTACCGGCACCCACGGCGCTTAAGTAGATCAGATCGCGGTTGTAGTTAGCCACGCCATTGACAGTACCCGTCAGGTTACCACCGATGATGTTATTAGCCATTACCGCCCGGCCAGCGGCCAGGTTGCCAGCCGTGAGGCTGTAGTCGATCAGCACACCAGCAGGCCAGCCCGTTACTACCGAGTTGAACATGCTCAACGCTGAGTTGCGGCGGGTATGCACGCCTGATACGTAGTTGGCACTTGGTGCAGCAGCACCAGGATTGGCTTTAGTTGCTTTCACGCCGTAAGCCGTCGATGTGCTGTTTGGGGCAGTAGCCGTTGGTCCCAGCAAGGTCATGTTGGTGAATACACACGACGTTTGTGGTATCTGCGTGTATGGGCTGGTGCCACTGTTGTCAGACTCAAATCCTTTTGAGCCTGATTGGTCAGCAATGGTGAGGTCACGTACACCCAAACCAAACTGAATGTTGCCAGAAAAACCGTTGTCGGTATCAAAATCGTCATCGATACCGCGGTAGCAAATCAGGTAGTTCATGTTCACGTTGCCACCAAACCACTCGATCGAGTCATCGTTGGCGTAAGAGACTTGAATGTGGTCCATCTTGGTGCCCGAACCCACAGCATAGAGCGACAGGCCGTTGATTTCATTGTTTGGCGACAGAGCCACACCAGCCCACTCGATCCGTACGTAGCTCAGTACACCTGAATTATCGGCAGGGTCGGGCGTAACGGCTGAGACCCGTGTGCGAGGGCCACCTTCCATTTGGGGCAGGTTGGCAGCGTCGGTAACGCCAGTGGCGAGGTTATGTGGGGCTTTGCCGCAAAGAACCAGACCACCCCAGTCGCCCAGGTTACGCAGGCCGGGGGCCAGGTTCGAGGTGAAGATAATCGGTTTGTCGGCCGTGCCCTGTGCGTTGATTTTGGCACCCGGTTCAATGATCAGCGTGCCCTTTGAAAGTTTGTCGCCTTTGATAACCGTACCAGCCGGAATGGTCAGCGTGTTACCACTCGTTACGTATACATAACCGTTGAGCAGGTAAATCTTGGTAGCATCCCAAGTGGTATTGGCTGTAATCTCGCCTGTTACGTTTACGATGTCTTTAACCAGCGTAGTTGTTACGTTAAACTGAGTCGTTGACGTAGCGGTGCCTTTGGGCGTCGTTACGGTAACTGGAAACGTACCGTTGATACCAGCGGGTACTTTCACGGTGAGGGCCGTAGTTGAACCACCAATCACAGTAGCCTGAGTAGTGCCAAATTTTACAACGTTCGTAGCAGGGGTGGCATCGAAAGCGGTACCCGTAATCACCACAGCGTCGTCAGCTTTGCCCGAACCTGGCGAAATGCTGGTAATGACCAATACCGGATCGGGCACTGGATCAGGGTTTTTCTTGCAGGATGCCATCAACAGGCTACCCAGCATTAGGAGGCTCACCACAAAGCGTGCGTGGCGAAAAGACGTTTGAATACGGATCATTAGGTGAATTGAATTGGTTAATTCTACCACAAAGTTGACCAAGTAGTGGCGAACATTAGGGGGCGAAACCGTTATGAAATTGTTAAAGAAACTGCCTTGCCCGTAACTCGCCGTTGCTTCATAGGCAAGCCACAAGCCCGTTTCAAGGCTTTTCATAGCCGGGTAGCCGTTTTTGAACATTACCGAATTGTGAAACCGACGACCGCTCATCGTTGATTTCCGGCCTTGTGTTCGCCTAAGCAAAAAGCCGCCCCTGGATTGGAGCGGCTTTTTGCTTAGGCGAACACAAGGCCGATGGCGTGCGTGCTAAAATAATTTGTAACGCAGGCCAGCCGTAAAGTAACTGCCCCGGCGGTAGTCCATAAAACGGGGATCAGTAGCCCGGTCGAATTTGAGGTCTTTCTTGTTCGGATCGTCCTGCAAATACAGCACCCGCTGATTCAGCAAATCAGACACACCCGCGTTGATTGAAAAGCGTTCGGAAATGTCGCGGCTGATGGTGATGTCGACGGTGTGGCGGGGCATTTCCACCACCTCTGAATAAGGTGGATTGGTGCCGCTACCGACAAACACGATGCGTGGGCCAAAAACATTATAGAGGGCCGACACCTGCCAGCTTTTCACGTTATAATACAGGCCCGTGTTGACTACGTAGGGCGACTGCCCCTGCAACTGGCGGTTGGGCGTCCAGGAAGCCCGCCCATCGATGGCCACCTCACTTTTAATCAGTGAGCCGTTGAAGAGGAGGGTGGCGTTGTTAAAGAAACGACCACCCAGGAAGTTTAGCTTCTTCCTGATGTCAAGCTCCACACCGGCCGCGTAGGCACTGGGCGCGTTGATAAATGTGAAGGCCAGGTTGGTGGTGTTGGCAATACTCGACTCGATGGGGTTCGTAAACCGCTTGTAGAATACGCCGAAGTGGATGTTTTCCCCGTCAGACGGGTAGTATTCGTAGCGCAGGTCGAAGTTGTCGATATCGGCTACTTTCAGCACTGTACCTGGTGAGCCATTGCCCGCCGTGGCGTTGTAGAGTGATCCATATGTCAGGGCGTTCAGGTCGAAATCGTAATACACAAACGGCGCCCACTCCCGAAACTCAGGGCGGTTTAGTGTGCGGCCGTAGGCGGCCCGAATCAGCGCCTTTTCGGTCAGGTTATAGCTTAGGTTAGCCGACGGCAGCAGTTTGTCTGTGGTACGGGTTTCATTGATGGGCGTACCGTTTAAGCCCGCCACAATAGATTGTACGTTATGCTCGAACCGGGCACCTACCAGCAGTTTTACTTTGTCGGTAGTATAGTTGGCCGATAGGTAACCGGCGGTCAGCTTATTCGCGGCATCGTATGAGTAGTTGGGCTTCACGCCGGGCCGCACTGAGATACTGGCCCCATCTTCTTCGAGGCCAAAACCTGCACCCCGGTCCACGTTGCTGGTGTTGAAAACGTCGCCTATCTGCCTGGATAAGAGCGAATTGTAGTTAGGATTCAGGTTCGAGAGCGAATAGCCGAACAACCGTGCCACAAACTGCCGGTCCTTATTTTCGATGTAGGTGCCTGCCGCCAATTCAAACTTGTCGCTGAATTTCTGTTTCAGGTTCAGGTTGAGGCTGTAGATGTTTTCGTTCAGGTTTTGGTACAGCCGCGAGCCTGAAAACAGGTTTACCCCACTGGTAAACAAGATCGCCTGCTTGCTGGTGGCGTTGTATTCTTGCCGCCGCAAATCAGGCTCGTCGCGTTTCGACAATGCATAACCCAGTACCCAGTCGACAGATAAGCCGCCTTTGTAATTAATAGTATGGTTACCAGCTAATTGGCCATTGTATACCAATCGGCTTTGGTAGCCCATCGAATAGCTATACTTGGCTAAATCGGTCCCTGTCTCGTCATACTGGTTGCGCAGCGTAACCTGGTTGCGCGAGAGTTGGTTGAGCATGTTGCGAAACTCCAGTTTCGAGCCGTTGCCGAGCGAAAAAACGAAGTTTTGCAGCAAACCCAGCCGCACATTGTTGGCAAACTGCCTGTCGCGGTTGAAAACGTTGTTCTGATACACGTCCAGCCGGTCGATGTTGAAATTGGTGTTCGTGTTAGAGTAGCTGATGGCCGACAGGCTACCCAACGACTTTTTGCCCAGTCTCAGGCCGGTGAGGTAGCTCAGGTTAAACCGCATGTCAGGCATCGCCGAACTGGTTGTGAGCGGATACGTATTCGGAAAGGCCTTCGCCTGCGCCGTTGGAATCAGGCCGTTGCCGTCGGGCGTAGCGGTGGGCAACTGGCGGTCGGCGCCGCCGAAACCAAGCCAGTCTTTGCTGTATTTCACATCCTGCTGAAAGTCGCTGAACGTGGTACCCGCCCGGTAGCCGCCCGTAAAGCTAATGTTGAGTGACCGTTCGGTGTAGCTGGGTTGGCGGGTATACACCTTCACCATGCCGCCCGCAAAGTCGCCTGGGAGTTCGGGGGAGGGTGTTTTGAAAATAAGCACCCGGTCCAGCAGGTTCGCGGGAATGATGTCGAACGAGAAAGCCTTCCGGTCAGTCTCCGACGACGGGGCTACGGCGTCGTTGAGCCATACCGTATTGTAACGATCATTCAACCCCCGGATGTTGATAAACCGGTTATCCACAATGGTTACGCCCGGAATGCGGCGAACTACTTCGGCAGCGTCGCGGTCCTGCGATTTAATAATCTGTTCTGCCGATACCCCGCTCACCACCTGCTGCGCCTGCCGAATCTGCGAAATCACGGCCACTTCTGTGTTGTTTCTCCGCGACGCCGTCACCACCACTTCCATCAGATTTTTCTGGTCGGTGGCCAGGGTTGTGTTCAGCAGCGTGATTTTGTCCGGCTCAACGGTAATGTTGTCTATCTCGCTTGTTTTATAGCCCACCGCCGAAAGCACGACGGTATGAACGCCTGCTGGTACCTTGTTGATTATGAAATTTCCTTCAATGTCGGTGGCGGCACCCAATGCAGTCCCTTTCACCAGAACAGTGGCACCGATAAGGGCTTCCTTCGTCAGTAGATCCGTTACTTGTCCCTTGATGATGCCCGGCGTTTGTGCTTGAGCTGTTATTGAAAATAGGAGACAACTAAGGGTAGTGAACCAGCAATAAACATAATTCTTCATATCTTAAGCAGTTGATTTTCAGTTAACTGTCGTGTCGTTTTAAAAGATCGGCTGGCATTGTCAGATTATAACTTTTTAAAGATTGCCGATTTTCGGTGCAAAGGTATTCCCTCCCTATCAGAAGTATATTAAGCCAATGTTATGTATTGAGCTATGGGCTTTTGTAACCAATTGGCCGGACCTAAGCGGAAGGCGTGGAGAGTATACTTTATCGGTAAAAGCAATTGACCGCATATCTTTTTTGCGTCATAATCAGTAGCCTTACTATATGTTTATCCGGCTATTTCAGGTTGCCTGCACCTACGCCTATGCTACACCGTATACCTTCTTTAGTATTTTTCCTGCTGGGCGTTACCCAGCTTTCGCTTCAAGCCCAGATCACTATCACTACGTTACCATTACCCGTTACCGCAGTTTGTGCAGGTACACAACTCACGGTGCCATTTACCCAAACGGGTACCGTGGCCCTTGGCAATGTGTATACGGTACAACTCAGCACTAGCAGTGATCATATGAATCTGACCAACTCCAACTCACCCACGTTCGACGTCGGTACGGGTCAGTATTCGCTTCAGGTTACCATGCCGGCAACAACCACTGCGGGTAGTGCCTATCGGGTACGGGTATTGGCCAGCAGCCCCGCCATAATTGGGTCAGCCAGCAGCACTACGCTCACAGTGCGGGCACAACCCGGCGCACCTACGCTGGCAGTACAACTTATTTCGCCCAATACGTACCAGTACACCTTCTGCCAGAATGATAAGTCCGTGGCGTTGTCAGATCTGGTCAACACTGCCCCGGATAATTACCGGATTCAATATGATATGGGTAATGGACTTTCGCCCACGGCGCAGAAAACGTTTACGTCCCCCATGCTAAACCCCACACTACCGGGCAAGGCGATCTACAATTTTCGGTACGTAGTCATCGACGATAAGAAAGGCTGCAATCCACCCGAACAAACTGGCTCGGTGACGTATCTGGTTGTGGAAGTGAAGCCCCGCCCGGCGCTGCCATCTGTGGCCAGTACAGCAGTGGCCTATTGCCAGAATCAGCTGCCTAACCCGCTGATAGCCACCGTAACGACGCCGGGTGCGGAAATTGCGTGGTATGACCAGAGTGGTACGCCGCTGAGCGGCACAAACCCCTTGCCCGCCACCAGCCAGAACGGCACGTTCGTATATGAGGTGGTGCAATCGCTGGATCGCTGCGAGGGGCCACGGGCATCGGTCACGGTGACGGTATCGCCCGCAGCAGCTACTCCTACTACCGCCACGCCACGGATCGAGCTTTGCCGGGGCGCTAAAGCTTCGTCACTGACAGCCACGGGAACCAACCTAATCTGGACTGACCCCAACAGCGTTACCTCGACCGCCGCACCCACACCACCTACCCTTAATGTGTCGAAAAACCTGGATGGCGACGTGTATTATGTGGCTCAGGGCAACACCAATGGCTGTACCAGTCAGCGGCTGGCCATCCGGGTGGTGGTGCAGGCGGCGCCTACGCTGGCCCTCACGGGCAGCACTACGGCTAATCTGGGCCTGGAAGTGCCCATAAAATTGACCTTTACCGGGGCGGGGCCATACCGATTCAAACTCTCGAACGGCCTCAGCGGCACCGCCCAGCACGACACCATGATTCTGATTTTGCCCGAAAAAACGACGGTCTATCAGGTGGCCGACGTGAGTAATTCGTGCGGGTCGGGCTTGCCCGTGAGCGCAGTTACGATTACCGTATTGGTGCCGACGATTAAAACGATTGGTCTCAGCAGCAGTACGTTATGCGCAGGAGCGTCATTACTGGCTAATTTTCAGACCACCGGCTCGTTCAACGCGGGCAATACGTTTCGCCTCCAGATGGCCCGCCCTGTAACGGACACGGCCAGTGCGAACTACGTTGAACTGGGGAATCTATTGATGGGGAATGGCCAGATTTCGGGCACTATTCCGGCCACGACTACGGTGGGTACCTACTGGGTGCGGGTCATTGCTACAAACCCCAAAATACCCATCAGCGGCAGCATCAGCCCTACGTTGCTGACCGTACAGGGCACGGCTACGGCATCCCTGTCGGCCACGCCAAGTGCAATTTTGGCGGGTGAAACGGCCAAACTGTCGGTAGCCCTGAGTGGCAGCGGCCCCTGGATATTTTCATACCGCGACAGCACCGACGTATTGGGTGCCGTGCAGACCAT
>JBBRMP010000219.1:0-9237 GCA_038230755.1 Cytophagales bacterium | reverse complement strand
CAACACACCTGTCTTTTCGAACTTCTTCTTGAACCGCTTCAGGGCTTTGTCAATCGACTCGTTTTCTTTTACGTTAATGATAATCATGTAATACCGGTATTTTTGTGTTTTGCAAAACGGACTGCAAAAGTAGCTGAAAGTATAGCATGAAACAAGCAGTCATTGACCTCGGCACCAACACATTCCACCTGCTGATTGTTGAAAAAACACCGAACCAACCCGTCGAAACCCTTTTCCGCGATAGCCGCCCCGCCAAAATCGGTCGGTCGGCCAGCGGTGCCGGGGGCATCGTCCACCGTATCATCTCGCCCGATGCCATTGACCGGGCATTGACCGTGCTACGCTACTACCGCACGGTGCTGGACGAGTACCAGATTGCCCCCGAAACCGTGGCCGTCTATGGCACGTCGGCCATTCGGGTAGCGCAAAATCAACAGGAATTTATTGACATCATTCGGCAGGAAACGGATCTGCAAATCCGCGTGATTTCCGGCGACGAAGAAGCCGCGCTGATCTACGCGGGCGTTCGCGCATCGGGGGTGCTCGATGCTGATCTGACAACCGAATCCGATTCGGCACCTACGGCTTTGGTAATGGACATTGGCGGGGGCAGCGTAGAATTTATCCTGGGCAACCGCGAACGTGTGTTCTGGAAACAGAGCTTCGAGATTGGTGGTCAGCGGCTTATGGAACGGTTTATGGCCGAAAGCGAGCTCATCAGCCAACCAGGTATTGCGCGGCTGCACGGCTATTTGCAGGAGCAGTTATTGCCCCTCACCAACGCCGTGCATCAATATCCGCCCTCAGTACTGGTGGGCTCATCGGGCTCGTTCGATACGCTGATAGACCTGCATTTCCACGAAGAAACCGGCCATTGGCCCCCCAAAGAACAGGCCGCTTTTGCCCTTCCGCTGGCGGCGTTTTACCATTATTACGAACTGCTCACCACCCGCAACCGTGCCCAGCGTATGGCCCTGCCGGGCATGATCGAGCTGCGCGTCGATATGATTGTGGTGGCCGTTTGCCTGATCGATTTCGTCCTAAAAAGCTACGGCCTGACGAATTTGAACGTGTCAACGTATGCGTTGAAGGAAGGGGCACTAGCCCCCTAGCCGACCCGTCGGACCGCCCCGAAGGGGGAACCTGCTTGCGCATGAATAGCCTTCGGTGGCGAAGCTACGCTTGCGCAAGCGGGTTCCCCCTTCGGGGCGGTCCGACGGGTCGGCTAGGGGGCTGGCAGAAACAGCGTGAACGTTGCCCCTGCGCCGGGTTTGCTTTCGGCCATAACGTAGCCACCGTGGTTTTCGGCTACCTTTTTCACAATGGCCAGCCCAATGCCGGTGCCGGGATATTGCCGCATACCGTGTAGTCGCTGAAACGTGCCAAAAATACGTTCGGCCTGCCGGGGGTCGAATCCGATGCCGTTGTCGACCACCCGAATGGCGCAAAACAAGGCCTGATCGCCAATGGGCTGGTAAGCAGTCGGCAAGTCAGTACGGACTACCGCCTGCCGGGTGATACAGATATGGGGCCGTGTGCCCGGTTCCACAAACTTTAGGGCATTGGTCAGCAGATTCCGAAACACCTGCGTCAGCTGAGTAGGCTCGCCGGGGACAGTGCCAAGATCCTGAACCTCAATAATGGCCCGTTTCTCCTGCACCACCAGTTCCAGCTCCATGAGTACCCCCTCCACCAGCGCATTAAGAGACTGGGCCTTGGTCGCGTTCATGGACTTGGTAAGGCGCGAATAGTTGAGCAGGTCGTGTATCAGCACCGACATTCGACTGGCCGCCGATTCCATCCGACTGACCAAATCGACCGCGTCGGCACCCAGTTCGGCGAGGTACGTTGTCTTCAATAGAGTACCAAACTGCTGAATTTTGCGGAGGGGCTCCTGCAGATCGTGACTGGCTACGTAGGCAAATTCCTGAAGATTTCTGTTCGATCTATTTAAGGCCAAATTACTGACTTCCAACGCATTGACCGCTTCCAGAAGGCGCGCGTTGTTGACCGTCAATTGTTTCCTATTCTCAATCTGCTCCGTTAAATCGGTCAGCACAACGCTCAGGCAACGGCCATCGTCGAGGTCGAGAGCGGTGACCGAAAGAAGGCAGGCCACCCCCCGGTCTTTCCCCGTGAGTACCAGTTCGAGCTTATGGTTTTGAATCCGGCCCTGTTCAAGCAACTGGTTGAAGGATAGCTGGTTGTCAGGCGCAACAAAAAGCCCGAAAGAAAGCCCAATCACGTTCGACAGGGGCAGGCCGACCATAGTGGCAAACATAGAATTGGCGTAGAGGATCATGCCGTCCTGATTCAGGGTCACGGCACCCTCATTCATCGTTTCAATGAAAACCCGATAGGTTTGGTCGGCGGTTTTCAGCGTGTAAAGTTCATACCCCTGCTCGCCCTCTACCACCAATGCATCTACCTGACCCGACCGGATAGCATTTATGGTTTCGGTCGCTTCGGCTAGCTGATTGCGCAGTTGCTCATTTTCGGCCAGTAATTGCGCGTGCGTTGGCATACCATTCATACTAATCCAAGGGCAGTTAGTACCACTTCCGTGTTCGACAAATCGCCGATAAGTCGTCGTACAGGCAAAGGCAGGTCTTTGATTAGCAAGGGCAGCGCAATGAGTTGCACTTGCTCAGCCGACTCTTTCTGCTGATATACGTCAATGATTTCCAGGCTGTATCGCCCGGGCAAATGGGTCTCGCAGATGTGCTTGATATTGGTCAGTGCCCGCACCGAATTAGTTGATACCCCCGCGATGTACAGGCGCAATACGTACGGCTCAGCGGCCGTAGCTAAAGCGGCATCCCACGATTCTGACTGTTGGCTCATGCTAGCGGGTCGCCGGGCGAATATTAAGCCCAACCAGCACTTTTTCTTCGTCAGAGAGATCACCGATTATTTTCCGAATCGGTTCCGGCACTTTTTTCACCAGCGTAGGGATGGCAAATATCTGATCACCTTCCGCCAGTTGCGGCTGCACCAGCAGATCGATCACCTCAATTTTATATTGGTTGGGTAAGTGCTCTTCGCAGTACCGCTTCAGGTTGGTCAGTGCCGCTACCGACTTGGCGGTTTTACCCGCTACGTAGAGCCTTAATTCCCAAAATTCTTCTGTTTCTGGCATAACGTTGTTTTGTGTATGGCGTCTCTTTTAGTACCTATTCATTGTGCCGTGTTCGGGTCATTTGCTCCCGGTTTTTTTCCAACATCTCCCTCCGAAGGCCGTCTTCGATGTAGCCCTTGTTCAGCTCTTCCTGAACGGACTCAAATTCTTCTTTTAGCGACGTAATCTTCGACTCCAGCACGGTCCGTTTCCGCTCAATTTCGCGGTCTTTGCGGCTCACGGCATGGTCGCGGATGGCCTCGCCGGTGACCTCCTGTAGCTGTTGTGCTACCCGCGCCGAGCCGGTCAATACGCCTTCGCTACCCAGATAAACGTCGATCAGGTCGAGGCCCTCATCGGTAATGACAAATTCGCGGACCTGATTGGAGTGCTTCATGCCCCGCGATTTCATCACGTACAGGCCCCGGTTGCGTTCGCCGTTGTTTTCGATGTCGCGCACCAGCAGCCATGCATCTACCAGCGACGACACGCCTTCGTCGGTTTGTTCATTCACGATGGTGTTCAGCGTTAGGGCCGTAAACATGACCGTTACTTGCTGACTTTGCAGAAAATCGATCAGCCGAATCAACATGGATTTTACCTCGCTGACCGTTCCCACCGTAATCAGGCTGGTGATCGGGTCGAGGATGACCATGGCTGGTTTCGTCTTTTTAACCAGCTTATAAATAGCCACCAGGTGCATTTCAAGGCCATTCAGCGTGGGTCGTGCCGCATGAAACTGGAGGAGTCCGCTGTCGACAAACTGTTGTAGATCAAGCCCAATAGAGCGCATGTTGCGGACAATCTGCTGGGGCGATTCTTCAAACGCGAAGTACAGACAGCGTTCGTTGTGCAGGCAGGTGGCGTAGGCGAAGGTCGACGCCATACTCGATTTGCCAATCCCGGCCGTACCCGACACCAGCACGCTGCTGCCCCGGAAAAAGCCTTTGCCGTCGAGCATTTTATCGAGTGCCGCAATACCCGACGTGAGCCGTTCCGACGAAACAGCATGGTCGAGGGTGAGCGACGTAACGGGCATCACCGAAATACCCTCTTCATCGATAAGGAACGGATATTCGTTGGTGCCGTGGGTTGACCCCCGGTACTTGACAATACGCAGCAGCCGGGTAGAAATCTGATTAGCCACGCGGTGGTCGAGCAGAATCACGCAGTCGGATACGTACTCTTCCAATCCCTGCCGCGTGAGCGACCCGTCGCCCTTTTCGCCGGTGATGATGGTAGTGACGCCTTTTTCTTTCAGCCAGTTAAACAGTCGGCGTAGTTCGGCCCGCAGCACAGCCTGATTGGTTAATCCCGAAAACAGGTTCTCGATGGTGTCGAGCACCACGCGCCGGGCACCAATGCTGTCGATAGCATAGCCGAGGCGGATAAACAGGCCTTCGAGGTCATACTCGCCGGTCTCTTCGATTTCACTCCGGTCAATATGAACGTGGTCGATTTTAAGCAGTTTCCGGGCTTGCAGGTCGGCCAGGTCAAAGCCCAGCGAGGTCACGTTGGTGGCTAGTTCATCGCTTTTTTCTTCAAACGCCATAAACACGCCGGGTTCACCAAATTCGAGCGCCCCGCGCACCACGAATTCAACAGAAAGTAATGTTTTACCACAGCTAGCCGCCCCACATACCAGCGTTGGACGACCTTTGGGCAGGCCCCGCCGGTGATTTCGTCTAAGCCAGAAATACCAGTGGGCGATTTAGGGAGGAACGTGAGTGGTGTGGCGGCTTTTTCGCCAGATTCCTGATTCATTAACGAGCGTGTTTCAATCAAATCAACTCAATTCATACCAAAGCATGGATTATTTTACCGTTTTACTTCTGAGTAATCAGGCACTATTAGTTGAAACTAAAAACTGACGAAGCGGTTTGTGAGGCCACTTTATTGCTGGTGAACTGACTAGTTGGTCACGCTTCCACGGGCTTGTGCAGTGGCCAGAAGTGCATCGATTACCTTAATCACCAATGCCCGGCGCGCGTCATAATTGGCACCAGAAACGAGCGTATAAGCCACGCCGCGCTCCCGTATCGCCTGCTCAAACAAGGCAAACAGCTCAACACGGCGCTGGCCCAGGTCACGCAGTCCGTCGGCCACCCAGGGTACGTCGGTGTTTAGCAGAAAATAAGCATCAAACCGCTCCTGCGCGGCCAGTTGGTCTAAAATAGCGGGGTGAGCAACGCCATATACGGTGGCGTAAAGTTGGGTAGTAAGCAAATCGGTGTCGCAAATCAGCACCCGGTTGGCCAACGGCTCGGCCCGGCGCATGGCTTCGGTTTGGGCCACTGCAATGCGGGCATAGTCGTCGGTGGTCAGGATGTTGGACGTGATGAGGTCCCGCGCCACTTCGGGCACGTAAACGGTCTGGTAATGGTCGGCCAGTTGTTTGGCCAGCGTCGTCTTGCCCACGCTTTCGGGGCCATAGAGGCAGATTTTCAACATGATCACTCATTTAATCACCGGAACGCCGGACCGTCACTACTTCACTCATTGATTTAATCTCCCGCACTTCGCCGGGGCGCATTCCGGCGGCGGTGAGGTGGCCAATAGACCAGCGCACGAGCCGGAGCGTGGGGAAGCCCACGGCGGCGGTCATTTTGCGCACCTGCCGATTTTTGCCTTCGGTTAACGTCAAAGCAATCCACGACGTGGGAATGTTGGCGCGAAACCGGACGGGCGGGTTGCGGGCGGGCAAATCGGGTTCGTCGGGCAGTCGCTGGGCCTGTGCGGGCAGGGTGTTATGCGGTTTTCCATCAATCGTAATCGTCACGCCGTCAACGAGTTGCTGAATGGCTTCGTCGGTGATGGCACCGTCTACCTGCACGTAATAGGTGCGCGGGTGGGCGAAGCGCGGGTCGAGGAGGCGGTGATTAACGGTCTTGTCGCTGGTTAGCAGCAGCAGCCCTTCCGAATCGGCGTCGAGGCGGCCCACGGGGTACACGTCGCGCCGGAGGACGTGGGGCAAATCGGCCAGCGTTGGCTTGTCGCCCTCCTTCGAGAATTGCGACAACATGCCGAAGGGCTTATAAATCAGGTAATGCATCGGGGTTAAAAAATATTCATCGTAATAATACGATTATTAAAATCTTCCGTACCTTTGGGGCATGGGTGTTACCAAAACAGAACTCTTCACGGTTGAACAAAGCCGCATTGCCGAACTGGCCAAAGCCTTTGCGCACCCGGCGCGGGTAGCCATTTTGCAACTGCTGGCCCAACGTAAAGCCTGCGTTTGTGGTGACCTTGTGGATGTGCTACCACTGGCACAAGCCACCGTGTCGCAGCATTTAAAGGAACTCAAGCGCATTGGCATTATCAAAGGCGACATTGACCCGCCACGCGTTTGCTACTGCATCAACGAGCCCGTCTGGGAAGAAGCCCGCGATACATTCGGCCAACTTTTCGACGTGTTCATTAGTGAAACTAACTGCTGCTGAGGCACTTAACCAACTATTTTTTTTGCCAAAATCAATCGTAATATTACAATAAACCAATCAACCCCATGACGACTACAAACCAACCAACCGGCGACGCGCTCAAAGAAATCGTCCGCCAAAAATACGCCGAGATTGCCCTTGCCGACAACGCGCAGGGCGTAACTGTCGATTGCGGCTGCGGCCCCACCAGTTGCTGCGGCCCGGCCAACACCGACGCGTCGTACAGTATTCTGATGAACGACGAATACACGACCGTGGCCGGTTATGCCGCCGAAGCCGATTTGGGGCTGGGCTGTGGCCTACCCACGCAGTTTGCCCAGATTAAACCCGGCGACGTGGTGGTTGACCTCGGTTCGGGGGCGGGCAACGACTGCTTTGTGGCCCGCGCCGAAACCGGCGAAACAGGCCGGGTCATTGGCCTCGACATGACTGCGCCCATGATTGACCGCGCCCGCCGCAACGCCAAAACCCTCGGCTTCACCAATGTCGAATTCGTCTACGGCGACATTGAGGAGATGCCCCTGCCCACGGCCCTCGCCGACGTTGTGGTGAGCAACTGCGTCATGAACCTGGTGCCGAACAAAGCCCTCGCCTTTGCCGAAACCTTCCGCATTCTGAAGCCCGGTGGCCATTTCAGCATCTCCGACATCGTATTGATCGGTGCCCTGCCCGACGGCCTGCAACGCGACGCCGAACTCTACGCCGGTTGCGTATCGGGCGCCATTCAGCAGGCCGATTACCTGCAAACGGTGGTCGATGCTGGCTTTGTGAACCTTCAGATTCAGAAGCAAAAGGTAGTTGAACTCCCCCACGACCTGCTGCTCAACTACCTCGCCGCCGACGAGATTTCGGCTTACCAGCAGGATGGCAAGGGCATTTTCAGCATCACGCTCTACGCCGAAAAGCCGGGTCAATCAGTTACCATTGCCTGCTGCGAAGCCAGAGCCGTGCAGATGGCCCAGCCCGGCTTTTCACCCTCAGACCCCAGTTGCTGCTAAATGCCTGCGTTTGCCTAATTTTTACCTCAGACTTCTATGCTTAAACAAACCATTCTGGTGCTTTGCACGGGTAATTCGACGCGCTCGCAAATGGCGCACGGGTATCTTCAGCATTTCACGGGGGAGCGGGCCACGGTGTTCAGCGCGGGCGTGGAAACCCACGGCCTGAACCCCAAAGCCGTGCAGGTAATGGCCGAGGCCGGCATCGACATCAGCCACCACACGTCCAACCACGTGGACGAATACGCTAACCTGCCCATCGACTTTGTGATTACCGTCTGCGATTCTGCCGCCGAGCGTTGCCCCGTCTGGATTGGCCGACCCGGTCCGTCGCCACGGGATCGCACCCACCACAACTTCACCGACCCCTCAAAAGTCGTCGGCACCCCCGACGAAGTCATGGCAGTCTACCGCCAGGTGCGCGACGAGATCAAGGCGTTCAGCGAAGCATTTGTGCGGGACCACGTGGGATTGTCATTGCATACCGATTAAAGCGTATTTTTCGGGGTAAACCGATACCTCACTATGCGCCACGTCTTCATCTCGTCCTGTACACTTGTGGCCCTGCTATTTGGCTGGCCCTATTCCGCCAAACCCTGACTGAGCACTTCGTGGGCGAACGTACCCAGGAAGCCTTACTTCGAGCGCAGGGCATCGCCGCTGTCATGCAGGGTCGATTAGCAGGTATGGATTTGTTGGACGCTGACTAGTCCTGTGGCAGGGTGATTACGCTCTCGTCGCCGGCAATGTTGCGCACTTTCAGCCGCAGGGGGCGGGCCGCGCTGCTGATGGTGCCGTCCCAGAATTGGCCCGTTTTTTTGCCATTCAGCACAACGTAGCCCTTCTTGTCTATTTTCAGGTCAACGGCGCTTTGCCACGGACCATCGGCGGTGGTGCAATCCAGGCTGAGGTACTCGATCAGTTCCAGCCCCTCATCGCTGATGGTGATGGGCTGGAACTTGATGGCTTTCTTTTTGCCCGTTGTCACCACCGTTTCGGCGGCTTCGTCTGGCTCGTCGATGTCGGCGTCATCCAACGTGAGTTGGCCGTCGGCGGGCGAGGCTACGCCCCGTTTGGCGTTGTAGTCGGTAATCTTCTGCATGAGCCGATCCGACCGGAAACCACTGATTGTCAGGGTGTACTGACCTTCTATTTCGGTGAGAGCGTAGTCAGCTTCGTCGTTTAGTACTACCTCGTCCAAGACGGTTTTCAGGTCGCGGAGGTCAACGGCAATATCCGTAGGGGCCTCGTCGATGTAGGCTTGCACGGCTTTGGCGTCGTCGATGTCTACGTAATAAATCACCACGCGCTTTACGCCGTCGGGTAGGCTCGGCAGGGCCTGATACACGATCTGATTCACGAGCGGAATGTCGAGTACTTTGGTGCTGTGGTCGAGCAGGTTGGGCAGGTAAACCGGCACCATCCCCGCTTTGCTGTCTTGCAGGGCACCGGCCCAAAAGGCGGCCAACCCGGCCTCGCGGCGCAGGCCCGGAATCAGCCCGCGCAGTTTGTCCATCGTTTGCACGGGATTACGAAACAGCGACACGCCGTCTTTCACTTCCAGCACGCTGAAGACGGCCTTGGTGGCGGCCAGCCGGTCGCGGACGGTCTGAATGCTGTTGATATTGACGTCGGCGTGAATAAACCGCCGCCCCAGCCGGTTGGCAACCGCCGCCGT
>JBBRMP010000218.1:0-9289 GCA_038230755.1 Cytophagales bacterium | reverse complement strand
GCAAAGCAATTGAACACCAATCTGTTATGTTGCGATGCCCGACTGAGTGCCGCCTCGTTCTATGCCCGTCGGGGGTTGCAGCCCGTGGGTGACGTGTTCTACAAAGGCCCGATTCCATACCAGCAATACCAGTGCCTCCTTTGATAGTACCAACCTCCTAAACCTCTCTCTCCATGATCCCTGCTGCTACCCCACAAACCGTTCCGCCGCCTTCGCTCCGTGCGGGTTGGTATACCGTTATTATTTTGCTGCTGGCTTACATCTCGTCGTTCATTGACCGGCAAATTCTGAGTCTGCTGGTAGCACCCATTAAACGCGATTTCCATCTCTCCGACACGCAGGTTAGCCTACTCATGGGCCTCAGTTTCGCCTTGTTCTACACCCTGCTGGGGGTGCCCGTTGGCCGCTGGGCCGACCGGCGCAATCGCCGCAACCTGGTAGTAGCTGGCATTGCCGTCTGGAGCCTGATGACCGCCCTATGTGGCGTGGCGCGGGGCTACGGGCAGTTTTTTCTGGCCCGCGTGGGTGTTGGCGTGGGTGAAGCAACGCTCTCGCCCGCCGCCTATTCCATGTTGGCCGACTATTTTCCGAAAGAGAAATTGGCCACGGCCATCAGCGTTTATTCGGCGGGGATATACATCGGTTCGGGTATTGCGGTGTTGTTGGGGGCCTGGCTGGTGAGCAGTGGCGGCACGGCTCCGCACCTGGTCACGCTGCCCATCATTGGCGAGGTGTTTGGGTGGCAAACGCTGTTTTTCTACATCGGCCTGCCGGGGCTGCTTATTTCGCTGCTGGTGCTCACGGTGAAAGAGCCAATCCGGCGGGGTATGCTCATCAACGCGGGCGGGCAAGTGCAGCACCTATCGGTAAGCGATGTGCTGGGGTTGATTCGGCAAAAGCAGGCGGCATTTCTGAGCGTAACCCTCGGCATCACGTTTCTGTCGCTGGCAGCGTACGCCTCATCGGCCTGGGCACCCACCTATTTTGTCCGCACTTTCGGCTGGACCATTGGCAAAGCGGGGGCCTTCTACGGTACCGTAGTGGCCATTTTCTCCACGTCGGGCATTCTGCTGGGTGGTCGCTACGCCGACAAACTCACGCGCCGGGGCATCACCGACGGCAAGCTGCGAATCGGGGTGTATTCGGCCATTGGGGTAGCGTTGGGTGGGTGTTATCCGCTGATTACCAACCCCACGATGGCAATGGCGTTGCTGCCCATTCCGTGCTTTTTTGTGGCGTTCCCCTTTGGGGCCTCGTCGGCAGCGATTCAGTCTATTATGCCCAACCAAGCCCGTGCGCTAGCCTCAGCAGTGTATTTATTCATCCTCAACATCATCGCCCTGGGCTTCGGACCCACCTCCGTCGCCCTCCTCACCGATTACGTTTTCCACGACGAACTAGCCATTCGGTATTCGCTGGCTATTGTAAGCTCCTGTAGCGGGCTCCTCGCTCTCTGCGCCTATACTTACGGGTTGAAACCGTACCGGAAGGCGGTAGCAGTTTAAATCGTAAGTGGTTGATAGTCGTAAGTCGTAAGAGGGCTAACGCGGAAGTAGCTTCGCGAGGAAGCCCACTTACGACTTACGACTATCAACCACTTACGACTCCCTTCAAGACACCCGCACATAGCTGCCCAGCAACTTCACGTCGGCGGTGTGGTGGTGCAGAATTTCCTGGAGTTGCGGTTCGTCGGCGTGACCTTCGCATTCGAGGAGAAACCAGTACTGGAACGTGGCCCCGTTGCGCAACGGGCGACTTTCGATCTTGGTAATATTGATGCGGCGGGCGTTGAATTCCTGCAAAAACTCGGCGAGTACCCCCGGCGATTCGGTGTTGGGTAATTTGGCAATAAGCGTGGTTTTGTCCTGGCCGCTGGGTTGATTCACAAAATCTTTGGCCAGAATCAGGAACCGCGTCCGGTTCAGGTCGCTGTCTTCGATGTTGTCGAACAGCACCGGCACGTCGAAGAGTTTGGCCGCTATGTGCGAGCAGAGGGCCGCCGTTTTGGGGTTTTGTGCCGCCATCTTCGCCGCCTTCGAGGTTGATTCGACGGGGACAAATTCAGCCTTCATGCCGTCGAAGGTATCGGCCAAAAAGCGGCTGCACTGCCGGAACGCGATATCTTTGGAATAGATATGGGTGATCTCGGCGAGGTTTTCGGTCTGGGTCGCGAAGGTGAAATGCACCGGAATCTGGGCTTCGGCGGCAATGCGCAGGTCTTTTTCCAGCAGTAAATCAATGGCCTCGCTCACCACCCCCTCCTGGTTGTTTTCGATGGGCACCACCCCAAACCGCGACCGCCCCGTTTCCACACTCTCGAACACCGACCGGATCGTGGGCAGGGCCGTGTAGGCGCTCATGGCCCCAAACCGGCTCTCGGCGGCCTGATGCGTGAAGCTCCCTTCCGGCCCCAGATACGCCACCCGTTCGGGCAGTTCGAGGTTGCGCGACACGGCGAAGATTTCCAGAAAGATGGCCTCGATAGCCGACCGGTTTAGTAAGCCGCTGTTCTGGTTATGGAGCCGGTCGAGAATCTGCTTTTCGCGTTCGGGGCGGTAGATCACGGTGTTGGCCGTGCGCTTCACCTCGCCCACTTTGCGTACCAGTTCCATGCGCTGGTTGAGCAGGTCCAGCAGTTGATCATCAAGGGCATCGATGCCGTTACGGAGGGATTCGAGAGTCATGGTGCAAAAATGGGCATGAATGTGGAAAAAGCCCTTACATATTGCGCCGGTACTGCCCACCTACGGCATATAGGGCCTGACTCATTTGGCCCAATGAGTAGTTTTATAGAAGCAACTCACAACTATGGCTTGCTATATGTCATTCGTCTGTCTTGGCAACGGAGATAATCTTCCATGTGTCTCTGCTCTTCAATTTATCAAACACCCACAAGGCTGACCCAGAAAATACTGCTCCATTTTCACATCCGTTCAACAAAGCAGGATTTAAAAAAACGTCATCAACAAAGCCAAAATTTTTCCCATCAGGTATACTGACTGGTCCTGAGAATAATTTAAATAGTGTACTGGATGGTTGTTCGTCAGTCAATTTTGCACATACAGGTACCCAGAATTTCCCTTCTTTTCCTGTCCGTTCTTCTAATCGAACAGCCACAAAATCGCCTAGTTTAACACGAGCCATACTATCCTCGAATTTAAAATGGCTTGAAACTGTGCGGCTTACGTTAAAATGAGCCACTTTTTTATCCGTATTCAGGTACGTCACCACACCAATTTGCTCAGGCACACCGGCATACAATAACTCGTCAGTCAGTGGTCGGTACTGACGGTATAACGCCTTGTTATCAGACAGCACAACTGCACCTTTGGTTTGTAACTTCTCCATCTCAGAAGTCAACGTGTCTACTACACGCCATCCTTCGGCTTTTCTTGCCTCAATTGATTTGGTCAATTCAGTCAACGCTTCGTTAATCTTCCCCCCTTCATTGAGTTTGCGAGCCAACCCATTTCGTGCGTTAACTAAAAACTTCTCCTGCGCCAGCGGGCAGCTAACAGCCCGACATAAGCAGGCAATCGCTTTTTCAGGTTCGTCGTTGTAAAGTTCAGCCAGAAGATCCCAGAGCCAGAATTCACCCTGCTTCCGCCGCGCAAAGGGCAACAATTTGGTCATTGCTTCTTCTTTGGAACCCGTTGCCACCAGTAACTTAGCCTGATAATAGGGTGGATACTGGTATTCCGGATGTTGCTGGTGAAGCACTTCCAAATCAACAATCAATGCACGAACAACCATTTGTTCAGGGCTATTCAACACCTGCTTCGCGTAGGCGATATAAGCCTGTTCTGCCAGCGACATCATCTTTTTGCCATTATTGGTCAGGCCGGGCAAATAGTCTTCAGGGCGCAGATTACCCAACCCCCACCATACCACAAAATCAGCTAAACCCGTCCAGGTTTTTCCAGCTTTCAGAACTGCCCGTAGCAGGGCCGAATGCAAATCCGATGGTTTTTCAGAAGACCATTGTTGCACTGATTCAAAGACGGTATTGAGTACCTGGTTGGCCTGACTTGTTTCGGCAACTGCAAAAAGATGGATAATTACCTGCCAGATAGCCTGATTGGTAAGCATAGTTTCGTCAGCCGGATTGGTGGCAACGAGGGCCGACAAAGCAGTCCATTCCTGAATGAACTCGTCTGATGCTTTGCTCTTAGCTACCGCTTTCAGCCGTTCGTAACGTACCCAGCCCATCGCCCGCTTCGTCCAGACGTTATCCGGCTCAACAGCAAGCAATTCCGTCGCCAGGCCGAATGCTTCGTTAAGCTGACCCTGTTTGCGAAGGTCAGTAACATCTTTAGCGGTTTTAGCCGTTTCCGGATTAGGAACAAAACGACGAACGTAACCATCGCGCACGGTGAGGTTCATATCAGACTCTGGCATATCAATGTTTCAGGAAGTGAATTAGTTGATGAAGATCGTCTAGTAATTGTGCGCCCCGGCATTGGTTAGCCATTGGTCGAGCCTCCTTGAAAAAGCCCTGATCATCGTAGACGAAATCAATTACTGCTTCGTCATTATTGCGCTTAAACTCGTAACGTTCCCGGTAGGCCATCGGCTTGATGCCGGTAATAGTGATCCCTTTGCTGTTGGTGTACCGACCAATCTGCTCAAACAAAATGGCTAATTGCGGCTGACCAGATGTGGGAGCGTACTCAACTGCCGGGTCTACGGTTGCAGGTTGTGTTGCCCGTTCAATGGATATAGAAAGGGGTTGGTTAAGGGTGCTGCGTACTATTTCTGCGAGCGATTTATCGCCTCGCTGTATCAGATACGATTTGAATTTATCGTTCCCATTGACGTGCAAAACCAGTTGCACTGTTTCACCAGCCCGCACAAGCGTGAGGTGCTCCTGATACGGCTTCTGTAGAACCGACTGAATCTGAATACCAAGCGGTTGCAGGCGGTGCCTAATCTCAAGTAGCTTAACCTGAATTGGCTCAGACCGACCGGCGGCGTTCAACGTGCTAAGCCAGTTATCTTCTGTGGCTGTCCATACAATCGTTGTTGTATCAACACCTTGCGTCGCTAAAAACGAAGTAGCCAGCGGAACATCAATCCATACCAGCTTGGAAAACACCGAAAAACGAGGTGGTTTGATTGCCAGAAGTCGGCTACTACCCCGCGTAATAGCGGTGTACGCCCAACGATAAAACGAACTGTTGGTCAGTTGGCCGACATTCTGTTCGTCTTCCAAAGGGTCGAATCCGGGGGTATTTGAATAATCGAAACAGACAAACACATCCGGCCACTCACTACCCTGCGCTTTGTGGCAGGTGACCGCATAGCCGTACTTAACCATCAACGCGTTGAAGAAGGGGTCATCCCGTAATGCCTCTTTAAACTCAGGTGTCTTGGTAAAACCGACCGGCATCTTTTTCCCGTCTTTGTAGCGAATCACAAAATCGACGTAAAGTGCCTGACTTTCCACGGAATCGAGCCGTGACTCATCCGACAAAAGGAAGTTTTCGAGAAGCCATGTTTCAACCAGCCGGGGTTGATTATCATCGCCCCTGAACATTACCTCCACCTTCTGCCAGCGAAAGACACCGGTCTCAGGTCCGGTCTCACGGATAACGGTGTACTTCCGTTCGATAACGTCATCCTTTATCGCCGAGATCATGCCAAAGGTGCCATTCATCACCCCCAACTGGAAGTTGTTCATGCCTACCACAATCATGTCTCCTTTTTGTAGGGCAGGCGCGTCGGAACCAAACAGCTCGGCCCGAATTCGTTCGCTCAGGTCTTTGGCAGTTTTGTTTTTATAGCAAATGACAATCTTTCGGGTGTGAGCCAGTTGGTAGGCGGGCATAAACTGGTTCCATGCCATATTTTGTACGTCGGTTTCGTTGGCAGTAATGGCAAAATGGTTGAAGCGATTCGCCTTGATACAGTGACGTACCTGCGTGGCTAAGGCCAAAATACCACTCTGCTCGCCCTGCCGGACAACTTGCTCTAACTCGGCACTACGAGCTGTCAGGTTGTAGGTGCTGGCAAAGTAACCGGCATCCAGCGCAGGCGAGAAAGCCATGCCAACAGGAGGTAGCTGAGCCGGATCGCCCACAAAGATGAGCTGCGTACGAACATTGGCCTGCCCTGCTTTTGAATACCGCAACAGGTCTTTCAGCACCTGACCAGACCCAAACCGAAAAAACTCGCTCTCCACTTTGGCATCCGACACCATTGAGCCTTCATCAATAATGAACACCTGACTAACAATGTCAGCATCGCTGCGAAGCGTATAAACAAACTGAAACGTTTGCCATCCCTCCTTTTCTTCGTCAGATACCTCAATGGTTTCCAATTCGTGGAAATTATAAATGCTTTTGTGGATGGTGGCAGCTTGCAGCTTGCTTTTATCGGCCATCACCTTGGCCGCACGACCAGTAGGAGCCATCATCAGTACGCCGCGTTCCAGCGTGGCAACGTACCTGCAAATGCAACTCAGCAGTGTTGTCTTGCCCGTTCCGGCATATCCTTTCAGCAAAAAGATAGGATCGTTGCCCGCCAAAAAATCCTCGATAGCCAACGCCGCCCGTTGTTGATCGTCAGGAAGCGTCAGATTCTCAAAGCAGGACAAAATGCCAGTCATAGCATGCTACATCAGTTAGTTCGATAGCAAAGGTGGGCGTTAGGAATGCAGCGGACGTGCATTGATCAAATCATACTCAATCTTCGCCCCGTTGTTGTAACGTATATTATCTCAAAAAGCCTGTTGATTTCACTGATAGTGATTTTTGGCCCTACTTCGCTCAAGGTTTTTGTGAACTCGCCAGTGTCTATACCTTCACCATGAGTTAAGTACAATTGATTTCTCAATTTATTTAGCTTGTATAAACTTTCAAGAAGTGGATTTCTATCTTGCCGACGCATTGTATTAAATTTTTTGTACAGTATAAAAGCCATTTGCATTTGTAAAGCCTGTGAATATGGTTTCTTGGTAGTGTCAAATGCAGGGGTTCTGTCGAAGTAATAGTAAGGGGAATTGCTTCTTAGTTTTAGACTAGATTTTTCGCCAAAAATATATTTGCCGTCATATTGTTTGTAGTTTGAACCTTGGGCTAGGGGGGTAGATGTGTGATCTATAAATTGTTCTTGCGTACCGCTCACGGAATTAACGAACCAATTACACACCTCAATTTTTTTGAAATTAGGATTTAGAAATATATAAGAATTGGGATTATCTTTGTCTTCAAAATGACGAAATTGATCAATTTTGGCAAAATAGCATTCGGAAAGCTCATTTAGAACGCTCCAAAGCGTCAAAAAAGCTATTTCGTACTTATCATAGAAAAACGTAGTCCGATCAAAGTCCGTTTGCTCGTAAGCTTTCTTTAACAAACCAATAAACATAGTCAATCGCTCTACAATCCGCTCCTCAAACTTAGTCTCTTGGTCATTTATAGTACGCTCATTACCTTTGATGAGGTTGCCTACTTTAATTTCCTCAACACGATTCCAATAAGGTTTTAACAAAGCTCCTTTGTCAAGGCAGTTTTTAATATTATCCAAGAATTTCTGAACTGATTCCTTTACTTTATCAGGAGTTCGGCTGTCGGAGGGGCTGTGCTTAATAAAATGTCCATCAGCACCCTTTTCATACAAGCTATCAATAATACTCGCTTTCGTCGAGGCAGTGAATATAATAACCGGTAAAGTTGGATTATGTCCAATAGTATCTTGTGTCCCCTTTATAAATTCAAGAATTTTCTCTCCAGTGAAGTCGGCTGATCTTCCGTCATGATCGCTGTCAGTTAGCCGTAAGTCCAAAAGAATCAGATCCCATTCAGTGTTTTTAATTTCTGCTTTCGCTAACTCTATGACTTCCTCACGCTTCAATCCTTTTGTCAACTTCAAACACTTAAACTGCTTAGCCTTCTCAAAAACCCTCACTAATACTTCATTCCAACGTTTATCCCATTCGTCATCAATAAACAGTATTTTTTTATCAGAAGTATTTTCCGGAATGGCTAAACTCTCTTCAATTGAAGCTGCTCGATCTAAGCCAAACTGACATTCAAGCCACTTTATATATAGGTTAAAATCAAGACTAGTAGGATTATTTTTAAGACAGTTAACCGTAAGCCGATCTAACTCAAATGCTCCCCATTCATTAGCCAAGGAGTGGCTACTTTCTAAATGAGGCTCTGGTTTGATAGGATATAGTGATAGGCTTTCTGAGAAGTCACTTAGCTCAATTGGAGCCACAGAAGGTATATTTTCTACAACATATTGTACTGCTTTAATTGTGTGTTGAATGTAAAAGACTGACGGTGTTAATAAAAATTGAGCGTATTCAGATTGTTTAAAAACTTGGAGTTCAGTCTCAAAACCCATAAAAACGATTGGCACCAACCTTCTTTTGAGAGAAAGAGACGGCAAGTTTGTTACTCGCAAGTGCATACCCAATCTCATTCCTGTGTAAGACGAATACGTATTCGTTACGGAAACAGGAATGAAAATTAGATCAAAATCTCGGCTCGATAATCTTTCATCTATAAAGCCATGAAATTTTTCATCTACTGAATCAGCTACTTCCCAACTGGAAGGCGTCGAAATAATAGTCATGTCAAATTCAGCTTTCAGCTTGCTCCAATCATACCTTGCTTCAGGCTTTCCGTAGTCAAGCAATAGTATCTTCATCTTCTTGGGATTATACGTTGAAACAAGTTAGGTAGTTTACTTGAAACCATGGAGAAGGTTAACAATTTATCATTTTCATTCATCCAATGAGTAAATTCTGCAAAAACTCTATCTAATTCTTGGCTTGAAGCTTTATATTTTTCGCTCAACTCAGTTATAAATTTTTTATCAGCCTCTGATAAATTGACAGATGCGTCTTTCGATGAAAAATTTATATGTAGTTCGCGTAAAAAATTCATGAATTCATTTTTGGCAAAATTTATCCCTAAACATAAAACTCGAATATCTTTTTTAAGCAAAAACTTGTCAAGGTTCTGATACAGAATTTTACTATTAATAGAGCCAAATAAAGTATTATTATTTGTATAACAATTAACGGTTTCAATACCTCCGCTAAAGATAACGAACGGGATTTTATTTAAAGAGCAATAGTCACTAGAGTTGTTTAGCCTGATTATCAACAAGTCGATTATATTTGTATCCTTTCGCTATTAATATGACTGCTAAGACATTGTCTGCTCGAATCAGTATCTTCCCAAACGCCAAAACAGAGCGCGTTTATAAAGCGTCAACAGGTTTATCAATTGGCGAATTTACGGACTTGGCACACTCATTTGCCAAATACTATGAT
>JBBRMP010000217.1:0-9325 GCA_038230755.1 Cytophagales bacterium | reverse complement strand
TACCGACCGGTAACTAATTGGCCTTTGTAGCCCCCGTCAGTTGCTGTTTGTGCCATCAATTTGGTAGATTTATCAAATGAAAAAACTATCCTTTTCCCTCCTTTTTCTTGGACTTGTTCATTGGGCCACCGCGCAGACCAACGTCCAGTCCGAGGCATTCTGGACAGAGGTCAGCCCCGGCACTTTAGTCAACCGGTCAGCCATAGTGGCGGGTGGTCAGTCGGTGGCTTCGGCGGCCAATCAGGTGGTGCTGTCGCAACAGGGCAGCAATAACCAACTCCAGTATATCAACGCCAGCGGCGAGGCTGGCAACCGGGCCGCTTTTGTGCAGCAGGGCGACAATAACCGGCTGAGCCTGCTGGTGGATGGTACGCAGAATACGTATAGGCTCGAGCAGTTGGGCAGTGGCAATGAACTGCAAATCAGTTCGGTACGGGGTAACGGTGCCCAGCTTGACCTGCGCCAGAACGGCAACAACAACAGCCTCATCAGCACGGGTATGCCCTTCGGCGGTTCGGCCTCGGCCATCCGGATCGAACAGTCGGGCGGGGCGCGTGCTATTGTGACGAGTACCTATTGACGGTAGCCATGATACGTATTTACAGCCTCCTTCTTTGCTTTCTGGCTCTGGCTACCCCCGCGCTGGCGCAGGACCCCGACGTGCCCGGTCTGGGTGAACTGGACGGGATATTGCGCGAAGAAGCCATGACCGAGCAAAGCGCCGAAAGCCTGCTGCTCGACAATACCCGCTCTAAAACGGGCCGCGATTTCTACGACGCTTTCTACCGTGCCTATCAAGATCTGGCCCCGAGTGGAGGCTCCCCGGCAATAAATGGCGGTTTACCCCTGGGGCAACCCGCAACGGTGGGTGCGCTGGCACCCGGTGCCACCGGCGCTACACCGGGCGATACCGCGCAGGTGGCGCTTACCAAACCGCTGGAATTTGAACTGAACCTGTTTCTGATTGCCGTGGATGAGTTACCCGCTAATTCGGGCATTGGCAGCATTATCTCCATCACCGTCAACGACGAGCTGCTGTTTCAACAGATTGTACAAAACCGGATCGACACCATCGAAGAACTGGCGGTCTACGCCGCTCAGGTGGTGCGGGAATATGTCGATTCTTACGCCGAAACCCAGCGACAACTCGACAGCGACGATCAGCGCGGGTCGGGCGTTTACTAAGTACGCTTTCTCTTTTTATCAATTAACGATGAAAAAAATACTACTCTTCCTGATTGGGCTAGTCAGCCTGGCCACGCTCTCGGCGCGGGGGCAGGGACTGGTCTACCGCCCCAACAACCCCGCTTTTGGGGGCAACACCTTCAATTACCAGTGGATGCTTTCCTCGGCACAGGCCCAGGACAAAAGCAAAGACCCCGCCCAGCGCACGAGTGCCAATGGCCTCAACGGTCGCAGCAGCACCTCATCGCTGGATGATTTCTCGTCGAGTCTGCAACGCCAGTTGCTTAGCCGCATCACCTCCAACCTGCTCAACAAGCAGTTTGGCGAGACCACCCTCAAAGAAGGTACCTACCAGTTCGGCGATTTCCAGGTCACGATCACCAACGCTGCCGATGGCGTACTGATCCGCATTGTGGACGGTAAGGGCGGCGAAACCACCGTAACCGTTCCGTATTACTGAGTCGCTTTTCCACCCAACTTATGAACCGTTATTACCAATCCGTGGCCCGATTAGCGGCCATTGGGCTACCGCTGCTACTAAGTGGCTGCGCAGCCTACTTTCATCAGCCAACCGGCCCCCGTTCGGCCCGGCTGGGCGAGGAAACTGCCGTGACAACCAACCTGCGCAGTTTGCCCCCCGCCCGCGACAAGATCGTGGCCGCCGTTTATAAATTCCGCGACCAGACCGGCCAGTACAAGCAGTCGGAAAATGGCACGAGTTTCTCGACGGCCATTTCGCAGGGCACCACCAATATTTTGCTGAAAGCCCTGGAAGAAAGCAACTGGTTTACGCCCATCGAGCGCGAGAACGTGGCCAACCTGCTCAACGAACGCAAGATCGTGCGCTCCAGCGTGGCTCAGTATAAAGAGGGTGAAAACCTACCTCCGCTGCTGTTTGCGGGCATTATTCTGGAAGGTGGCATCGTTTCCTACGACGCCAACATCATCACGGGCGGGGCCGGGCTGCGGTACTTCTCGTCGGGTGGGTCTACACAGTACCGACAGGACCGCGTTACGGTCTATCTGCGGGCAGTAGCTACGCGGTCGGGCAAGATTCTGAAGACGATTTATACCTCCAAAACCATCCTCTCGCAATCAGTCGATGCCAGTGTGTTTCGGTTTGTGAGCTTCAAGCGGCTGCTGGAGGCTGAAACGGGCTTTACCACCACCGAGCCGGGCCAGATGGCCGTGACCGAAGCCATTGAAAAAGCCGTCTATGCCCTCATCGTAGAAGGTATTCAGGATGGGCTGTGGTCGGTATCGGAGAAGGCAGCGGCGCAGACAAAGCCGCTCATGGACAGCTACGAGCGCGAAAAGACTGAGATGAGCCAGACCGACGTCTACGGCACCCGCGCCAGTATGACCGCCGCAACCCGGTTCAGTATTCAGCCTTACCTGGATGGCACCCGGCTCTACAGCGATTACAACCAGAAAGCCACCCGCATCGGTTATGGCCTCACCCTGGAGGGCTACCTGACCCCCGCCGTGGGTATTCAGATCAACGCGGCCAACGGCAACATGACCAGCGGCGACGTAAACCGGCAGTTTAGTAGCCTGGGGGCCAGCGTTCTGTTTCGGGCCTTGCCCAACAACCCGGTGTCGCCCCTGTTTACGGTGGGTGGTAGCCGATTGGTGCAACACCCCGGACGAAGCGGCTACAGCCTGCAGGGTCAGCGCTATTCCGAAGCCAGTGGCGGGGCGGGTGTGCAGTACAACCCCAACCGCCTGATCGGTCTCCGGGCTATGATGGAGGCGCACCTGCCTTTCTCCGACCAGCTCGACGGCGTAACGGCGGGGCTTTACAACGATTATTACCTGCGCGGCACCCTGGGCCTGACCATCAATCTGGGCCGATTTGGTCGATCAAAGCCGGGCAAGGTTAAGCCCATGTCTGTAGCCCCCGTCCAGCTCCAGACGACCCCCGTGCAAAGTTCGCCTGCCCAGGCCGCGCCTGCCCAAGCCGCGCCGCCCACAGTGCCGCCACCGGCTGCTGTACCGAAGGCCATTCCTAAAAATCCTTAGTTATACCCACATCACCCATGTATAAAGTTAGTTTGATTGCCCTGATAGCCCTATTGGTGGGGCTGTGGAGTTGCACCGAAGACACCCTGGTGGACCCCTTAACATATACCAGCGTTCGGGGACAGGTGTTGCTCAACACAACCCGCAAACCCGTTAAAGGCGCACTGGTACGCATCAGTCCCGGCAGCCGGATCACCGAAACCGATTCGACGGGTAATTTTAAGTTCGACAGTCTGGCGGCGGGTAAATACTCGATCACGGCCGTTCTGGCGCCTTACCGCACCGAAGTAGTCACCGTTGATGCCAGCACCGGTTCGGTGTCGCAGATTGCCATTTTGCTCGTAACAGACAACAGCCAGAACCGACCGCCCAGCATTCCCACAGCCGTGAAACCCAGTTCGGGCACAACAGGACTACCCACCAGTCTGACCCTGAAATGGGCGGCTACCGATCCGGGCCGCGATACGTTGCGTTATGATGTACAGTTGTTCCGCGAGGGTAGCACGGCGGCCACCCAGTCGTTCACCAACATTCTGGCCGATTCGGTGGTGGTCAAAAATCTGGATTACAACGTCACGTACTATTGGCAGGTTACGGCCCGCGATGGTGTGAATACGGTGAACAGCCCCCTGTTCTCATTCCGTACGGGAGCGTTTCCTGAGTTGGCGTACCTCTTCGCTCGGAGGGTGAGTGGTGCGTTGCAAATTTTTGCGGCAGCCAATGGCACCGACACCCCGCTGCAATTGACGACAACTGGTAACAACTGGCGGCCCATTGCCTCCCCAGACCGTAAGCTCATTGCTTACATCTCGAACGTAGATGCCGAACTGCACCTTTATGTCATGAATCCCGACGGTAGTGGCCAAAGGCGGGTAACAACGGTGCCACTATCGGGCCTGTCGGCACTGGATTTGTCGTTTACCTGGTCGCCAGATGGTACACAACTGGTGTACCCGTCGGGCGATAAACTCTACGCTATTCGAGCCGACGGCACGGGTTTGCGGACGGTGGCCACGGCCCCAGCCGGGCGTTTGTTTTCGGGTTGTAACTGGAATGGGCAGGCGGCTAAAATCGTGGCCCGGACCACGACGGGGTTCTACAACAACGAGTTGATCCTGATTCCAATTCTGGGCGGCGATAACCAAACGGTCCTGAGCCGGACTAACAACCGCGTGGGCAACCCTGTATTCTCGATTGATGGGAAGCAATTGGTGTTTACCATCGACCAGGGCGACGTGCGTAACGAGCAGGGGCGGCAGGTCGATGCCCGAATCTACCGGCTGGACCTAAGCAACAATGCCCTGACGGAGGTGACGACCACCGCCAACGGTAACAACACCACCACCAAGCCTGCGGGCACCAACGACCTCGATCCCCGCTACGACCCCACGGGTACTAAGCTGATCTTCACCAATACCGACAACACGGGTAATGGTGTGCGGAGTATTGTGGTACTGGACCTCGATGGCCGCAACCGCCAAACGCTGCTCACCAACGGCGAAATGCCTTACTGGCGGTAAACAACATGCAAAAGATCACCACATTCCTGACGTTTAACAACCAGGCCGAGGCCGCCGCGACGTTTTACACGTCTATTTTTGCCGATTCAACAATCAATCGCATCACCCGTTCTGGCGAAACGGTACTCTCGGCTACGTTTCAATTGCGGGGGCAAGAATTCTTCGCGCTGAACGGTGGTCCCCATTTTACGTTCAGCGACGGTATATCGCTGTTTGTTGACTGTGAAAACCAGCAGGAGGTGGACGAACTCTGGGAGAAATTATCGGCGGGCGGTTCACCAGGCCAATGCGGCTGGCTGAAAGACAAGTTTGGCGTATCGTGGCAAATCGTTCCGTCGGCGCTGGGACGGCTCTTGCAGCACGAAGACCCGCAAAAAGCAAAACGGGTAATGGCTGCCATGATGCAAATGACCAAAATTGACGTGCAGCAGTTAGAAGCGGCGTAAGTCAATGATGGTTTAAGCACGGAGGCACAGAGAACGCAGCGTTTTTCTTTTTACTAGAATAAAAACACTGCGTTCTCTGTGCCTAAACCATCATCATTCACTTCGTAGGCTCTTCACCGGGTTCATGAGCGCGGCGCGGATGCTCTGGAAGGAAACGGTGATGGCGGCTACCAAACTAGTAGCCAGTAAGGCCAGCGCGAATATGCCCCAACCAAGATCAATTTTGTATTGGAACGTCTGTAGCCAGCCCCGCATGACCCACCACGCCACGGGCACGGCCAGCACAAACGCGATGGCAATAAGCCGCGCAAACTCCCGCCCAAATAGCCACAGGATGCTACCTATGCTGGCCCCCAGCACCTTCCGCACCCCAATCTCTTTAGTCTTCTGCGACACCATAAACAGCAACAGCCCATACAGCCCCATGCACCCAATGAGCAGGGCCACGGCAGCGAAAAAGTTGACGAGTTTACCCATCGTCTGCTCCTGCTGGTAGCTCTTTTCAATGTCGTCATCCACAAAATGGCTCTCAAAATAACTATCGGGGTACGTGCGGTTGTAGATAGCTCCCAATTGCCCAATCACCTGCTGATAATTGCCCGCCTGCACCTGCACGTTGGCGGCGTAATAGTTTGTGGCGCTGGTAGTGATAAACATCGGGTTGATGGCCTCGTTTAGCGGCGAGTGGTTATAATCGTTCAGCACGCCCACGATTTCATAATGGTCACGGCCTTCGTTTTTGTGGATTACTTTGCCCAGTACGTCGGCGGGGGTTTTCGCGCCCACCTTCCGCATAAACGTCTCGTTGACCAGGGCTTCCCGAGCCGTGTCGGACGGTTGGAGATTGCGGCCCGCCACCAATTTAAGACCAAACAGATCGGTGTAGTCAGCATCGAAATACATCTGTTGGGCATTCCATTTTTCCTCTTCCGTTCGGGTGTCGTAGCGGATGATCGTGGTGCTTGTCCAACCCGATTGCGGCGGGCCGCTCATCGAGTAGCTGAATTTCTGCACATTGGGCAGCGCCTGCGCCAGTTGCCTGAACGTCCGCATTTTGGCCTTGTCCTGCTCCGGCACGAAGGGTAGCCGGATGGTCAGTATGGCGTTTTGGCGGAAACCAAGGTCTTTGGTGCGGATGTAATTGAGCTGACTACTCACCACCACCAGCCCAATCACGAGCACCTGCGAAATGGCAAACTGCGCCACCACCAGCCCCCGCCGCACGGTAAAACCACCCCCCGCCTGCCGCGCCGTGAGTTTACCTGCCAGCGCCACCACGGGCTTAAACCCTGCCAGCACCAGCGCCGGGTACAGGCCTGCCAGTAGGACAACCAGCACCAACAGAAGAACCAGCCAAAGCACCATCGTTGGCTCGTAGTAGAAAGTAAACTTAAACACGCCGTGCAGGTACGTCTGCGCCAGTTGCAGCCCGTAGCTAAACAAAAGCAGACCCAGACCCATAGCCAGAGCCACGATAAGGGCGGTTTCGCCCAAAAACTGTCCGAACAACTGCCCCCGCGTGCTGCCCAGCACCTTCCGCACGCCCACCTCCCGCGAGCGGTTGAGGGCCTGCGCCGTGGCCAGGTTCACGAAGTTGATGCAGGCCGTGCCAATGAGCAACAGCCCAATAGCTAGCAGCGATGACAGTAACCCCCGGCTTACCCCACTGTGGTTGGTGTTAAAATGCACGTCGGCTAGTTGTTGGGCAGGAAAGAAGGTGACGTTGACCGCTTTGGGCCGGTGCTTTTTCACGAAAGCAGGCACCTGCTGCGCCCAGTTGGCGGCGGTGAAGCGGTCGTTGAGCAACACGAAGCAGTGCGTACTGCTGTTGGTACTGCCAAATTCATTAGCTAGCTTTTCCCCCTTCGCGCCCTCCCACGAGGCCCACGAGGCCATCAGGGGATAGTTCAGGTCGGTGTTGTCATGGTAGTCGGCGAAAACCCCCACCACTCGAACGGGGTAACGGGCATCGAGTTTCAGGGTTTTGCCCACGGCGTTTTCAGTGCCGAAATACCGCTTCGCCAGCTTTGCCTCCAGCACCACCGTCCCGGGCTGATCCAGCGTACCGGGACCTCCCGACAGCCAGGTGTAATCGAAGAGTTTGAAGTAAGCGGGTTCAACAAAGGCCGCTACCTTGTCGGTCTCTTTAAACTTTGTCTCGGTTTGGTTGCCCGCAGGCACGGCCACCATTGGCTCCTCCCACTCGTCGAGCATTACCACCTGCTCCATATCGGGGTAGTCGGTGCGGAGGGCTTTGCCGAAAGCCATCGGCACACCGGGGGTGAAAAATTCACCGTCGGGCAGGCTGAATTTCGACGAGATCTGGTAAATCCGGTCGGCGTTGGCGTGGTGCCGGTCGGTTTGGTAATGGTAGCGCACCAGAGCAAAAATCAGCAGCGCACAACCCAGCCCCAGGGCCAGTCCCGTCACGTTGATGAGGGTATAGGCCTGGTTCTTGCGCAGGTTACGCAGGGCGATGGTGAAGTAGTTACGGATCATAACGGTCAGTAAATCAGAAAGTTAAACCAGTTGGCATAAGTGGCGTTGGATGGCAAGGTCTTCCCTACGCACGAAGGTGATGGGCACAAAATCGTCGCCCATTGATGGTTACTTCAATTTCGATCTCCTGCTTGCCAGGGATGTTGGGAATAGGAATAGCGATGTAGGACATAATGGCCCCCTACCCCCCAAAGGGGGAATTCGTTTACAGCCTCCCCCTTCGGGGGTTGGGGGGCTGTTTTACTCACTACGCAAACTCTGCACCGGGTTCACCAGGGCGGCTTTGATGCTCTGGAAACTGACCGTGAGCAGGGCAATGCCTACCGCCACCGCACCCGCCCCGGCGAAAATGCCCCAGCCGAGGTCAATCTTGTAGGCGAAATCCTGTAGCCATTTGTTCATGCCCCACCACGCCAACGGCGTGGCAATAACGATGGCGATGACCACTAGCTTCAGGAAATCCTGACTTAGCAGGGCCACAATGCTCCCCACCGACGCTCCCAGCACCTTGCGGACGCCAATTTCCTTTGTCCGCATTTCGGCGGTAAACGCGGCCAGACCAAACAGACCGAGGCATGAAATCAGAATAGCCAGCACCGAGAAGTACAGAATAATGCGGCCCGTGCGCTGCTCAGAGCGGTACTGCCTGTCCAAATCCTGATCCACAAAACCATAGGTGAGCGGGTCGGCGGGGTTCGCTTTTTTGTAAAGCTTAGTCAGGCTGGCCAGCGTTTTGGGCAGGTTGTCGGGCCGGGTTTTCACCAGCATGTTGAAATAGGGGTTGGTGGGCTGAAACCGGAAAATGAACGGCTCGATGGCCACCCGGAGTGGCCGGAAATGGAAGTCGTGCAGCACCCCCACAATCTTGCCCGAAACACCCCAGAATTTTACCTGCTTACCCAGCGCCGACGTGGCCGTGTAGCCCATGCGTTTGGCCGCCGTTTCGTTGACCAGATACGCCCCCAGCACCCGCGACGTATCAGTCGGCATCTGCGTCGAAAAATTGCGCCCCGATACCAGCGACACGCCCGTGGTGGCCATAAAAGTGGGATCGACGTTCATGTGCGTGACCAGGAGTTCTTCTTTCGGGGCCTGATCTTCCCACTCGATGTTATTCTGATTATTGATGTCGACCAGATCGCTCGTGGTGAGCGATGCCTGCGCCACGCCGGGCAACTGCGCCACCTGTTCGCGGAAGGGCGATGCCTTGAATTTCAGGTCGCCTTTGAGCCGGACGTACAGTAGCTGTGACTTATCGAAACCGAGGCGGGCGTTTTGGATAAACGATAACTGCCTGTAAATGACCAGTGTGCCAATGATGAGTGCCGTGGACAACACAAATTGTCCCACCACCAAACTCTGCCGAAATCCGCGCCCCGACTGCCCCGGTGCGGCTCCTTTCAGCACCCGCACCGGGGTAAACGACGACAGTACAAACGCGGGATACAGGCCCGCCAATAAGCTCACCAGCACCAGAATGCCCACCAGCACCAGCCAGAAAACAGGCAATTGATACGGGATCGTCAGCGTCTTGGCGGCCACGTCGTTGAAGAGGGGCAACAATGCCTCGGCCAGCAGCGGCGATAGCCCCACGGCCACGGCAGTTACCAGCCCGGCTTCGCCCAGAAACTGCCCCACCAGTGCGCCACGTTG
>JBBRMP010000216.1:0-9595 GCA_038230755.1 Cytophagales bacterium | reverse complement strand
TTGTGGTATACTTCCCTCTCCGACAATAAGGAACTCATTGAGGTCGTCACGGCGGCTCAAATCATCTATGACGGCACCAAAGTGGTGGTGGGTGCCAACAAAGCTAACAGACGCTACCTGGCTGGCCTCGATAGCGAGACAGGTAAAGTAGACTGGATGTGGAGTGACTTGCTGGGGTTAAGAACCAACCCTACTTATCTAGACCCCATATCAATAAGTGAAGACCAATATCATGTGTATCAAAATAAACTGATGTTTACATTCAGTTCAAGTACTTACTGTATTGATCTGGACAAAGGGGCTACGTTTTGGAAACATAGAGTTGATCTCAACCGCTTTGATGTTTGCACAGGACTTGGCAATATGTTCATCAATTCTGGCCGGGCCGATAACTCTCAGCTTGGGGAGGAACTTTATGTTGGACAACTACTCGGAGACCCTATTGAGAAACCAATAGTACGGCCAGTTTATGATCGCACAGAATACGATCCGGGAAGTTTTCAATACGGATACATCGAGCGCGAATTGCCTTTTGTGGCGGGAAAAGACACCATGATAGCCGTGTTGTTTATTGACCCCACCAAGACCGGTAGCCTTTACCAGACAGCCATGGGTCTGTATAATTACACGCAAAAAAGATGGGTGTACGAGCGGGCAATTCTTAATGGACCCAGCCGGTTCTCCAACATCACATGGGCTAAGCTCTACAACGGACGGATATATCATACTTCGGGACGCAGTATGCACTGCCATGATGTGTTGACGGGGGAAGAGATTTGGTCGGTGCCCTTTTCGCAGGGTTTTGCCCTATCTGGTTTTACTATTGCTGATGGGAAGATCTTCACCACCAATAGTGACCGTTACACCTATTGTCTGGACCCCAACACAGGTCGCCAGATCTGGAAAGAAGAAAGCTCCGGGTCGTCGTCGCCCATCAGCTACCTCAACGGTGTGCTTTATTTCCTGGGCGGTGGCGATGGCAAGCTTCACGCCATTGATGCCAGCACGGGCCAACACCTCTGGCGGCTCAAATCACCCGATGAGGCTAAGGATTCAGGTGCCTTTTTCTACGGCGTGTGCGTGGCCGTACCGGGCAGTGGGAGCGGCAAAGGTCGCATCGTGGCCATGACGGGGCTGGGGGCCTACGGCTACGAAGCCATCCGGTAGACCAGTCCATCCTGCCTTTCTATCAACGGCCCTCACACGCTCAGCGTATGGGGGCTTTTTTAGGTGTAGCCGTGAGGGCATATACCAGCAAGCCAACCATTGCGGCTGGCATTGGTTAGTCAGTAGGCAGGCTTCCACTTGGGGCTGCCACGGCGTAACGGATGACCCAACAACCCAGTAATTTTCAGGAAAACGAAACCGTCCGGATGGAGGCCTTTAGCGACGGGGTCTTTGCCATCGACATTACGCTGCTGACGTTTGAACTGAAGGCCCCCCAACACCCCACCGGCGACTATAGCAGCCTGATGCTGCTTCATGCCCTGGCCAAACAGTGGCCCGCCTACATCGCCTTTGGGCTTAGCTTCGCCACTATTTTCATTATCTGGGTCAACCACCACCGGATGTATAACGTCATTCGGCGGAGCGACAGCCGGTTTATGTACTACAACGGGCTGCACCTGCTGCTGGTAAGCACCATCCCGTTCACCACCTCGCTGATGTCGAACTACATCGCCACCGACGCCATGACGCTGGCGGGGTTCGTGTACATGTTCCTGTTTGCGGGCATCTGCGCCTCGCTCTACCTGATGTGGACCCACGCTACGACTGACTACTACCTGCTGAAACGCCCCGCTGCCGACGTGAAGGTGCAAACCGTGCGCTTAGGCTTGGTTATCAGTATCATAACGTACGTAGTGGCGGCACTGGCCTCATTTCTTTCGCCCTATCTGAGCCTGTTTATTGGCTTCGGTATGGTGGTGTATCTCTCGCGCCTAAAATACCACCGCGAGCGGGTCGTTTAAGGAGTGATGAAAAAACAGCTTCTTTACCTCTTCATTCTGACCCTGCTGGCGGCGGCTTGCACAGGTAGTGGTCCCGGCCTGTTCCGTACGGCATCGCCCCACGAGTTATATGAACGGTCGCTGAAAACGGCTCAACTCGACCGAACGGCCCTGGGTCTCGATTGGCAAAATGCCGCCCAACGTGCCCTCCATAATTCGATTAACATCACCGTCCCCTACCGCGAAAGCGGCTACTTCGGGGCCAGCCAACCCCTGGCTACGGGCTACCGGATTGCTGGGGTACGTGGCGACAAGTTCACCATTCACGTAATTGTGCAGGCACGGCAACCCGTGCAGGTGTTCATCGACGTTTTTTCGCTCGAAGGCAAATCAAACAGCCCCGTTGCGGCGGCGAAAGCCGATACCAGCGCCGCCATAGCCGAATTAGTCTGGGAACCACGCCGCACCCAAACCTACCTCATCCGAATCCAGCCCGAACTGCTCCGGTCGGGCCATTATACCATCAATATCACCCGCGACCCGGTGCTGGCGTTTCCGGTACAGGGGCGCAACAGCAACCAAATCAGCAGCTACTTCGGCGTACCCCGCGACGGGGGCCGTCGGCGGCACGAGGGCATCGATATTTTTGCGCCCCGTGGCACCCCCGCCATTGCGTCCGTAGCTGGCGTTATTTCGCAGGTGGGCCAGAATGAGCTGGGCGGCAACGTGGTTTTTTTGACCGACAATGACCGGCAGCAGCGGCTCTACTACGCCCATTTAGATCGGTTTAACGTTGCCAACGGACAGCGCGTCAACCCTGGCGATACCGTGGGGTTTGTGGGTAATACCGGCAACGCCCGCACCATCAGCCCGCACCTGCACTTTGGCGTATATACCTATGCCGATGGGGCCGTTGACCCCCTCCCCTACGTGCGTTTGGGTCGTGGTCCCGCCCGTCAGGAGTTGCCCCACGTTGATCTCCTCGGCGATTCATTACGGGTGGTTGCCAACCGGGGCTTGCTCCGCATTGCCCCCAGCAGTGACTCCCCTGTGTTACGCGAACTACCTCGCCAGCAGCCACTTACCATCCTGGGCGGTACGGCCTATTGGCTGCGGGTGGCCCTGCCGGGCGGTCAGGTTGGCTACATAGCCAGTCAATCCGTCGAGTCGATTCAAAAACCATTGATCGTCAATCAGTTACCTGCCGCCACGCTCCTGCTCGACGAAGCACACCCCCGAGCGGCGATCATCCGTACACTTCCCGTTGGTAGTTCGGTGGCGGTGCTGGCACAGATGCCGAACTTTTGGCTGGTGAAAACTACGACAGGACAGGTAGGGTGGCTGTTGAAGTAGCGCTCTTCACTCCCACCCCCTTAGGCGGGGCACCTGTGCGCTATCAGACGATTTTTTAAGGTATAAACAGTCTTTTAGTCTCTGGTTTAGCAATTGCATCCGTCCATCGGCGTCAATAACATGGCGGCGCAAATCGTTGATTTCATCTTTACAGTGCGCCACACGGCGACTATTGACCCACAATAAAGCCGCTACGCAAACGGTTAGCAGCCCGCAGGCTGCCAACAGTGCCAGTACCGTCTTTTTTGGTGTCGTTGATGATGTCACTTATACATGCTTGCCCGGCTCCGGCAACGTTGGCAGTATGGGTTTGAACAGCAACAAAAAGCCCCTCACCTATAGACTAGGTAAGGGGCTGAAAGTTACTGAAACACCGTTAACTTATCGGGCAGCAGCGCCGTAGTCTTGCCCGGCACTTTGCGGAAAGTTTTTCATGATGCTCACCACGGTTTCGCGGAAAGCCAGATCACGGTTGCGCTCGTTTTTCTTGGTGTTCAACTGGCCCGTAGCCCAGCCTTGCCAAACGATGTTGTTGGTGCGTGAATCGTAAATATTTACCACCACACGGTTCTCTTCGTACTGGCGCGAATACACCTGGTTGTTAAACCCGCCGTAGCCGCCGTACCCCCAACCCCAGGGACTACCCATGTTGTTGGACTGGATTTGCTGACGGTCTTTCGAGTCAGTAAAGAACCGCACGATTAAATCGGCACCGATGTCTTCGGTAGGCTTGTAGCCCAATCCCTGCAACGACTGGTCGAGGGCTTCGGCAATACGCCGCTGGTTAAGGTTGCTGCCCACGATAGGGTCGGCGTTGCGCTGCCGGTCGGCTTCAATCCGGTAGGTGCTAAACTGCCGAACGTTTACTTTGGGGTCGTAATCATACTTTACCGTGATGGCGGGCGCACAGGATGCGATGGTTCCCGCCACAAACAAACCGGCCATAATGTGCTTGAGATTCATATATGAGTTGTGTTAAGAAGTAGTGGTCAAACCAGCCAGCCCAGTGGTCACACACGTTATAAACGGTACGCCATTGGCCGCTATTGTGTGGCACTTACATAACCAAAAACCACCCGTCACAGTTCGTTTTCCACAGGACCGGTTAAGCGCTTTTTCAGTAGTTAATAGACTGTAAATCAGCCAATTTTATTGACTAAATGAAGGTGGGCTGAGCAGTCTCAAACAAAAATTATAATCAAATTCTAACCCACCAGCCCCTACCCATCCGATTTCTTGTACTCGTCAAATGAGCGGAGCGAAATTTCGGGGAGTTTATCTTTCAGTAATCGGTCGGTGAAGGCTTTGTAGCGCGTGGTTTTGATGGCCTCGAACGTGACCTGAGCCGCTTTGAGCTGATTGTCCAGCACCGTCACGTTGGCCAGTTGTGCCCCCGACGGGAGGCCGAAATACCCCGCAATTTGCCCATAAATCGTCGCGATTTTTTCGCGCAGTTGCGGCTCGGCGGTGCCCACATAGTTGTCGCCTTTCAGCACCACCAGCTTCTCTTTCAGTGCCGTCAATTCCTTCGTCAGCGGGTCAATCACCTTCTTGTATTTCGGGTCTTTGGCCAGTTGGTCATCGGCGGATTTTTGCATGGCATTGATCTGATCGACCAGATAGCCTAGTTGCTCGGTCATGGCATACAGTCGGATAACTGTCTCGTATTGAGCTTGTTGGTCAGCTACTGAATGCATACTGGTGGGGTCGGGCAGGAGCGTAATGGGCGTCTCGAACAGGTTGGTCCCCTGCGTGAGCTTGACCGTGTAGGTACCCACAGGCAGGCGCGGACCTGTGAAGCCCGCAAACGATAGAGTCTTGCCCGTGGCTACTTTGGGTGGTTTCAGGCGGTAGTTCCACTCCACAATGTTGATGCCCTTGGCCTTACCCGGTGTGATGTCGCCCACTTTCTTGCCCGTCGCATCCATGATCTCCATGGTCATTTTGCCAAACGTCTGCCGCTTCTTCAGGTAATACACAATCTTGGCCGACCGGCTCGGGTTTTCACCCGTGAACTCGCCCGCATCGCCGCCTTCCGAGAAGCCCCCATCGTCGTGCATGGCCGTTGGCATGGTTTTCAGAAACGCGGCGTCTTTGGTCAGCAACTCGTTGGTCACCTGCCGCAGCGGGCTGATGTCGTCTATGATGATGAGGCCGCGCCCGTGGGTGGCCAGCACGAGGTCGTTTTCGTCGGGCTGAATGACAATGTACATCACCGCCACCGGCGGCATGTTGTTTGTAAACGCCGACCAATTCTGACCGCCGTCTACCGTTACGTACAGGCCCTGTTCGGTACCCAGAAACAGCAGGTTTGGGTTCACCAGGTCTTCTTTAATGTGCCGGGCAAAGCCCTTGATATCGGGGGTGGTAATCGAGGTCCAGGTCTTACCCAGGTCGGTGGTTTTATACACGTACGTGGCCATGTCGCCCGACGAATGACCCTCAAACGCCACGTAGGCCGTATTTTTGTCGAAACGGCTGGGTTCTACGTGGTAGGCCCAGGTATTTTTGGGCAGGCCGGGCACGGTGCTCACCACGTTGCTCCAGTTCTTGCCGCCGTCAGTGGTTACCTGCACGTTACCATCGTCGGTACCCACCCAGATCAGGTTCTCGTCCAGCGACGATTCAGCGATGCTGAAGACGGTGCAGTGGTTTTCGGCTCCGGAATTGTCGGCACTCAATCCTCCCGAACCTTCCTGTTGTTGCTTGGCGGGATTATTAGTCGTCAGATCAGGTGAAATTTTGGTCCAGGTTTCGCCCATATCGTCGGACCGGTGCAGAAACTGGCTGCCCACATAGAGCCGGTCAGGTTTGTTGGGGCTGATTTGCAGGGCCGTGTTCCAATTGAAACGCAACTTGGGATCGGTGGCATTGGCATAAGGTTTCACGATCTTGGTCTGCCGCCGCTCGGTGTCATAACGCCAGATGTATTCGGCCCCCTGCATTTCCGAATACAGGATATTAGCCTTCGTGGGATGCCGATACACCCGGAAGCCGTCACCCGCCCCCACGCAGTTCCAGTCGCGGTTTTCAATGCCGCCGGGGCTTTCCGACGGGCCATACCACGACTGATTATCCTGCAAACCGCAGTACACCTTATAGGGCTTGCTATTGTCGACGCTCACTTGGTACGCTTGCGAAACGGGCAGGCCTTTCACCATTTCAAACGTGTTCCCCCCGTCGTATGAGCGGTATACGCCGCCATCCGTTGCGGCAGAGATGATGTTTGAATTCAGGTTGTCGAAGTGGAAATCGTGTACGTCGGAGTGCATGGTTCCCAGGGTGGTAAACGTCTTGCCTCCGTCGCGGCTGATGGACCCGCTCAAGCCACCTTTCAACAAAATGTCGGGGTTGCGCGGATCGACTACAATGCGCGAGAAATAAAACGGCCGTACGGTCAGCTCAAAATCGCCGTTGGTGCGCTGCCACGATGCCCCGGCGTTTTCAGAGCGGTACAATCCTTTTCCCTCTGCCGTCTCTGATTCGATCACCGCAAACAGCCGGTTGGGCATCGACGGAGCAATGGTTATAGCAATCCGGCCCAGCTTACCCGTTGGGAAACCAGTATGAATTTTAGCCCAGGTCTTGCCCGCATCACTCGATTTGTAAAGACCGCTCTGGCTCCCGCCCGAATTGAATGACCAGGCCGTACGCCGGTATTCCCAGAAGGCAGCGTAGAGCACGTTGGGGTCTTTGGGGTCCATGGCCAGATCAGAGCAGCCCGTGTTTTCGTCGACAAACAGGATTTTCTCCCATGTCTTGCCGCCATCGGTGGTTTTGAACACGCCCCGCTCGGCATTGGGGCTCCAAAGCGCGCCCATCGCCCCCACATAGACCGTGTTGGAGTTAGTCGGGTCAATTTTCACCGCGCTGATCCGCTCCGATTTGGTCAGGCCCATGTTGGCCCAGTTTTGCCCGCCATCTTCGGATTTGTACACCCCGTCGCCTACCGACACGCTATTGCGCGTCCAGCATTCGCCCGTACCGGCCCAGACCACCTGATCGGGTTTCTGCGGGTCAACCGCCACCGCCCCAATCGACTGGATGTGCTTGTCGAACATGGGCTTGTAGCTTACGCCGCCGTCGGTGGTTTTCCAGACACCGCCACCTGCCGTGCCGACATACAAAATCCGGGCGTCGGTGGGGTGCCCTTCCAGGTCGGCAATACGCCCGCTAGTGATGGCCGGGCCAATGTGTCGCGCCCGCAATGAGCCAAATAACTCGTTGCCTTTCAGCGGAATAGCCTGTTGTGCCGACGCGCTGATTCCGAGCAACAGCAGGGTCGATAAAGGGAGATAGAACCGTGTCTTCATGGTTGGGAACAAAAAAGCCCCGGTTCTGAACGTCAGAACCGGGGCTTTGGTCAGGCAATTAGTTTTTGTCCGGATAGGCAAACTCGGTGTCTTCGATGGCCACGTTCGTCTCGAATTTCTCCATCACCATCGACATCATTTCTTTACCGCCGGCTTTGGTCGTGACAGTAAACGGCATGAAAATACCACCCGGAACTTCCTGGTAATCGCTCATAAACGTCTCGACGGTAGCGCCTTTGGCGGGGCCTTTTTTGGCCACGGTCCGGCTCATGATGGGTACGTTGTCGGCCACGCTGAAGAAGTAGTAGACCACATTTTCTTCGGCCTTTCCGTCTACCATGGTGGGCTTGCGGGTCAATTTCATTTTGTGGCATTCGGTGCCCTCCACGGTTTCTTTGCCCTGCAATTCCACCTTATAGCCTTTGGCTGCGTAGTTCAGGAATGGGTCTTCCAGCATGGCCTCGTCTTTCATGTTCTCGCTGTCTTCGGCGGCCATTTTTTCGGGCTTCATCGTCATCTGGTTGGTGTTCCAGCCCGTGCTGCCATCGAAACAGGGCTGTATGAAACTCATCCCCTGAAACGTGGCGGTAGCCTTCATCTTGTTAGGCGCTTTCTGGATCATCGTCAGCGGTAGTTCCATGCCCTGCACCTTGGCTTTGCCCGTAGCTTTTATGCTTTTCAGGGCCATCCATTTGTCTTTACCTCCCGTCTGGGCAAAGTATTTGTCAATCACCTCGTCGGCGGTTTGGGCCTGCGCCACCAGCGAACCCGCCACGCAGAGGAAAAGTACAAGCAGCTTTTTCATGCAATCGGTCTTATTTGTTGGTTAATCAGTTAACGACCTGAAAATAGGTAATATCCACACTTAGTAGCAGGAAAACTACACAAGCGGCCACTTATCGGGACCACCTACTCCTGGACCACATTAACAAAAAACCCGCGACCAGATCGGTCGCGGGTTTTACAGCAGGTTGTCTTGTACGTACCCGTTACGCGTTGGCAAGGGCTTCGGCACCACCCACGATTTCGAGAATCTCGGTCGTGATGGCTGCCTGACGGGTACGGTTGTAGATCAGTTTCAATTCTTTTATCAGTTCACCAGCGTTTTCGGTGGCCTTATCCATAGCCGTCATCCGGGCACCATGTTCCGAGGCGTTCGATTCCAGCACGGCTTTGTACAACTGAATCTTGAGCGTCTTGGGAATCAGTTCAGTGATGATCTGCTCTTCGCCCGGTTCAAAAATGTAGTTCACCGTAGCCGTTACACCTTCCGGGGCAAGCCGGGACGCCGGACCGGTCGCCACAATGGGCAACAACTGCTCGACCTGGATAATTTGCGTGGCCACGTTGCGAGATTCGTTATAGATCACCTCCACCACGTCGTATTGGCCTTTTACAAACTGGTCCATCGCCTCTTCGGCTGCTTCCCGAACGGCCTGAAAACTCAGCGCACTGAACACGCCAACGTGGTTGGTATTGACTTTGAACCCACGGCGTACCATAGCTTCGGCCCCTTTTTTGCCAATGGCCATCACCTGCACTCTGCCCCGGCTAGCCTGATCGGCGTATTGCTCATTGATGCGGGCCACGGCGGCTTTCGCTACGTTGGTGTTGAACGCGCCGCACAATCCCCGGTCAGACGTGACCAGAATCAGCAGTACATTCTGCACGGGCCGCACTTGCTGGTATGGGCTGTCGGCAGCCGATTCGGCACCGGCAGACACCGTTCCGAGCATATCACTCAATTTCTGGGCGTAGGGACGCATCTGCGAAATAGCGTCCTGCGCCCGCCGCAGCTTGGCCGCCGCCACCATTTTCATGGCTTTGGTGATCTGCTGCGTCGAACTCACCGACGTAATCCGTATGCGTACTTCCTTTAAGTTGGCCATAAACTTTAGTTTGGAAATTTTGAGTTTAAGGAGTTTTGAGCGGTCCGCCGTTGCGGTGCTGGCGCGAGAGCAACATGCTTGCGCCAGCACC
>JBBRMP010000215.1:0-9873 GCA_038230755.1 Cytophagales bacterium | reverse complement strand
CGGGGCCGCCCGTGCGGTTAGATCTCTTCAGCCGTAAAGTAAGTGGCTGGGCAGTCGATGAAAACATGGAAGAAGAACTGGTACACAGCGCGTTACAGAAAGCCATTGGCTATAATCAATTGGGAAAGGGCCGGGCGGCCGGTGCCGAGCATCATCCACTCTGACAGAGGGGGGCAGTACGTGGGCAAATCGTTCAGAACGACGCTTCGGTTGCACCAGTTCGAGCGGAGTATGGCCCGTGCCGATGAAGTCTATGACAATGCGTTTATTGAATCATACTGGTCGCGGCTGAAAGCCGAGTTAGTCCATCAGCGGGTATTTCGTTCAGTGGCTGATGCACGAGAGCAGTTATTTGAGCGGTCCGCCGCTGCGGTACATTGAACTGTACTATAACTGCAAGAGGCGACATTCGTCGCTGGGCTATGTTAGCCCGCTGCAATTTGAGGAATTGTATTACCGGAATAATCCCAAAACTGTCTCTTAGCCACCGTCCGGCTAAACAGGACCACCTCACAGTGTCATCTAAAAGTTGTCTTTGATCACACGTAACTAGTGATTTGTTTACGTTCAAAACGAGTTTAATATATTTACCTATGTTACAGTTTGATTTATTCCATTTTTCTTGATTTGCTCTTATAACTGAGCCATCAGAAAATATTATGTCGTAATTTTGACAAAAGACAATAAATAACTGACAGTTATTTATTCCAGAAAAGCGAAAGAAGTGCTTGACAGTTATCATACAAGTCTGATTTTTTAGATACTGAGTGGTCTCCTTTATTGACCTCCTTGTTTAAAATTTGACATTCTACCTCAAAATCAGAATACAGTCAAATACTGGACTATACTTTCTTAGTTTCACTGTTACCCAGAATGCTGCCTATCAGTAACGCTCTTGGTTTTTTACCAAACAAGTCAATGTAGGTCAAGTCGCGGAACTATAACAAATTAGTAGTCAATTAACAATAGTTCTGTAGATGGACACTTTCGTGATGTTTGTTATAGTGTAACTGTTTAGGTAGGCAAATTCAAGCCAATTATCTGACAATCAGCAAGTTACTAATTTTTCTAATTTATGAGTTAAACTAAGCAAAAATCTTAATGTGCTGATAATCAACTACTTGACTTTTAGACATTAAATACTCTTGCGATTTTTAACTTTACAAGTGCTTGATTATCAGTTCAGTGGACTACTTAAACAGTTACGATTAATTTATGATGTCCAGGTGAATCGTTAAACTCGCTATAAATTTCTTCCGTCCCACCTAATTTTATTATTGCGTAGCTAGGCTTACCCGAAAGCAGGCCCATGACACATAAAAATAAAAGTAATTTCATCCTGTTCATTTTTTTTTATTCTTCCCTTCTCCTTTCCTGCTTTCTCCCCTAATACAAGACCCACGTATCCTTACCGCCGCCGCCTTGTGAGGAGTTCACGACCAATGAGCCTTTGCGCATGGCGACGCGGGTGAGGCCGCCGGGAATCACGTTGATTTGTTCGCCGTAGAGGATGTACGGGCGCAGGTCTACGTGGCGACCTTCGGCGTGGCCGTCGATGAGGCAGGGCACGCGCGAGAGCGAAATGGTGGGCTGGGCGATGTAGTTGCGGGGGTTATCCAGAATCTTCTGCCGGAAGAGATCGTGCTCTTTTTTGGTGGCTTTGGGGCCAATCAGCATTCCATAGCCGCCCGCCTCATTGGCTTCCTTCACCACCAGATCGGCAATATTATCAAGGACGTATTGCCGGTCGTCGGCCTCGCCGCAGATGTAGGTGCGGACGTTATGAATCAGGGGTTTTTCGTGCAAATAGTATTCGATGATGCGGGGCACGTAGGCATACACCACCTTGTCGTCGGCGACGCCGGTGCCGGGGGCATTGGCCAGGGCTACGCGGCCTTTTTTGAAGACCTCGAAAATGCCCGGTACGCCAATCAGCGAGTCAGGATTGAAGGTTTTGGGGTCCAGAAACGTATCGTCGATGCGGCGGTAGATGACGTCTACGGTGCGGAAACCCTTGGTGGTGCGCATTTTCACGTAGCCCCCCGACACCACCAAATCCCGCGCATCGACCAGATCGACGCCCATTTGCTGGGCCAGGTATGAATGCTCGAAATAGGCCGAATTGTAGATGCCCGGTGTTAGCACCACCACCGTGGGGTCGGGACGGTCGGCAATGTGTTGCAGCATTTGCAGCAGCCGCGTGGGGTAATCCGAAACGGGCCGCACACCGGTATTGGCTAATACTTCGGGAAAGGTCTGCTTCGTCAGTTCGCGGTTTTCGAGCATATACGACACCCCCGACGGACAGCGCAGGTTGTCTTCCAGCACCATATACTGCCCATCGTCGCCCCGGATCAGGTCGGTACCGGTGATGTGGCACCAGATGCTTTTGGGCGGATGCACGCCCAGACAAGGTTCCAGAAAACACTTGCTCGACTCGATCAACTCGCGCGGGACAACGTTGTCTTTGAGGATTTTTTGCTCGTTATACACATCGTCGATAAACATATTCAGGGCCTTGATGCGTTGCACCAGCCCCTGTTCCATCTGATCCCATTCGGCAGCTTCGATGATCCGCGGAATGATGTCGATGGGCATAATCCGCTCGGTCCCCTCCCCTTCCGAATAGACGTTGAAGGTGATGCCCATGCTCATCAACGTCCGTTCGGCGGCCTGTTGACGGCTGAGCATTTCGTCACGGGTGAGCTGCTCCACGCGTTGCCGAAAAGGGGCATAGCCTGCCCGCACCTGCCCATCGTCCCCAAACATTTCGTCGAAGAAATTGTCAGATTTGTAATGAGCAAACGAAAACTTGCGGGAAGTATGGCTTTGGGACTGCTTTTGGCCGGTTAAGGATTGGGACTGCTTCATGCTAACAAGATAAGAGAAAAACAGCCCCCTAACCCCCAAAGGGGGAAGTGCTGCTGCATAAAAAAGCTTCGCTATTCACAGTAGCGAAGCTTTTTTATGCAGCAGCACTTTCCCCTTTGGGGGTTAGGGGGCTGTTTTCTACCTCGGTCTGCGACCACCACCCGATGGTGTGCTGGTTGCGGGGGCCTGCTGTGGCTGTGGCTGACCGCCCCCGTTGTTATCGCCGCCGCCGTCTTTGACGTCGTCGTTGTTGACCGATTTTTTGCGTTTGCCGAACCCCCCGCCGTCGAAGCTCATTTTGCCGAAACGGTAACTAAACGTAGCCCGGACACCCGCGTTATACAGGTTCTGCGTCTGTGACTGCGTGAAAACGGATGAACTCGACTCTGAACGCACCGTGAAGGGGTGGTTAAAGAAGTTTTCGGCGGCGACCCCAAAGCTACCCCGCTTCTCGGCAAACTCTTTCCGAACGCCCACGCTGTAGAACGCAAAGCTGCCCTGATAGCCCTGAAGCTGAATCTGCTTGCCCCGCGCAAAACCGAATCCCTGAATACCCCATCCCTTTTTCAGTTGCAAGGAAGCAAACAACCGGCCCGTCACGACAATGCCCGAATTTTGGGCCTGTAAGGCTGGGTTAGCGCTGTTGTTAGCCAGCGATGCGTAGTAAATATCGCCGCCACCGCCGAGTTGCAGTTTAGAAAACAGCGTGGCATTCCCAAACAGGTTGATGCCATAGGCGTTCTCCTGGCCAATGTTGGCGTAGGACGTCTGGAGCACCCGCTGCAAGATGGGGTTGGTAGGGTCGAGGGCCAGTTGCACTGTGTCACGCACCGTAGAAATAGAGTTGTTGGTGAGCCGGGCAAACACCGACGCGTTGATATATACCTGCTTAATGTATGTGCTCGTGCTGAACTCAAAGTTATCGGTCAATTCGGCCCGGAGCAGCGGGTTACCCACCGTGATGTTTTGCGGGTTGGCAGCATTCAGGTTCGGGTTAAGGAACTGAATACCAGGACGTTGCAGCCGACGGTTATAAGCCAGCTTAATGGTTTTTCCGCCTTTCAAGCTCTTCGATATATTGATACTCGGCACCAAGTTGCCGTAGTTCGGGATGGCCGCCACCTGCGAGGTCAGCGCGTCGCCCGTGGTGGAGCGGAAGGCGGCGTTGATGAACGTGTACTCGTAGCGGCTACCCGCTTTCACCGTAAACTTGCTCTTGCTGGTGTAGGTATACGACAGATAAGCCGCCGCTACATTCTGGTCATAGTTGAACCCGTTGGGCTTGAACTTCGGATTCGGAATATAGCTGCTGTTGGCGTCGGTCGTGATCAGGTAATTATAGTCGCTGGTCACCTGCCGGAAAATGCCTTTGGTACCCGTCTCCAGCATCTGGTTTGTTTTAATAGGCGTTTGATAATCAACCTGTAACGTACTCTCCTGGTTGCGACTGGTGTTGTCGTTACGCTGGTGATTCAGAATACTCAACGCCGCCGGACTGTCGAAAATATCGGCGACGAAGTTGTTGGTCCGGTTGTTCTGGCTGAACAGGGCCAGTACGCTCAATTCCTGCTGTGGTTTGTAGGTCTTCGTGAAATCGAGGTTCACGTCCACCGTTCCCGACAGGTCTTTGATGTTTACGTCGCGCACCCCAACCTGCGTCATCGTGGGCAGGAATGTGGTCGTGGTGAGCTTATCCTGGTAGTTATATTGGTTCCGGGCACCATACCGCACACTGGCGGTGAGTGAGGTGGTCTTGTTGATATCATAGTCCCAGCCCAGTTGATACTGCCCAAACAGACCGTTGTTGCGGGTGCTGGCCCGTTGGGTGGTCAGGATGCTACCGGCAGTCTGGCGGTTTTCAAAGTCCCCGATTACGTTGTAGTTGGCCCGGCCAAAGCCATTGAGCGAAAAGCCCATTTTGCCCGTGCGCAGATTACCCTGCAAACCCAGGTTAGCCCCCCGGTTACCCACGCCCCCATCTACGTTGAGCGTGACGCCCTGCAACGTATTTTTCTTCGTCACAATATTGATAATCCCGGCAGACCCTTCGGCGTCGTACTTGGCCGAGGGGCTGGTGATGACCTCCACCGTCTTGATCATATCGGCGGGAATTTGCTTGAGGGCATCGGCCACGCTACTGGCCACAATGGTGCTGGGCTTATTGTTGATCAATACCCGCACGTTGCTGCTGCCGCGCAGGCTCACGTTACCGTCGAGGTCAACGGAGAGCATGGGCACTTTACGCATCACGTCGGTGGCGTCGCCGCCCTTGGCGGTCAGGTCTTTTTCAGCATTGTAGACCAGCCGATCCACTTTTTCTCCCACCATGGCCTGCTGCCCAACTACGGTTACTTCTTTCAGGGTGCGCACTTCGGGAGCCAGCAAAATAGTACCTAGGTTCACGTTACTACCCTTGGCTTCGACTGTTACGCGGGGGACAGTCTGGTTCCGGTAGCCCACAAAGGACACTAGTAACCGGAACGTACCGGTCAGTACCCGGTTCATACTAAACTTGCCCTGCGCATCGCAAACGGCCCCATCAACGGGGCGATTTGTCTGGGTATTGACTAGGGCCACCGACGCGAATTCGACGGGTTTGTTGGTGAGCGAATCCATGACAACGCCAGTGATTTTGCCATTTCCGCGCGGAATATCTTCGGCACCAGCCGTGCTTTGGTTGGCTGACATGGGCTGTCCCTGCCCCGAACCAGCTGGCGAAGTTGGCTGCATTCCAGTGGCTGGCATTCCAGTGGTGCTGGCGGGATTGGCCACTACGGGTGGACGCTGCGTCGTGTCGACAACGGTAGTGTCGGTGGCAGTTGGCAGTACCGTGCTGCTGGCCGGTATCGACGGGGCTGGCTGCGGACTACTACCCGGCAGGGCAGGCATCTGTGCCTGAGCGTTTTGGTGGTACGTCGCAACAAAACATACGCCAAGCAAGGCAGTAAGTAAGGTATTTTTCATGAATGCAGGTTGTACAGGTTGTAACGTTAAGTCAGTGCAACAGACTATCAATCACACAACTAAAGCGATAGGAAATCGTTTTTGCTATTTTGTCTAATTTGATAAACCGCAAATGTAGGCCGTATTACTGCAACTAGACAACTAAGTTGACGAATTGGCTCATTTCCCGATGCAGTGGCCTTAATCACCTTATAAACGGCAGTGTATGGGCTAAAGACCGCCAAAATCCATCATCGGCCCAAAGCCATCGTCTTTCGGAATACGAAACGTTTTCAGCCATGCTTTCATAACGGCTGGGTCGGTTAGCGTTTTCAGGTCGTTTTTCAAGGTCTTGATAGAAGCCTTCACCGATTTGATGTCGCTGTTGATGGCATAGTCAATACCAGCCGCTGAGCTAAAGCCGTACATACCCCCACCGGTCATGCTGCGGACTTCATTCTGAATCATAAACAGTTGTGCGTCGAGTTCGTCGGCCTGCTGTTTCAGAATCTTGTTATAATACAGTAACTGGCTGTCGGCCAGTTTTTCCAGGTGCGCCTGGTCGATGCGTTCAAACTCCAGTTGCAGCCGGAACAGGCCCATGAGGTCACTTTTTTCGTAGGCCTCTGTTACCCGTTGCATGATGCCCGTTTTGCGGGCTTTTTCGGTTTCGTCGGGTTCGCGGTCGGGATGGAACGCCTTCACCAGGTCCATGTACAGTACCCTGACGGCCTTGGTCACGTTGAGATCCTCGGCTTGTTTTTTGGCTTCACGAGCCTGCTGTTTTTCGGATTTGGGCTTGCTGGCGCGTTTTTCTTCGGCTTGCTGTCGCCGCTCCCTATCAACCTCGTCGCGCAAATGCAATTGCTCAGTGATGTGGTGTTGCAGTTTTTCAGGGTCGGTCCAGTCTTCTGCCGGGTCGAACTGAATGCCGAATATCATTTCGGCCATCAGTTTCATCGACACGGCGCTGTGTTCATCCTGTTCGGACACGGCCGCTTCAAAACCGCCTTCATCGTAGCGGTCGTGGATTTCAGTCAGGTCTTCGTGTCCTTTCTGAATCAGCTCGTAGGAAATATCAGTGATAAGGTAAGTCAGCTTTTTGCGTTCGGGCTTGGTGAATTTGTGGTGGGTATTCATCTGGTCGAACAGCCGCACTATTTCGGCCCTCATTTGGTCGAATTGAGTGTGTAGTGGCAACAAATCTGCTTGAATCCGCTGACGGCCTTTGTCGAGGGCAGCCCGGAGTTCGGCAATCAGTTTTTCCTGTTCGGCAATGCGTTTGGTGTAGCGGTTAAAGGCTTTTTGCTGTTTCGACAGCGGTACGGTGGTATCTGTGGCTATCCGCACGACCTGCTGCTGGGGCTGTTTGCTCATGCGTACAAATTTACGTTACCGATGCCGATCTACGCCCACCTGAGCGCAGTAGGCCAGCACAGGGCAGGTGGAACAGTGGGGTAACGTGCCCGTGCAAATATGCTTGCCAAAGGGCATCAGCAGCCGGTTGATGCTGATCCACTGCGCCACGGGCACCTGCTTTTCCAGTACGGCCAGGGTCTGTTCGGGCGTTTTTGTCTGCACAAATCCCCAGCGATTCGTAACGCGATGGACGTGAATGTCGACGCTGATGGCGGCTTGTCCTGTGGCCACACCAAGGGCCAGATTCGCACATTTCGGCCCCACACCTTTCAGCGAGGTCAGCACGTCGAAATCGGCGGGGAGGGTACCGCCAAACTCGGTCATGATACGCTGGGCGATGCCAATCATGGTGTGGGCTTTCTGTTCGGGATACGACGTACCATACAGCAGCGGCGTGAGTTCTTCGGGCGAAAGCGCGGCGACGTCGGCGGGAGTACGGGCCACGTCAAACAGCCGCAACGACACCGGAATGGTGGTTTCGTCGAGGGTGCGGATGGAGATAATACACGAAATAAGTTGCTCGAACAGGCTGTTATACCCCCGCTCAAACAGGTCGAACATGGCCGCTTTGGGGTATGGCGCAATGGCTGGCTCAATGGCCGCAAGGACGGTTTCGAGGGGGAACATAAGGTGAGTTTCCAGTTTATACCTTCGTTATCACCATCTCCACCCGCCGGTTCTCCGGGTGGGGTTTGCCGGGGGTGCTGTTGATGGGGCGCGAGTGGCCGTAGCCCACGGCTTCCACGCGGTTTTGGGTAATGCCTTTGCTCAGCAGATACCGCTTCGCGGCCTGTACGCGGTTGCGCGAGAGTTCGAGGTTGGCGTCGAAATCGCCGATGATGTCGGTGTGGCCTTCCAGCTTAATGGTCATGGTCGGGTTTTGCCGCATCACCGTCACCAGGCGGTCCAGTTCGGGGTATGATTCGGCCTGCAAATCATATTTCGATTGGGCGAAATAGATGTTGCGGAGCGTGATTTTCGCCCCCACTACAATAGGCATCAGATCGAAATTGACCGTTTTCTCAGCGCTAGAGATGGAGATGGTGTCGCGCTTACCAAAATAACCCCGCGCCGACACCGTCACGTCCCATACGGTGAGCGCCGCAGTCGGAATGCGATAGCTTCCATCACCAGCCTGCGCCCGCACGGAGTCTGCCGCAGCATCGCCACCGCCCGACTCTGGGCCGGACAACAACCGGTAAGTGAGCGTAGCCGGTATGGGTTTTTTCGTTTTGGCATCAAGCACGGTGCCTTTTATGGCCAGAATATCGGCGGGTAAAGGGGTCGTATAAGTAGGGTCGGGAGTGGGCTTCGGCGGGGGTGTCGGAGCAGGTCGTGGCTTGGCGGGTGCCGTCGGGGGGAGTGGCCGGGATGAGGGTTGCTTCTTTAACGGGTTGACCACGTGAACCCCCCAGAAATTGAAACAGGTTGTTCCCGGTTGACTTCGGTCTGAGCATTCAAACAGGTCAAACACCTCAATACCGGGGTCGAGCCGTTCAAAATAAGCCACAAAATCAACTTGTTCACCGGGCCTCACGTCCCGCCGTTTTGTGGTTGGAATGTTATCGGCTTTGATAAATTTGAACGAACGTGCCCCGCCATTGGCATAGAGCCGGGCCGTGGGTACAAAGTGAATGGTGTGCGGGGTTGGCTCAACCCGGTCAGGAATCGGGTAGGGAATGCCCGGAATACGTAACCGACGCGACGGGGCCGGTTGGTCATCCTGATTATCCCGAAACCGCATGTAAATGATCGTGTATTGGGTGGTCAGGTCGATGCGGTTGATCACCACGTCGGGGTCGTTAACATCATCGACGCGGGGCCGGGGCGTTGAATAATCGGTCGACTGTGCTACTGCCGAAAGGGTAACGAACCAGCCGAAGAGCAGGGTAATGATGCGGGTTTGCATGTGAACAAAGGCCTACGTGAACACCGTAGTCAAAACGTTAGATTGCCCACGGTAGTTTACGTTTAATCACCATTCACACAGGCGATCCATGCGCACCCGCCGGAATTACCTCGTCGGTTTAGCCCTCATTATGCTGGCGGTTTGGGTGGTATTCAAAAAATGAGACCGTCCGACTCATGAGCCGGCCGGTCTTACAAATCAAGAGTACTAATCCCGTATTATTTCGGATTTTTCGTCGGCGCACTACCCGTAGCAGCCGGGTTATAGGCCAGTTCGTTATCCGGCACATCCCAGTAATCAAGGAAGTTGTACTGAATGGTGGCCTTAGTGTTCACCTTACCCGTTTTGTCAACCACCACAGCGTTCTTACGACCGTCAGTGATGATGCCGAGGCGGCGGGCATCGTAGAACGAAAGCCCCCGGAAGGCCAGACCCACCCGGCGTTCTTTGCGCAATTCTTCTAGTGCGTCGTCTTTGGTCAGACCCGCCAGTGCCTTCAGCCCGGCCCCCTGCAATATACGAACGGCATCGATGCTGGTAAGGCCACCGGCAATATCACCTGTGTAGATTTTGGCTTCGGCCTTCATCAGTTCGTTTTCTTCGTAGGTACCGGCAATGTAGAGTTCGTAGGCACCCACCGCGCGGTTGTTCAGCACAACAACGCCGGGCAGGCCGTTACTACCGTCTACAATTGTCCAGCGGGTGTTAAACGAGTTGCCCCGGTCCTGGTT
>JBBRMP010000214.1:0-9912 GCA_038230755.1 Cytophagales bacterium | reverse complement strand
GCGCAGGAAGCGGACATAGTCGCGGAATTGAGCGTCGGCCTGCTGTTTTTCAAGCAATTGTAATACTGATAGGTCTTCAGTGATCAGGACGGAGTAGTTCATCAATCAAAGATACGACATGATGATTCTGAATTAGTATTAGGGCACATTTTGTTCTAATACAAACGAGGGTATACATTAGAACATACATTGGTCTTTTACTCATGCCTTGCCCATCAAAAAAGCTGTTGCCTGCTATTATTTATCTTCCTACCGCAGTTCTCAACTCTCTTGCCCAATGCCGTAAAGAGCGGGCGAACGATGCGGCGTTGTATTAGGTAAACACGGTAGGATGGCCTGAGTCAGGAGAACGCCACCGTAGTTGTTACATTTTGTAGATACTTTGTGTGCAGCCATAGGAGAGTTATATGTAAGATGCTTACTAAACATCTATGCCTGTCGTCGTGCTATCGAATGGGCCTTCTCTGAACCGGGTTGTCCCATTCTTCGGTTAGTCGGTAGGGTATTCGTACTTTTGCCGAACCACCTTCAGACAACTTATGCAACGCGTTTATTTCGATAATGCCGCCACTACCCGGCTCGACCCCGCTGTGCTGGAGGCCATGATGCCCCTGATGCAGGAAAACTTTGGCAACCCTTCGTCTATTCATGGGCACGGTCGTGTGGTACGGTCGGCCATCGAGAAAGCCCGAAAGACGGTAGCTAATTTGCTGCATGCTGCCCCCGCCGAGATCTTTTTTACGTCGGGCGGCACCGAGGCCGATAATACCGCTATTCTGGGCAGTATCGAAACGTATGGTATCAACCACGCCATCACCTCGCCGCTGGAACATCATGCCGTGTTGCATACGCTGGAGTACATGGCCAAACTGGGGAAAATCAAGCTCAGTCTGGTGAACGTCGATGAGGCGGGCCGCCTGGATTATAACCATCTGGAAACGCTGCTGAAAGCCAATCCAAACTCGCTGGTGTCGCTCATGCACGGCAACAACGAAATTGGTAACCTGCTGGATATGAATCAGGTAGGGGATATGTGTCAGGCCTATAAAGCCGTCTGGCATTCCGACACGGTGCAGACCATGGGCCACTACGTCCACGATTTGCAGGCCCTGAAAGCCGATTTCGTGGTGGGGGCGGCGCACAAATTCCACGGGCCAAAGGGCGTTGGCTTTCTGTATACCCGCCCCATCGAACGGGGCTCTATTCACCCGTTTATCCACGGTGGAGCGCAGGAGCGCAACCGGCGCGGCGGCACCGAAAACGTTTATGGCATTGTGGGTCTGGCCAAAGCGCTGGAGATTGCCTATGCCGAAATGGACGAACACCGCCGCCATATCGAGGGCCTCAAACAGCGCATGACCGCCCAACTCCGCGCCCAAATCGAGGAGGTGCGTTTTAACGGTCTCTCCGCCGATTTAGACAATAGCCTTTATACGGTGCTGAGCGTAAGCCTGCCCCCATCTGACATCAGCGATATGCTGCTGTTCAACCTCGACATTGCCGGGGTTTCGGCATCGGGCGGGTCGGCCTGTTCGAGTGGTTCCGAAGTGGGGTCGCACGTGTTGGGTGCCTTGCCCGGCCTCGACCCGGAGCGGGGTAACATCCGGTTCTCCTTCGGCAAATACAATACCGCCGCCGACGTTGATTTCGCCGTGGCCAAAGTAGCGGAATTGTATGCGGGGGTGTTAAAGTAAATTTTACTCTTTCACCATCACTCCAACGTGCCACCGACTGGTCACCGTCAGGGTATAGTCGATGAAGGCGCGGGTGGTACGGTCGTAGACTTCGTGGCCGAAAAAAATGCCATCGGCATCGAGGTTTTTGTCGGTTTCGTGCGATTCGTAGAGTTTCGGCGAGATGACCGAAAAGTTGTTGGTGAAACTGATGACTTTGTTCAGAATCGTGGTCATATCCAGCGCTGGTTGCCGTCCCCCGCGCCCGTTCGAGACGCCCGCCATGGCAAACACTTTATTCTCGAAAAGCTGCTTGAAGGCTGGCCCACCCAAAATGTGGAACGCGTTGAGTATCTGCGGTGTGGCCGTCCAGTTGTATTCGGGTGAGGCAAAAAAGACCAGATCAGCTTCGCCCCAGGCGGTGATGAATTCCTGCTGAAAGGGGGTGAGCGTTTCGGGTTTTAGCCAGACGCTGCCAACAAAGGGCAGGTCATATTGGGCAAAATCAACAACCGTCACCTCATGCTGACCTGTTTCCTGCAACACGTTACGGACAAATTTGCAGAACCGCAGCGTGTTGCTGTTGGCACGGGGTGAGGTGGAAATAATGGCAATTTTCATGTAGTGTTTCCTTGATGCGCTCCGTGATAAAGCCGGAGATTGTTCATATTGAAACCCCGGCGTTGCGCAGATAGTTTACCTGCTAAAGTTGCGCAAAGGCGCATCATCCAACATGACATCATCACGCATTTGCGTTATCACCGGGGCCAACTCAGGCATCGGTAAAATCACGGCGCAGGAACTGGCCAAAAAGGGGTTCGACATCATCATGCTCTGCCGTAATCTCGACAAAGCCCGCCCCGTGCAACAGGAAATTCAGGACGCCAACCCCGCCCAAAAGATCGACCTTATCCGGTGCGACGTGGCCAGTCTGGCGTCTGTGCGCGAAGCCGCCAACGAGGTACACGCCCGCGTTGACCGCATCGACGTGCTCATCAACAACGCTGGTCTCTACATCCCCGACGAGCAGTATTCACCGGAAGGGTTCGAGCTCACGTTTGCCACTAATCACCTGGGCCCGTTCTTGCTCACCAACCTGCTGCTCGATCTGCTTAAAAAAGGCCAGGATGCCCGCGTCATTACGGTTTCTTCAGAAGGCCATCGCTTCACCGGGGCACTCCGCCTCGACGATCTAGCGCGTCCAGCATCATATAGTGCCATCTACGCCTATGGCCGGTCGAAGCTGTGTAACATTTTGTTTGCCAATGAATTATCGGAACGATTGATGGGCTTTGGCATCACGTCAAACAGCCTGCATCCGGGCGCGGTGGCCACCAATTTTGGCGGCGGGTCGTTCTTTACGACATTATTCAAAGTGGTAAAACCGTTTCTGAAAACGCCCGAAGAAGGGGCCGAAACTAGTATCTACCTGGCTGCCTCACCCGATGTTGACCACGTAACGGGCCTTTACTTCTCCGACCGCAAACCCAAAACACCCAGCAAAGACGCTCAGAATAGTTTTTACGCAAAGAAGCTGTGGGAGATGAGTGAGGAGATGGTGAAAAAATAATGGACAATGCATAATGGATAATGGCTTCGCGCTTGAAATTACCGTGCGCGGAGCCATTATTCATTGTACATTCTCTTAATCCAGCGCCCGTTTCAGGTCGAAAATCAGGTCGTCGGCGTGTTCAAGGCCGATGGAGAGGCGGAGGAGGTTGGGGGGCGTCTGGCTGTTGGGGCCTTCCACGCTGGCGCGGTGCTCGATCAGGCTTTCTACGCCGCCGAGGCTGGTGGCACGGGTGAAAATCTGAACTTTGGCCGCTACCCGGATAGCGGCTTCGGCACCGCCGCGTACCTGAACGGACAGCATGGCCCCGTAGCCACCGGTCATCTGTTTTTTGGCCAGTTCATGGCCGGGGTCAGTCACGAGGCCCGGGTAATGGACGGCGGCCACATGGGGGTGATGGGCCAGGAATTCGGCCACTTTGCCGGCTGTTTCAGTCTGCATCCGTACCCGTGCCACCAGCGTTTTGATGCCCCGAAGCACCAGCCAGCACTCGAACGGCGATGGCACTGCGCCCCCCACCGACTGCAACCGGCGCAGGCGTTCATAGAGTTTACCGTCTTCTTTGAGAATCAAGGCGCCACCCAGCACGTCGGAATGGCCACCGAAGTATTTGGTGGTGGCATGCATCACCACGTCGCAGCCTAAATCGAGGGGGCGTTGCAAAACGGGCGTCGCCCAGGTATTGTCGCAAACACAAACGGCTCCGCCTGCGTGGGCAATACCAGCAAGTGCCTGAATATCAGCGATTTTCAGCAACGGATTGGAGGGCGTTTCTACCCAGACTACGCGCGTGTTTTCGTGCATGGCGGCCTGTACAGCGGCCAGATCGGTCATGTCGACGCGGGTATAGGTGAGGCCCCAGGGGTGCATCAGTTCTTCGAGCAGGGCGGGCGTGCCGTAATACGCATCGGTAGGAATGAGCACGTGATCGCCGGGAGCGAGGGCCAGAAAAAGGTTCATCGTGGCGGCTTGTCCGGAGGCGTAGGCCAGGGCCGAAAAACCACCTTCCAGTGCTGTCAGGCTCCGTTCCAGCGAGTCGCGGTTGGGGTTAGCGTTGCGGGCATAGAGGTAGCCATGCTTGAATGACCCGTCGGCGTCGCGCTCGAAAGTGGTGGAGAGGTAGATAGGTGGAGCCAGCGCACCGGCGTTGCGGTCGTAGTAATGCGTGGAGAGCAGCGCAACGGTTTCAGGTTTCATGGCAGAGCGGATTTTAAGGGGAACACGGATGACACGGATTGGGCGGCGGATCGTTGAGTAGCCGTTGCCGGAACAAATGTGACAGGTGTAAGAGTATGTTTTGGATTGGATAAAAACGAGAGTCTGCCGTATCTTGAAGTTACCAAGCAACAAGATCACCATGAACCAATCGTTCCACGAATTGACAGACTCTCACCGGGCAGCCGGCGCTGGGGCAAGTTATGGCTAAAATCATCAATGACCACCGCGTTCGATCCCATTCTTTACGCACAATTATTGACGCTATTCTCTGGCTAAACTACACGGGATTACAGTGGCGAGAGCTGAATAAACGTATTAATACACCCCCTTGGCAGACGGTTTATTACCACTTTCGCCAATTTAAAAAGCGGGGTGTATGGGAAGAACTCCTGGATAGTTTAGTCGTTACTGAGCGTAAACGACAGCACAGAGAGGCTACACCAAGCCTGTTAGCCATTGATAGTCAGACGGTTAAAATCATGCAATTTATTGATGAAGAAACTGGCATTGATGGCAATAAAAAAATCAATGGCCGCAAACGTAACGTCGCTGTGGATCGCCTGGGCTTACCTTGGTCATTAGCCGTGACCTCAGCCAACACGTCGGACAATGAGGCAGGTAAACTCGTCATTGACCGCCTGCGAGGGAAGGTGCCCCGGCTGGCGGTGATCGCGGCAGATCATGGCTACAAAGTCAGTTTCATCGAACACGTTGAAGGGCAGCATGGCTGGCAGGTGGCAATTGCACAAAAGCCAGAAAATAGCCGGGGTTTTGTACCCGAAAAGAACCGCTGGCCCGTTGAACGAAGCTTTGGCTGGCTCAATTTCCGCCGACGGCTATTTCGAGACGTGGAGAAAACCATAGAAAGTTCGGAAGCGATGCTTCGAATTGCGTTCATCTCCTTCATAATCAATAGGTTATAAATCCAAAACAATCTCTAAATCAATAAAAAAACACAAGGTCTTGTGTTTTTTTGGCCAATCAGCCAGCACGCAGGAACGTGTGATGCTGCATGGCACGCGCAAGTCTCAACACTCCGTTGCACTGAGGGCCAGGCCCGCTTCGGAGGTCTCTTTGTATTTCGTCGACATATCGCGGCCAGTGGCTTTCATCACTTTGATAACCGCGTCGAGGGAGATTTTTTGCATACCGGGGGAGCCAGACGAGGCCAACAGGTAGGCGTTGTAGGCTTTTACGGCTCCCATGGCGTTGCGCTCGATGCACGGAATCTGGACGTACCCGCCGATGGGGTCGCAGGTCATGCCGAGGTGGTGTTCGATGCCGATTTCGGCGGCGGCTTCGATGGCCCCGATGCCGTGACCCGCGCATTGCGTCAGGAACGCCGCGCCCATGGCTGAGGCTGTGCCGATTTCGCCCATGCACCCCATCTCGGCCCCGGAAATGCTGGCGTTGTGCTTCACTAGAAAACCGATGGCGGCGGCGGCCAGCAGGCCTTCGCGGAGGGTGGTTTTGTCGTAATGGAAATGATTTTTGGCCAGGTACGTCAGCCCCGGAATTACCCCCGACGCGCCCGATGTGGGGGCCGTAACGACAATACCGCCCGCAGCGTTCTCCTCGGAAGCCGCTAAGCAGTAGGCATTTAGAAAAATTAGAAAGCTATCGGCCGACTGCACCAGCGAACGGGCTTTCTGATACAGGTCCGGCGCTTTTCGGCGTAACCGGATGTTGCCGGGCAGGACGCCTTTGTGCCGCAAGCCTCGCCGCACGGCCTTGTGCATGGCTTCCATCAGCCCGTCGAGTTTGGCATTTACTTCCTTCCGCGACTTTCCCGAAAGGGCCATTTCGTTCGCCAACAGCACCTCCGCTAACGGCAATCCCGATGCGTTCAGATGTGCTTTCAACTCGTTCATGGTCGAGTAGGGGTAGGGTACCGAAATGGGATTGGCGCTGTCGTCGGGTTGGCCTTTTCGGATGATGAACCCCCCACCGATGGAGTAATATTCCTCCGAAACAAGGGTTTCCGCGCCGTTTGTGAGGGCCAAAACCATCGTGTTGGCGTAGGGCGAATCGTAGCGGACGCGCTCGAAATGGATAGACGCGGCGTTGACCGGAAATGACTTGTTGCCCACCTGAACGGGGTACACCTCAGCGGGGTCGCGGAGGAGGTTGAGCAGGGCGTCGGGGTTGGTGGTTTCGGGTTGCCAGCCCAGCAGTCCGGCTACAATGGCGCGGTCGGTGCCGTGGCCTTTGCCCGTGGCGCTGAGTGATCCGTAGAGGTAAATATGCAGTTCGGTAGTGGCGGCGAGTTGGTCTTCTGGGAGGGCCGAAACGCGTTGTACGAAGTCGTAGGCCGCTTTCATGGGGCCAATGGTGTGCGAACTCGACGGGCCGGGGCCAATCTTAAAGAGGTCAAAAACAGAGGTGGTAATCATTGATTGGCGTAACGCTGATGAAGATTGCGTAAGTTGCCTTACGCTATTGTGCTAACGCAAGCTACCCAAATCCTGTGCGCCAACTCTCGTTTTCCTGCTGCCTTTTTCTACTGGCTCTGTTGGCCAACTGCCAATCGACGGCCCCTTTTGTGTACACGGGCAAAAAACTGAAGGGGGCCAACCTCGTAGCGCCCCCCCAAAAGCCCAACGACAGTACGCTGATAGCCCTCCGCGCTAGTGGTGGTACTTGGGTGGCGGTGGTGCCGTATGGTTTTTGCCGAAAAGACGATCCGCACTTCTACTGGCACGGCAACCCGCCCCCCGGCGAGCGGCGTAAGATGGGCCAATGGTGGGGCGAAACCCCCGAAGGCGTAGCCGGCACGGTGGCGATGGCGCGGGCGCAGGGCCTGAAAGTTATGCTGAAACCCCACGTCTGGATGATGGGTGGCTCACACCTCGACCTGGCTTTTGACAAAGAAGCCGACTGGCAATCCTTCGAGGCTGATTACCGTGGGTACGTACTGGGTCATGCCCGCCTGGCCGATTCGCTCAACGTCGACCTGTTTTGCCTCACCACTGAACTCGACAAATTCGCCACGGCCCGCCCCGATTTCTGGAAAACCCTCATTGCCGACGTCAGGAAGGTCTATAAAGGCCAGCTCACCTACGCCGCCAACTGGGACCGGTTTGCTCAAATTCCGTTCTGGAAGCAGCTCGATTTCATTGGCGTGGATGCCTATTTCCCCCTCGACGAGGCCAAAACACCGTCGGAAAGAGCAATGGTGAAGGGGTGGAAAAAGCCCCTCGCCGAGCTGGCCGAGTTAAGCGCCGAACACCAAAAACCGATCCTCTTTACTGAATTCGGCTACCGCGCCTGCGACCATGCCGCCGAAAAACCGTGGGAATCCGAATCCGACTGCCAGTCCAACCCCACCGCGCAAGCCAACGCTTACACCGCTATGACTGCCGCCGTGTGGCCCCAACCCTGGTTTGCGGGTGGCTTCGTCTGGAAATGGCACATGGCCGACTACCACCGCCCCGGAAAACCCGCCCACCACGAGCGCGATATGTTCAGCCCCCAAGGCAAACCGGCAGAAGCGACGTTGAAGAAGATGTATAGCGGTGAATAGAGTACGAAAAATGGGCGTGGAATAGCTAGCCCACATGGAGCAAAGTCCAGTAGTTGGACTCCAAAGCACTACTTGGCAGGGCCACCCAACGCCCCCATGTGTTGATGGCGAGGAACGAGCCTTTACACACGTGGACGGTTGGGTTGCCAGACCTCGCACACAGGCGGGCAAGATGTCGCCGAGAACCTGACTTACTTGTTGGCTTGCTGAACGCTTTTTACAAACTCAACCGATACCCCGGCGATGTCAGCAATCTGTTCAACTGTTTGATTACCTGCCTCTAATAGGTAAATAACAAACATCTCTTTGCCTTTATCCAAACCAACCAGATAGGCCGCGTCCTTCTCTACACTTACAAACTTGGCGATGCTGTCCATAGCAATATCTTTTAGATTTTCTCCTAAATTACGCAACTGCGCCAATACCCGCAACTGCTTGAAATACCTCTTTAACGGAAAATCGCCAATGGCAGTTTCCTCAATGCGCTGAACGATTTGTTCTAAAGCCCGTTCTGGACTATCTCCTTTGAAGTTGGCCAAAACGCCTAAAACGACTTCTTCGGGTCGGGTTGACTTCAAAAACAGATTGTAGTCCAAATCGGTGAACAAAATCAGCGGGAAGTCGAACCTCATGCGCTTCCTGTTGAGTTGAGTAGGCATCTGGGGCTTTGCCGCGCCCAAGTAGATAACGTACTGCTCAACCGGGATTTCGTATTTACGCTCCAACATTACGTAGTATTCAGCCATGCGATAGACCATTTTCGGCTCGTCGGCGACCTGAAATTCAATCTGCAACACATAGGTATTGCCCTGACTATCCGTGATTTTCTTTAGCACATCAGGCTTGCGCTCTTTTGTGTGTTGAATGTCATCAGGTAGTTCCTCCGATGCAACTGCCGTGATACCGAGTATATTTTGCATCAAACTCGGTATCACGGCCTCAATGTTTTCTTTGAAAATCTTGTCGTACTGGCTGGCCTGTTTACCCATGCGGTAAAATTACCAGAAATAGCCGAAAAAGATTAGAACGCGCTTCGTGTCGCCAGACACGCACCCACGCGAGCGAGCTACGTGTCTATTTTCCACTACAAGAGCCACCTCTCACTGCTTTGATGCTGTTAGTAGTACTTGTAGAGCCGCCTTTGCTTAAAGTGCCATTGTGCATATTATCAATCCACTTTTGCCGCTTTTTAGCCAAGCCTACAGCTCGTTTTTGAAGTCTCTTACCTGTTTTCCCCTTTTTAGGCATTCCAAGCTTTTTATTCATCGCTAAACGATTTAAAATCAGACCCGCCAACCGGGGCGTTCGCTTTGTCGGCGGAGGGTTGAAAATGTAAACCTAAGCCTGCCTCGCTCGGGTGTTCAACTTGTCGACCGCAGCCTGGAAATTCAAGCATAACCTGCCTGACCGGGGCGATTAACTTGTCATATGGAACCCGCCGAACCAGCAAAAACCTGACCTCTGCGGCCTGCATCCTGTCGCCGGGACGCTGGCAAACAAGCACTACTTATATAAATCACCCAACGCCAACGACGGCCCGATGGGGATCGTAGCGACCCTTTTCGGCCTCGTTTGGTTGGGCTATCGGGCGGCACTACGGGGAGCTGCCTGTCGCCCGGAAGATTGCTTACGGATTTTGGTTAAGCCCGCGCTGAATTTCCAGTACGAAATCAACATTCACCCCGCTATCTTCAGCAATCTCCTCAATTGTGAGTTTACCTCGCTTTAAAGACTTGGCAACTGTTTCAGCCTTTACTCTTGATTCGGCTTCCTGAATCTTCTTATTTTCATTCTTGACTGCAAACGCATTAGCCGAAATGGTCATCTCGTAGCTCAACCGCTGTTCGGGCGTCAAAGCCCGCTTGTCTAACTCGTGAATCGCCACCTGTAACCATTCCTCATCCCAAAACTGGGGGAACTGCGTTGGC
>JBBRMP010000213.1:0-9947 GCA_038230755.1 Cytophagales bacterium | reverse complement strand
GCGAGAGTACTCTTGCGCCAGCCAACTGAAAACGCTAAACTGAAAACTGTAAACTGTACATATGAGTCGTTTCACTAAGCGGCGCGAGCCGTTTCGCTTTATGGTCTGGTTGGGCATCGGGGGCAGCGTGTTGCTGTTTACGGCGCTGCTGGTCGTTTATATTGTGCGCCAAACCGGGCCGGGTTGGGCCAGCGTAGCCTTGCCTAACGTGTTTGTACTTAGTACGGTGGTCATTCTGCTCAGCAGCCTGACCCTGCACAATGCGAACCGGGCCTTTCAGCACGAACAGTTTTCGGGCTACCGCGTCAACATGGCCACTACGCTGGTGCTGGGCACGCTGTTCATCCTGTTGCAGGCCTGGGGCTGGCGGCAGATGGTGCGGGCGGGCGTGGGACTGGAGGGGAACCCCGCCGCTGGTTTCGTTTACCTCATTTCGGGCGTACACCTGCTCCACATCCTTGTCGGGCTAGTACTTATGGGGATCGCTCTGGCTGAAGCTGTACGGCGAAGAGCCTATGTGGAGTCATTCGTTTACAGCGTAAATCCACCTAACCAGCTAAAAATCAAGCTGATCACACTCTACTGGCACTTCGTCGATGTGCTGTGGGTGGTCTTGTTCATCTTCCTCCTTTTCCACCACCGCATCGTCTGGACGACGTGGTGACGTTCTCAAAAATTTTGCATGAACTACATCCTCTTCGACGAGCCAACGATTCGCACGGCGTTGTTGCCGTTTACCTTCACCCGGCCCGTCGCTGGTATCCGTATTGGCATCTGGACCATTAGTGAAAAGTGGCAACAGTGGCTTCAGAAGCCCGTTTCGTACCTGACCGAGTCCTATTTGCAGACCAAATTTCCGGCTACCTATACCGACCCTGAAACGATTTATATCAACGGGGCCGCCTGCCCATCGACGGCGTTTTTAATTGCGCTGGAGGCCCTCGCGCCCGAATCGGCTCTGGTACTGCCTGACCAAACCGTGTTGGCCGTGCGCACCACCCGCCGCCTTGACACCCCCCCCGCCGCCACCGATTTTGCCGCCTCGGAACTGAGCAACGACAAGCCCGTTCTGGTTCGGCAGATGCCCGATATTTTCGCGCTGAACGGCGATCAGATTCAGGCCGATTTTGCCAAAATTACTTTTGGCCGGCAGTCGGCTTCCGTCACTGACCCCTTCACGCGGGTATACGGGGCGAACAATATTTTCATTGAAGAAGGGGGCACCATCCGTGCCGCCACGCTCAACGCCGAAAACGGCCCGATCTACATTGGTCGCAATACCACCGTCAGCGAAGGCACGATTATGCTTGGTCCGTTTGCGCTGTGCCACGATGCTACGGTGAACTGGGGCGGAAAAATGCGCAGCAACACCACCATTGGCCCGTTTTGCAAAGTGGGTGGTGAGGTGGGTAACTCGGTTTTCTTCGGCTACAGCAACAAAGCCCACGATGGTTTTTTGGGCAATTCGGTCATCGGTGAGTGGTGCAACCTGGGTGCCAACGTCAACAACTCAAACCTGAAAAATGACTACGGCCCCGTTAAACTCCACAGTTACGCCACTGGTCAACTAGCTGATACGGAGCATCTTTTCTGCGGCCTTATGATGGGCGACTACACCAAGGTGGGCATCAGTACGATGTTCAACACGGGCACGGTGGTGGGCGTCAACGTCAACGTGTATGGGGCCGGTTTTCAACCCAAACACATTCCCTCGTTCACCTGGGGCGGTGCCGCCGAAGGGTTTTCCGAATACCGCCTCGATAAAGCCCTGGACGTAGCCCGCGAATCGGTCGGTCGCCGAAATAGTCTGTTTACCGACACGGAAGAAGCTATTTTGAGGGCTATTTTTCAGTTAACCGTTCACTGAAACATATGCTCTTCTCCGATATCGTTGGCCACGATGACACCAAGCAGACGCTGGTGCGGGCCGTTCAACACAACCACCTGGCCCACGCACTATTGTTCGACGGGCGGACGGGCAGTGCCAACCTCGCGCTGGCCCTCGCGCTGGCTACCTACGTCAACTGCGAAAGCCGGGCGGGCGGGGGCGATGACGGTGGCCTGTTTGGCGCACCGGCACCGTTCGATGTACCCATTTCCGACGGGTGCGGGCGGTGTTCGTCGTGCGTGAAAATGAGTCGGCTGGTTCATCCTGATTTGCACATGGTCTATCCGGTGGCCAACATGGGCAAAGGAAAAAATACCAGCGAATCGGTGTTGCCCGAATGGCGTAAATTTCTGATTGACAACCCATACCGCACCTTGTCGGACTGGCTCGATGCCACGGGGGGCGAAAATAAACAGGGTAACATTGCCACCGAAGAGGCCCGGAATATCCTGCAAAAACTGTCGCTGAAGGCCTATGAGGGAGCCTACAAAGTCATGCTCATCTGGTTGCCCGAACTCATGAACGTGGCCGCCGCCAATGCCTTACTGAAGGTGCTGGAAGAACCACCCGAACGCACGCTGTTTTTGCTCGTGACCAATCAGCCCGACAAACTGTTGGTGACCATTCTCTCGCGGGCGCAGCGGGTGGCCGTGCGGAATTTTACCGATACCGAAGTGGCTACCCACCTCCGGCAGACCCTAAACCTCGACGAAACCCGCGCCCGCCGCCTCGCCTATCTCACCGACGGCAACCTGGCGCAAGCCCTGACAATGGGCCAAACGAAGTCTGATGACAGCGCGGGCGATCAACAGGCGTGGTTTGCCGACTGGATGCGAAAGTGCTACCAGCAGGACCTGAACTGGCTTGTGAAACAGGCCGACGACTTCGACAAATTACCCAAAGACCGCCAAAAGGGTCTATTCGATTACAGTATTCGACTCTGCCGCGACCTGTTTCTGTTCCAACAGGGGGCCGAACAACTCCTGCGCCTCCCCGACGACGAGTTGAAATTTGTTCGCGATTTTGGAAAAGTGCTTAAGCCCCACCTCATCGACAGGATGGTGGGCGACCTCAACGAAGCCGCCTACCACATCGAGCGCAACGCCCGCCCCAAAATGGTGCTGCTGGATTTGTCGCTGACGTTTACGCGGTTGATTAAAGCCCCCTAGCCCCCAAAGGGGGAACTGCTTTTGCGTCAGCGTTCCCCTGTGGGGGCTAGGGGGCTTTTACTCCTTCATCACCTTCACTACCGTCCTTACCCCGTCGGCGTTGATAATCAGCATATAGATACCGGGGGCGAATTGGGTTAAATCGAGGTTGGTTTGGAAGGCGGAACCGGGGCGGTCGTAGATGACGGAGTGCATGGTTCGACCGGCGGCGTCGGTGAGTAATACACTGATTTGCTGGGGATTAGGCCAATCGCCTTTGATACGTAGCTGACCCGACGTGGGGTTTGGGTAGGCGGTGACCGTTACGAGCGGATCGGGTTCGGTGCCCAGCGCGTTGAGTACCGTTACCGTTACCCGGCCCGATGCCTGACCTACGCCACAGAGGGTGTTGGTCACGCCCACTAGCTGGAACGTGGTGGTGCTGTCGGCCTGGAATGGGTAGAGATAGGGCGAACTGGTGGCCGTAAACCGTTCGGTGCCGTAGCGGTTGTTGGTCAGCGTTACCGACCACGGCCCCACGCCACTCAGGCTGATAGTCAGCGAACTCACTTCACCCCGGTAAGCCGTTGCAACGGCGGTGAGTACCCCCGTCAGGCTACCCCGTACGGTGAGGGGTGTCGATACGGAACCAAGCAGGGCCGGATTGCTGGCCCCCACTCGTACGCGGTAACCCACACCAGGTAGTGCATCGGGGGGCAGTACGGCCGTGAGGGCAGTGGCACTGGCTACTTTAGTGGGCAGCGGGCGGTAATTCTGGCCGGTGCTGTCGGAGAGGTAGATCGTGAACTGGTTGCCCGCGCCAAACGTGCCCCGCGTGTCGAGGGCCACCGTGATGGTGCCGTTGATACACACCTGCGCGGCGGTCCCCTGCGAACTGATCCCCGCCACCCGTACCTGCGTGGGCGAATCGGCCAGGACCGTTACCGACACCGCGCCGCTGGCCTGACCCGCGCCGCAGACGTTACTTGCCTGCGCCACCTGATACACCCCGCTTTGTTTGGGCGAAAACGTAAACGTATTGTCAAATGCCGACAGCGTCTGCGACGAGCCGTCGGTGAGGGTTATGGCCACGGGCAAAAACCCGCTTAGCACCTTCGCCGACACCGTTACCGACTGGTCAGGATATTGGACCGAACTGGTTGGTTTCAGGGCTACCACGGGCGGGTCGCCAATGGTAATGCTGGGGAAATTACTGAAGCCCGGCAGGTTCGGCACCGACGATTCGAGCACCACTTGATACGTACCCGATGCCGTGCCTGGGTCAATCGTAAACGGCAGCTTATCGATGGATTTGGCCGATTGGCCCAGCCGGATTTTAGCACCCGCCGCATTCACCAGGTACGCCGTAAACCGGGCGTCGGCGGCAAATTCGCCCGACACTTCGTACGACAAAATGGCCTGGTCGCTACCCCGGCAAATCAGGAATTTGCTGAGCGAAATAGACCGGAGTCCGGGCCGATAGGCAACACGCACGCTACCATCCGCCACGCCAAAGCCGCAGAAGGCATCATAGACCGACGAGATCTGGTAGTTGGTCGTAGCGGCACTGTTGGCGAACAACTTCACCGTCACGGGCAGGTTGTCGATAGCCGAGTACGTCTGGGTGTTGATCCGGTATTGAATCCGACCGTCGAGCAGGGCAGGCAGGCCGTTGTTGGGATCAACCAGTTGCACATTGACGCTGTTCTGGTTTTCGTCGAGCAGAATCGTGCCCGCGCTAGGCGGAATGAGTCGAATTTTCGGATAGCGATAAACGGCAAACTGAGTAGGGGTTAACGTGCTGTAATACTGATTGTTACCTGCCGTGGTCAGCACCCGGACCGTGTAGGCCGTACGGATGGAAATGGTGCCGGGCAGGGCCGTTTTCAGGCGATTACCCAGCCAGCGGGCTGGCAGTGTTTGAGCCACGTTGCCGTTCAGCAGCAGTTGCAGCGCATGGGTGGCCCCGGCAGGAATATCGCCCCGAACCGTGACGTGTACCGACAGCGAGTCGTTTTCGCAAAAGGTAGTCTGACTAAGTTGCGGTTGCAGCCAGAACGGTTGCACCCGTACCGTCACCGTGCCCGTTCCCGCCGCCACACCGCAGGCATTCCGCGCCGACCGCAGCGTATAGGTTGTGGTTTGAGTGGGCAGCACGGGTACGTCTGTGACCGTGTTGGTCAAGGTTAATCGGCGACCGTCGGAGAGGACCACGTCGGTAGTGGGGAAACCGGTGGTGAGCAGGCGCAACAGGGCGGGTTCACCGGGGCGCGTGACGGCTTCGGTGGCCCCGGAGGGCGTACTGAGGCGCACCACCTGCGTAGGATCGACGTAAACAAACGAGCGTGGCTGGCTGCTGGGCGTGGGTCCACCGAGGGCCAATAGCCTGATTTTCTGCACACTATGAATCCCCAGATTGGCCGGAATGGCCGCGTTGATGGGGCTGCTGGTGCTGGACCCAATCAGTTTCCCCCGGAAAACGCCATCATCGTCGGCCAGTTCTACGCGGAATGTATTGCCGGTATTGCCCACCGCCGTAAATGGAATGGAGATGGTGGTGCCGGCGCAAATGGTAGTCGGAATGGGTCCCATATACAGGGTTGTGGTGTCGGTTTTCAGGACCGAAATAGTCACCGTGCCGGTAGCCGTGCCCACCCCGCACCGGTTCTGCACCGACGTGACACTGAATTGCCCGTTTTGCTTCACCATCACCTCTATCGGCGTGGCCAGCGCCTTCGCTGCGCCAAAACCCATATCGCTTGCCACCGATAACCGCGACCCGTCCGACAGTGTTACATCGGTGGGCGTAGCGTGGCCCACCAACTGCGCAATGGGGTAAACCAACTGGGGCCGGGCTACGGTGATGGAGCGGCTGTCGAGGGTGAGCTGCGGCTTATCGGCAATGGCAATGATGCGTCGAAAAATGCCCCCCACGTTGCCGTTTCGGCCTATTTGGAGGTAAACGTTACCCGTCAGCAAATTGCCGGTTGGGCCGTAGGCGGCGTTGTTGAGGTAGTCGGCGGGAAGGGCGCGGGGGCTGGCCACCAGGATGCCCGTGCCGGGTTGATTGCCGGGCGTAACGCGCCGGACGTCGAGGGTGATTTGCCCGCCCTGAAACTGATCGTCTTCGGTAAAACCCGTGGCCCCGCGCAGGCTGTAGGTGGCCGGGTCGGTGGAGATGGTAGCCTCGTTGGTCGTGAAGAATACGCTCACCTCCTGCCCGGCGCAGATGGCGCTGGTAGACAGCGAGTCGATACGAAAGCCGGGCCGCACCGTCACCGTGGCACTGCCGCTGCCTGCTTCGGACCCCTGCACCCCGCAGGTGCTGCCCACGTGGCGAAGGGTGTAGGTGGTGGTTTGGGCAGGCATCACCCGCAACGACCGCATGGGGCCTAGTTCGGTAGCCTCGATGGCTTGCTCGGTGCCGTCGCTCAGGGTGACTACCAGTGGACCAGTGGTAGATACGCTGGCGTCGAGCAGGGCTGTTTGCCCAAAATTGATGGTCCGATTACCTGACAGCGCGACCGTGGGGGAACGGCGCAACTGAATGGTACTGGCCTGGTCGCCATAATTGTCTTTGTAAAACGCCGACACCCCTGCCGATTCCGAGAAGAGCCGCAGCCGGTAGGTGCCCCCCGCTGGCAGAGCAGGCACCACCACCCGCGCCGGGCTACCCGTACCCGACACCGACACTGTGTAGGCTTGCTGTTTCGGGTCAACCGGCTGGAATTCAACTTTATAGCTTATCGACGTGGGCAATTGCCGGTCGGTGGAATAATGCACGTCGATGGTTTCGCCGGCGCAGGGTTCGCGGGTGGACAAACGCGTAACGAGCAACCCCGCCGTGCCTACGTTCACCGATGCCTCGCCGGTGGCCGTCCCCCGCCCACAATTGTTGGCCAGATACGTTACCCGGTAGGTGGTGCTTTGGATAGGGGTCAGCGTCAGTTGAACGGCATTGGTCAGGTCTTCGGTATACACCGAAATCGTATCGTTGAGCCGAATCGTGTAGGGGCCGCCGCCGCCCAGGTACAGTTGAGGCCGGAAAGCTTCGCCGGGGTTGATGGCGTAGGGGCCTGACACCGGCGGTATCAGGGTAGCCCTGGGCAATCGCGCTAGCCGAAACGGCGTGGAATTGGTGTAGGTAAACGGGTTGGAACTGTACACCCGCAACCGGTAATAGGCATCGTCGCGGTTGCTGGGCAGAGGTACGAACGCAATGGTAGCTGTTGTGGTGATGTTATCGACCAGTCGTTCAACAAAATTATCGCCCGCGTCGATGAGCTCGATACGCAACGGTTCGACGGGCGTAAAGCCGTTCGTGTATGAAAAGCCCAGTTGTATGGTACTACCTGCGCAAAGAGCGATAGGCAGTGGCTGAATTTTAATGGGCTGCGCCGTAGTGGCTACTGCCAGCAGTAACAGAGCCGTCACCACCAGCCACTGGCTAAACGCTACAGCGCAACGGTTGGCAAAAGCACGTTTGACAAGGTAAAGCGACCACATTCGGCAGTAGTAAGGTTGGGTTGCCGAAAATTAGCCAATTCTGGCCGAACGGGTCTGAAATACATAAACAATAGCCCACATCTGTTACTTTATGGTAAACAAGGCGATTTAATGCGAATAAAATTTATAATTTACCACGATTTCATTGTCTTTTATCAGTTCCACGTGCTTTATCGCACTAAAAACCCCTCTGTGTATGGCAGTTAACCTACTGGAAATGGCCAAAGGCTATTTGACCGATGCCGTTGTCAACCGTGTCAGCGGATCGCTGAACGAAAGCCCCGAAAACACCCAGAAAGCCCTCATGGGTGCATTGCCTGTTTTTCTGAGCGGACTTATCTCGAAAAGTAGTGCCCCCGATGGCCCTGGTTTTTTGACGGGTATGCTGCAAAATTTCATGCCAGGTTCGTCGACCCCGGCAATGGCCGCCGACGATGATCCCGATGCCATGATGCAGAAGGGCGGCGGTTTGCTCGACGCTGTTTTTGGCTCTAACTCAGGCCTCATTGGCGGCGCACTGGCACAATATGCGGGCGTAAAAAGCGCATCGGCTTCCGGGTTGATGGGCATGGCTGGGTCGGTGATCACGGGCTTGCTGGGTCGGCAAATGGCCTCGCAGGGTACGGGGGCAAGTGGGCTGGTAAGCCTCCTGGCCGATCAGCGTGAAGCCGTTACGGCAGCCATGCCGTCGGGCCTGTCTTCGCTGCTGGGTGCTATTCCGGGTTTGGGTGCGCTGGGTGGCATAATGGGTGGCCTCACGGGAGCAACCGGTTCAGCGCTGAGCGGCGTTACGGGTGGCCTGGGTTCGGCCATTGGTGGGGCTGGCGGTACAGCCCCGACCGCGTTCGACGATGTGCGGGGTAGTGCAACCGGCGGGCCAACGGGTATGGCCGCCGATGATCGCGGCGACAAAGGATTCAATTTCATGCCCTGGATTCTGGGGGCCATTGTCCTTGCGGCGCTGGTGTATTTCCTGCGTGGCTGCGGCGACAAAAAAGATTCAACTGCCGTGACCAGTTCCACCATGAATGACACCACCTCGGCGTCAACGCGTGATGTAACCGCCACGTCTATGGCCGATTCGGCTGGCAACAATGCCGGGGCCATGATGGACACCGCCAGCACCGCCATTGGCAACGCCGCTGATAAAGTGGGTGATGCGGTAGCCAACGCGGCAGCTTCACTGGGCGCATTCGGTGCCAAAAAACTGCCCGACGGCGTGGAATTGAACATTCCGGCCAACGGCGTGGAGAATCGCCTGATTACCTTCATCGACGATAAATCGATGATGGTGGACAAGAAAACCTGGTTCGATTTCGACCGGCTGCTGTTCGAGACGGGCAGTGCCAAACTCAAGCCCGAATCGCGCGAGCAGTTGCAGAACATGGCGGCTATCCTGAAAGCGTACCCGGCGGTGAACCTCAAAATAGGGGGCTACACCGACAACGCGGGTAACGCGGCCAGTAACAAAAAGCTGTCGCAGCAACGCGCCGACGCGGCCATGGCCGAACTGACCAAACTGGGCGTTGACAAAACCCGCCTCGAAGCCGAAGGCTACGGTCAGGAGATCCCCATTGCCGACAACACGACGGCAGAAGGTCGCCAGAAAAACCGCCGCACGTCTGTTCGTGTAACGAAGAAGTAAGTTTCGCGGTTGAGATCTGGCGTTTGACATTATAAATCGGTCTGCTGATGTGGTTCCAACGAGCCATGTTGATAGACCGATTTTTTTGGCGGATATATGCCACAGAAACCCGGCCCGGATGGCTTAGCGCCATGCTTTAGTCGCCGTGGCGTAAGCGTTGTTTACCGGGAAACGTGTAACTTCATTCTTACCACCCAACAGCAGTTATGCGGTCACTATTGATTACCCCAAAAGACGAAGCCGAATTTGGGCTGTTGTCGGCTTTGTTAGAACGAATGCAAATTGCCGCTACGGTCATTGCCGACGATGACAAAGAAGACATTGGCATGGGCCTCCTGATTCAGGAAGCCGACCGAAGCCAGCCTGTAAGCCGGGAATCTATCGTTAAGGCGGTGGGGCGTAAATGAAAACGACATTTTTAAACCAGTTCGAGGATGTAAATACGCTTTGGCAATCAGTATGTAGCCGACCCTTGAAAGTGTGGTGTATTGAGTTGGTTTAAACCCTGTTTCGCAATAAATCGCTCACCTCAACAACCAGGGCTTTCTCATAAAACCGGTCAAGTGAGCTAAGTGCTTAGTTTTGAGGCTTCTCACAACTTCACAACCAATGCACTCACTCACTTGCCCCCACCAAGATAAAGCTTTTTTTACCCTCCTCGAACAATATCCTCAACTCGATGACCGTGACAACCGAGGCAAAACGCATTCCTTACCGTTGGTACTCATGGGCGTTGTTATGGCCCTCTTAGCGGGACGTG
>JBBRMP010000212.1:0-9975 GCA_038230755.1 Cytophagales bacterium | reverse complement strand
TACGAGTGGCTCAAACCACATCATTATGATAGCAAAGAAATATTCGATCAAGCTTTAGGACACATTTTGAAAAATATAGGCTCAGAATTCGTCATTAACTTCACTTAAAAAGTGTCGATTATTATCAATTAACTACTTAGTAACGAGTTCGCTACCCCAGGCATTAGCAAACTGCGTGGCCCGGCCGAGGGAGACGTAGAAATCGTCGGTACTGGCCACCACGATAGATGGAAACGGCAATTTGAGTAAAGGAACGGGAATAAACCCAACGGTGCCGGGCGGGTAACTCGCTGCTTCTGTGTCACTTGGCGCTACTAACAGCGTGCCTTTGATTTTCCGCCCAAACGTGTTGGCCCAATAGGCAATGGTGGTACAGGCCAGACTATGCCCCACCAAAATGGTGTTCGCCGGATCACCTGCCATGACCACCTCATCAAGTTTCGTGATCCAATCCTGACAAACGGGCGTATCCAATTCGGCCTGATTGATGCGTTCAAATTCAGGAAACTGCTTTTCCCAAAGGCTTTGCCAATGCCCTTGGCCAGAACTACCCAAGCCGGGATGAATGAGTATGCGCGAGGTGAAGTTCATGGAAAATAAGTTTGCTGTTTAAAACCCTACGTTGGCTTGTCGAAGGCGGCCCCGCGTCCGGGCGCGATCGCGAAGCCAACGTAGGGTTTTAAACAGCAAAAACAGAAGAGACACCCTTAATAATCCCCGCCTGCGCCGCCGCCGCCGAAGCTGCCGCCGCCGAAACCACCAAAACCACCGCCACCGCTGTCACCGCCACCGCCGAAACTGCCCGATGAGCTGCCCCAGCCGGTGAGCGTGGTGTAGGGCAGGAACATACCGCCGCCAATGCCACCGCGACCCCGTCCGCCCCCACCTGACCGGCGTGAAATGAAGAAAATGACCATGCCGATAATGAACACCCAGAACAAGATCTGGCCAATCGACGTATCGCCGCCGCTGTCGCGGGGGTCGGCCTTGTACTCGCCGCTGAGGCGGCGCATCATCTCGGTCGTGGCTTCGTCGAGACCCGGGAAGTAGTTGAGCTGCTTGAAATTGGGGGCCAGAATCTGGGTAATAATTCGCTTGGCAATGGCGTCGGGGATTGCCCCTTCCAGGCCGTAGCCGGTGGCGATGTATAGCTTGCGGTTGCCCGGTGCCCAGAGTAGCACCATCCCATTATTCTTGCCTTTTTGACCCACACCCCACTTGCGGCCAATGGAAAATGCGTAGTCGGCAGCCTCGTATTGCCCCGTCGATTTCACGATCACGATGGTGATCTGCGTCGAGGTTGAGTCGTTGTAGGTAACCAGTTTTTGCTCCAGTTGCTGCACCTGACCGGGCGAGAGCATCCCTACCAGATCGTTCACCAGCCGGGGCGGGTTAGGGCGGTTGGGCAGGCTATCGTCGGGCACCTGCTGCGCCAACATTTTGGCCGACAACACCAAAAAGCCGACCAGCAGGGCCAGCCGAAGCGTCCGGAAAAAAGAAAGGGGGTTGGTCACGGGAGCGGTGGGAATTGGCACGGGTTGCGCCGCTGAATCAGCCAAGCGAGATGTCATCTGGTAGCTCGTTTTGGTCATCGTCGCCGGTGCTGGGAAAATACTGTTTCAGTTGCTGACCCGCCTGCTCGATACCCCGGCTAAGGCCCTCTACGTACTCGTTTCGGGCAAAATGCTGGCGCATGAGTTCTTTAGTACCATCCCAAAAACCGGCAGGCACTTTGGCATCAATGCCCGAATCGCCCAGTACGGCAAACTTCCGGTCGTCGTGGGCGAGGTAGAACAGTACGCCGTTTTGCCGCTTCGTCTGGTGCATACCCAGGTGCTTAAACACCTCGATAGCCCGCCGCATGGGATCGCCGTCGGGGCAGTTAGCCTCCAGATGCACCCGAATTTCACCCGATGTTTCGGTTTCGGCCTGCCGGATGGCGGCAATCAATTGCTGCTGTTGTTCGGGGGTGAGGAGCATTCTGGAGCGAATTAAGAATTGAGAATTAAGAATGGCACGACGTTTAGTACTCCAGCAAAGGCGATTCTTAATTCTTAATTCCTCATTCTTAATTGGTTCTACTTCGTATCAAAATTCACACTTGGGGCGCCCTGGGCGGCCTGACTGGCCTGAAAGAAACCTTTCCGCGCAAAGCCAAAAATGCCCGCGAAGATGTTGTTCGGGAATGCCCGTACCGATTTGTTGTAGGTGCCTACCACACCGTTAAAATCGTTTCGGGCTACGGCAATGCGGTTTTCGGTGCCTTCTAATTGCGCCTGTAATTCTTTAAAGCCTTCGGTGGCGCGTAGCTGCGGATAATTTTCCGATACGGCCAACAACCGCGACAACGAGCCACCCAACTGGTCCTGGGCAGCCTGGTATTTCTGGAGGTTTTCGGGCGTTAAATCCTTGGCATCCAACTTAATGCTGGTTGCATTGGCCCGCGCCTCGATAACACCCTGCAAGGTGCTTTTCTCGAAATTAGCCGCTCCCTGTACTGTTTTCACCAGGTTGGGAATAAGATCGCTACGGCGTTGGTACTGGGTTTGCACACCCGCCCACGATTGCTCAACGGCGGTGTCATTGTTTACGAGTCCGTTGTATGAACTACAGCCTGCCACACCTAAAATGACGGCGATTACGATTACAATAATTAGTCCTTTAGACATTGTTTCTGGGGTTAATCCAATCTGGTTTGTGGTTCAGTAAACGACCCAAAGCTAAGAACAGTTTTGAGTTTTCAGTCGCCCGCTGGCTGGTCGGTCCTGCTGGTTGACAAGTGTACGTTTGCGCCAGTCAACTGGAAACAACTATCGTTAAACGTCCCGTCAAAATGCTTCCCCGATGGTCAGGTACACACCGCTGGAGCCGACGCCGGTGTAGGGAAGGCCCCGGCCATAATCGAGGCGGAGGTTGACGAGGTCGCGGTTGACGCGGATGCGCAGGCCCGCCCCGTAGGCAGCTTTGGGCTGGTCGAGGCGCAGAAAATCGCTCCGGCTCCCCAGTGCGCCTACCGAGCCAAAGCCCACCACGCCCAGCCGGTTCCAGACGTTGAGGCGTAGTTCGGCTTGCAACAGCGCACTGTTGTCGTCGCGGAAACGGCCTTCGTAGTAGCCCCGGCCCCGTTTGGTGCCGCCCAGCAGCGAGAGCGCGTTGAACGGGGCCTGCCCGCCTGTGGTTACGCTGAGCACATAATTGAGGGCCAGCGTGAGGCGGCGATTTAGCGAATGGTAGCTCGACACATCGGCCACCCACCGGTCGAACCGGACCTGACTACCCACGGCACTACCCTGACTCAGAAACGAAAAATCGGCCACTACGCCCCGGCTGGGGTAAAACACGTTATTCCGCGAATCGTAGAACAGCCCCGTGCCCACGCCCGACAGCAAACTGCCCGACCCACCCGGCACCGCGCCCGATGCCAGCAGCCCGTCGGGCGTGGTGCTGGTGATAACGTAGTGCTCATACTGGTAGCGTAACCCCACGTATAGCCCGCGCGCCGAGGGCGTTTGGCCCGTCGTTACCCGCTGACTGCCAGCCGATTGACTGATCCTCCGAAACACATTGACCCGCACACGCGGAAAATTGACGCCGTAGAGTTCGTTGGGCACCTCGCGCTGACCGAGGCCAAAAAAGAAGTAGTTGTATTTGTAATAACCCAGCTCACCATTGGCGAAATACTGATTGTTTTTGTAGAAAACCTGAAACGGTAAATACAGCAGCAACTGCTTATTCTGGGTGTAAACAACCCCAAGCGTTACCTGCGAAGGCCGGACGCTCCGCCCCGTATCACTGCGAAACCGGAACGTAGCCACGGGGGCAAAGCCGTAGCCAAAGCGGGTTTCGGGCGTATAATAGACTACTGGCAGGGGTAGCAAACTGAACCGTTTCGGCGGCACCGAGTCAGGTGGGGTAAACAGGCAGGTAGTGAGCAGTAATACGTTGAGCATATAGCTCTATACGCGAAAAAGGGGTCCAGGGTTTAGCCTATGGTCGTGCGTGGCTTTCTCTCACCTACCGGTTCACATAGCCGTTCAGGGCGGGAGCAGCAGCTCCGGTTCGTCCGAAAACGCCCCGGGCAAACACCGTGAACACCCGCCCATTGGTGAGGTTGGTAAACACATAGCTAGCACCAACATTAGCCGCACTACCGCTTCCCCGAAGCACCAGCGTAGCCCCATTGGCCACGTCGACGGGGATAAACGCGGTGGCCGTTTTGTAGGCAATGTTCTGCACTAGCGGCGTCACGGTTTTGCCGTCGGCACCCAGCAGGCCCAGGTCATAACTCGTTGGCCCATTGGAGATTAAATTCATAAACCGCACGTAAAACCGGTTCGATGAGGTGGCCTGACTGAAATCGTCGTTGATCAAAAACGTTTCGGGCTGCACACCCGTACCCGACACCACCAGCGAATAGTACTTGTTGTCTTCCAGCGTCACCGAGGCCGTACCGATGGCCGTAGCGCTGTTGACGGTGGTGGTGGCGGGCGAGGTCAGGCTCAGCGACAGGGCACCGGGCGCAACAACGACGTAGTTGTACGACACCGACGGAAAGGTGTTACCAAACGTGATACCCCCCGGAATGCCGGGGCTGCTGGTGGTGGCCCCAATAGGGGTGTAGGCGCTGAGTTTGATACCGTTAGCGGCTACTTCAACCCCACCCGACAAGTCAGGCGCGGCATTGACCACTTTCAGCCGTGCCCCCGACGTAACAGAATCGGCAGGAACGCTGAGCGAATTTTTTTCGCACGAAGCCAGCAATATACTGGCGGCGAATAAGAGGTATGGGAGGTGTTTCATTCCTTTCAGTTTAGGGTTGCGTAAACCAGAGTGGTTTGGTATGAAAATCGAGTTCGAAGCCGCCGATTTTGGTCAGGGCGGCAATGTTCCAGACGTATTCTGAATTGTAGCGCGGGCGCAGCCGTTGCACGGGTTTGGTGTTGTTATCCGGGTAGAGCGTGTTGGGCAACACCAGCGAGGTAAACACGTCGGCGCTATAATTGTAGCGGCGCATATCGGCCCACTGTTCCAGAAAACCCCAGCCCCACTGGGCAATGTATTTCTGTAACATAATCTGGTTGAGCGTCAGCGTTCCCGCCGTGGCAGGCACCACCGCCGGGTTGGCCAGGTAAGCGGCCCGGTCGGCGGCGGGCGTGTTCACGTAATAGGCCGTCATGTGGGCCTCGATGCCCTTTTTGTAGGCCGCCAGTGCCGTGGCTTTGTCGCCTTTGATAAACGCGGCTTCGGCCTTGATAAACTGCAACTGCGCAAAGGTCATGAGCGGAAATGGCCCCTTATCGGTAAAGATGTAGCGGCCCGTGGTCCCTACCGTCGGGTTCACGTTAATGACTGTCCCCCAGGGATTTACGGTCCGGGTAGCCACCGGCACGCTCGTTGCCGTCGATTGCCCCTGACCCGGATTCAGTCCCCGATAAGCCCCGTCGCCACTGGCGGCAAGCATAATAGGCAAGCGCGGATCTTTGGCCGTAAACACCGTACCATCCAGCAGCCGCAGCATAAACGCCGACTGCACGTAGGGCATCAGGTTTTGCCGCACCGGCCCGAAAAAACTGGCATCAGCGGTGCTGAGTCCGTTGAAGGTAAAAATGGCGTCGTCGTTGTTATCCACGAACGCACTGTCTACGTACTGAATCACCTTGTCGGGGTTGTAAGTGCCCTTTTTGTTCGACAAATGGTGCGCGTTGATGGCCAGCAGGCCGTAAGCAAAGCGTTTCCATTTGTTGCGGTCGCCCTTATAAATCACGTCGCCCCGGGCCAACTGCACCTGCGATACTTTGCCGTCGGTGCGGCTCAGATTGGTGATGGCCTCGGTGAGCAGTTGGGGCACTTTGGCGTACACCTCCGGCTGGGTATTGTAGTTGAAGGTGTTCTTGTTGGGGTCCTGGTCATAGGCCTCGTCCAGGATGATTTCGCCGTGAATGTCGGTCAGCATCTGGAACCCCCACGCCTGCATAACCAGCCCCACGCCGAGGTAATCCCACTTTTGCCCCGCCCGCGCATCATCCACAAGGTTGATGTTGTTGCGCCCCCCGCGCCAGTACACGTTCCGCCACAGTTCACCGCCCGCGTCGGACGACGGCTGGTAGCCCTGCAAATCCCAGCGGTCGCCCGAAGCCGTTGACTGGAAATTTTGCACGTACCGGCTGATATACCGCCCGTCGAACTGAATGCCGAGGGTGTACTGGTTCTGGATGGGTGCCAGCAACAACGCCGCTTCTACCACGTCGGGGTTGTTGGGGTTTTTGTTGATGTCCAAGTAGTCGTTACAACTGCTTAACGTCAGGGCCATACCTACAGTGAGGATGGCGATGTATTTTTTGAAAGTCATATGTGTGTGACCTCACCCCCAGCCCCTCTCCTGCTGAGAGGGGAGCCACTTCGGCGTAAGCTGCGCCTAGCGAAGCTGCTATAGGGTAGCTCCCCTCTCAGTAGGAGAGGGGCCGGGGGTGAGGTCGTTTAGAAGCCTACGTTGATACCTACGTTGAGTACGCGTGGCAGGGGCAGATTGCCATAATCGAAGCCGTACCCGCCCGACCCGCCCGTGGCCGAGTTGGTGGTGTTCACACCCGGATCGCCACCGGTGTAGTTAGTGAGCAGCACCAGATCGGTACCCGTCACAAACAAGCTGGCCGTTTTGAACACCTTCGAGTTGGCCAGCACTGAGGGTGGCACCGCATAGCGCAGGGTCACTTCTTTCAGCCGTAACCAATTGATTTTCCGCTCGATAAACGTCTCGTCGGAGATGGATGAGTAGTAGTTGTTGTTGTAATACGGAATAATCTGGATGTTATTGGCCGTAGGCGTCGCCGTGTTTTCCAACCCATCTTTCAGCACACCCCGGAACACGCGCGGCGTTTCGCGGTCGAGCGTATTGCGGCTCAGGCCCAGGTTATACAGAAACGATTCGGTGCCATTATACACGTCGCCACCCTTCCTGATGTCGAGCAATACGCTCAACGTCAGGGCTTTGTAAGTGATCGTGTTCAGGAAACCCATCACAAAATCGGGGTTACGGTCGCCCACAATGCGCCAAACTGTTTCGGTCAGGGGCAGGCCCGTGAGCGGACTCACCAGAATATCGCCACGGGTGTTGCGTACGTAGGTGTTGCCGGTCATGGTGGTCAGCGGCGTACCCAGCCGAACCCCGTTGCGCACGTTGCCCGATGCCCAAGTGTCGGAGTTATAATACTCCTGAAGGTCGTTGGGCAGGGTTTCGAGTTTGCTGCTTGTTTTGGTGAAATTCAGCGTCGTAAACCACGAGAAATTCGGGCGACGAATGGGTTCACCCGTCAGCGAAATCTCCACGCCTTCATTGTAGAGGCTGCCGCCGTTGATCGTTTTCAGGATGAAGCCCGTGCCGTAGCTGATGCGCAGGTTCTGAATGATCTGGTCGCGGCTGGTGGTTTTGTAATACGCCGCGTCGATGCCCAGCCGTCCGTTGAAGAACTTGGTTTCAAAGCCGGTTTCAAACGAATTGACCTTCTCTGGTTTCAAATACGGGTTGGGTGCCGTGAAGCCGTAGCTGAAGCCGCCGCCCGTGGTGGCCTGGCTTTCGTAGGCCACCGTAGTGCCGTAGACCGGGGCTTCTTTGCCCACCTGCGCCATCGACAACCGGAACTTGCCGTAGCTCAGGGCACGCTTGAATCCACTGTCGGGAATGAGGTCGGTGAAGACAAAGCTCAGCGAGGCCGAGGGGTAGAAAAAGGAGCGGTTGGCCGCCGGAAACGTACTCGACCAGTCGTTACGGCCCGTTACGGTCAGAAACAGCAGGTTGTCGTAGCCCACGGTTACGTCGCCGAAGGCCCCGATCAACCGGCGTTGCGTCAGCGTCGAGAGCGATTTTTGGGTGAGCGGATCGGTGTTGTTGATCGACGTAAATTCCGGGTTCTGGAATTTTTCGCCCCGCGTGGCCAGCGTGTTGGTTTCGTTGTCATACAGCGCCTGCCCCACCCGGAACGACGTACTCAGCTTACCAAACTGCTTTTTGGCGGTCAAAAAATACTGCCCCGTAAACACGCGCCCATTGTCGGTTGCCTGATCCAGCGACCCAGCAATAACCCCACCGGCCCGGTTCGATTCGGGGTGGTATTTGATGAGGTAATTGGCCGAATACACGTCCAGCCCCACGCGGCCCGTAAACGTGAGCCAGTCGGTGATGCTGTAATTGAGGCCGATGTTGGTGATGGCCCGGTTTATTTTGTCGCGCAACTGGTTTTTGTTGACGTCGAAATACGGGTTTTCAATTTCCGAGTTGCCCGTGGTCACCTTCTTCCGCAGCCCCGTCACCGGGTCGATGTACTGACTCATGTTGTCGTCGGCGGGCCAGGCCAGCATACCCAGCAAAAAGCTGTTCACGCCTTTCGACACTTTCACGTTGTCGGTGTTGATGTACTGAATCGTAGATTCGAGCGAGAGCTTATCGCTGATTTTGGCCGTACCGCCCAGCGTTACGTTCAGGCGTTTCAGGTTTGTGGTGGGAATAACGCCCTTGCTGTCCAAATACCCCACCGAAAGGCGGTAGGTGTACTTCTCGGTGCCCCCGTCGAACGACAGGTTGTGCCGCTGACCAATGCCCGTGCGCAGAAAATTTTTGGCGTTATCGTAGAGCGTGTCGCTTTCGTTGTATTTGGGGCCAAAGGCGTTGAAGCTGCTGTTTTGCGTCACGCCGTTGTTGCCCTGCCCATACACCCGCTGCGACTGGGGTAGTGGGCCGGTTTGCTGCACCGTCACGGCGGTGCTGTAGCTGATGCGACCCACACCGGCGCGGCCTTTTTTGGTGGTGATGATGATGGCTCCGTTGGCGGCATCGACCCCGTAGAGTGCAGCCGCTTCGGGGCCTTTCAGCACCGTAATGGTCTCAATATCATTGGGGTTGATGTCCTGCGCCCGGTTCGAGAAATCGACCGTCCGGTTCTCGAACGACGTACCTGAGTTCTTCGAGGCCACAAAGCTGTTGCTAGCGGCGGAGTTGTTGCTGATGGGCATCCCGTCGATCACATACAGCGGCTGGTTGTTGCTGCTGATGGAGTTCACCCCCCGAATCAGCACGGTTGATGATGACCCCGGCATACCGCTCGACGGCCCCACCTGCAACCCGGCCACCCGGCCTTGCAGCGCATTGATGTAGTTGTCGCGTTGCGACGCGGCCAGTTCGTCGCCTTTCACCTGGGCCACGGCATAGCCCAACTGCCGACTTTCGCGCTTGATACCCAGGGCTGTTACGACCACTTCGTTCAGGTTGCCCGCATCAGGTGCCAGGCTCACGTCGATCACGTCGGCGTTGCCCACCACTTTATCCTGCGATTTGCTGCCGATGAAACTGAACCGGAGCGTTTGCCCGGCGTTGGCCTGAACCCGGTAATTACCTTCGGCGTCGGCGGTGGTACCGCGCGAGCTGCCCAACACAACTACGCTGGCACCGGGCACGGGGGCGTTGTTGTCGGCGGATGTTACTTTGCCTCTGATTTCTCGGTTTTGTGCCAGCGCCACTCCCAATGAGCCGCTTAACACCACCAAAATCAGCAGACATCGACGTAGCGATTGCTTCATAATTGACGAAGGTTAGTTGATAAATGCACGTTGCTTTCCAGCAAAAATGCCCACAACCTTCACCGATTAAAAGGAAATTAATATTAAAATTAACTTTTCCTAAGAAATCACAGTATTATACTAAGTATAAACACTAGTTTATCGCAAATTGACTGAGGACAAATACTTATTTCAGTGCGAACTATGGGATTATGGCCACGCTCAAACTTGGCTAGTTCAGGCCCAGCGGGCCGCAACGTCGGTAGTAATATGGTCTGATTATCAACTAGTGTTACAGCAATTTAGTTTTGCATAGTAAAGTTATTAATTTCATCGTACCTGTTTTTTAACTTTTCACGAGCCTTAGCGGTCGTAAAAGACCAGTTAACTTTCGTCGCGTTTGAATTCCGTTTTTCCTGCCAAACT
>JBBRMP010000211.1:0-10162 GCA_038230755.1 Cytophagales bacterium | reverse complement strand
GGACGTTCGGGCGGACGAGTTTCAAATGTCCCACCTGACCACAAGCCCTTTTCGTTACCTGAAATTTTTTAAGATGCACCAGAATATTCAAGATAATTATGAAAGAAATCAAACCACTAAATTTTTTTCAATCGGTATTGTTTTTTGGGTTATCCGCAATCGTTTTTAGAATTTGCGTCTATAACTTAATGCCGGCAATACAAAAGAGCGGACTCTTAGACTTTTGGGCATTTATAATTAGCTATAGTTTACCGCTGACATTAATGATTGTTGCAACTTTTATTGGCTTGCGACAGGAAGGCAATACACAAAATTGGCTTGTGAGACTTCGGTTAACTAAAATTTCATTTAAAAAAGTACTACTATGTTTTGGACTATTTGTAATAAGTTTTTTAATAACGGGTTTATTAATTCCGACTGCTAAATTTTTAGCCACAATTGAGATTTTCCGACCACCTGACTTTTTACCTGAAATTCTAAATCCAAACAAAACCATTCCAGGTAAACAACTTGTAAACTTTATGGGAGTAGAACTTAAAGGTGCTTATTGGATTATACCTGTATATTTTATATTTCTAACATTTTTCAACATACTTGGGGAAGAATTATGGTTCCGGGGTTACATTTTACCAAGACAAGAACTTAAATGGGGTAATAAAACATGGGTTTTTCATGGTTTGTTTTGGTGCTTATTTCATTTCCCAATTTATCCGTGGACTATTTTATATTTACTACCGACAACACTCGCAGTAAGTTTTGCAGCCCAAAAGTTTAAGAGTACGTGGGCAAGTTATACAATCCATTATTTAGGTAACGGCATACTTGCTTTATTGCCAATAATAATGGGCATTCTCAAATAAAACTTCAGGTAACATGGGGTTTGGCAATATTGGGGCAGGACGTTTTTATCTTCATCTTTAGCAACATGGCAGCAGTTGTTCAGGCAGGACAAACATCGTTGGGCATTTGTGGGTTATCTTGTACATTTGTTTTTCAATCGGCAGCGGTTCCGGGCGGACGATTTTCACCCCCCCCCAACATCGCCAAGCCCTAACGTTGACTGCGATGCTTTGACACTCTACTAAGTTAAACTCTATGCTACAAACATCCTCAGTCTCCGTAAAAAAACGAACTAGCAAAATCATTTTTATTCTTATTGTAATGGCTGCTATGTTCTGGATCTTTAGCAAATCATTTAATGTTTATCATTGGGCAGTAGTTGGTGCTATTTTTGAAATCTTATGGTTTCCAGCTTTAATTATATTATTCATCTTGCCAATTGTTTCATTAGTGTTTTGGTTTAAGGAAAAATTTACATTTAAATCATTTAACCCATATTCAATTATTATAGCTATAGCCGCATCACTGTCAACAATAGTCTTCAAGTAGTCTGAGTTTTTAATAAAAAACCAGCAGCCAACATTGCATTTCCGAACAATGGCACTTGGCCTGTATGTCTTCATCATTTATTCATTAATGCACAAACGTCGACTCTAAAAGCTCCTCTTTTTCAGCTATCCTGCATCGTTCTGTGATAACTGGATATACGTAACGATGCTATAAAGTTGTTGATGGCTGCGGCCACAACTACCGGATAGCCCTTGTGGGCGACGTGATCACCGGGAACGGCAACGAAGGGTTCATCGGGCGTGCGGATGACCCGGTCGCGGTGGGTGTGGATGCGCAGGTCGGTGAGGGTGATGAGGGGCGGAACGGGCGTGAAAATGAGCTGGTATTGCCAGAATAAATAGGCCGGGTTCATCCGTTCCAGCCGGTCGAGTGCATTACGTACGCGCTCCCGCGATGCCGGAAATGGGTAAAGCGCTTTGGCCACCGCCACAGTAATCCGGTGTTGAAAAATACCACTAGCCACCACCGCCTTCAATAGCCTGAGGTTACGAATGGGCGCGTTGATTTTGCGCGGATTGGTCCAGGAATTTAGCTGAATAGCCGTGGCCCCGGTTTGTGCTTTGAGGTGCGCCACGATCCAGCCACCCATCGAATGACCAATCAGCACGTCGGTGAGGCCAATGGCGTAGGTCCCGGCTAGTTGGCGGGCTGCTTCCACTGCGTTTACGGGCTGGTCTGTTTCCCAGGCAGCGAACGTATGTTCCAGATCGACACACAATTTCGGCCCCGGTGGTAGCAACGGCAACAGGGCATCGAATGAGGCGGGCACGTCGACGTTGCCGTGAATGAGAATGAAGCGGGGCATGGGGGAGGAAGTATGGCATGTGAAATATGCTGTATGAAATAGCTTCGCAATCCGATGGAATTTGCCCACGAAGCTATTTCATACAGCATACTTCACATGCCATACTTCACATTTCATACATACTTGTCTCTTGCATAGCCTCCTCCACAACGGGTGTGAAGTGGGCTTCCAGAATCATGGATTCGAGGGTGAGGCCGGGACCAAAGGCGCAGCTCAGGATGTGCTGTGCTTCGTCGGTTCCGGTTTGGGTGGTGAGCATATCCTGCCAGATGGCTTTCAGGACGAACAAAACCGTGGCCGACGACATGTTGCCGTACTGTTTCAGCACCTGATACGCATACCGATTGTCGGCGGTGTCGAGGCCGAGTTGTTTTTCAATTACTTCCAGAATACGCCGTCCGCCGGGGTGCATGGCGTAGGTGCCAATGTCGCCGATTGTCAATCCGCTTTGTTCCAAAAGCCGCGATAGCAGCTCGCCAATGCCCTTTTGGATGACCGTGGGCACTTCAGACGTCAGCGTCATTTCAAAGCCAAAGTCGGTCACGTGCCAGGCCATGTCGGCTTTGCCTTCGGGCAGCAGATCGCAGTAGAATGACCGTAGCCGCATGGACTGATCGGGGCGGGGTGTGCCTTCCACCAGCACTGCCGAAGCGCCGTCGGCGAAGAGGGCGTTGGACAGCAGGTTGTCGAGGTCGGTTTTTTTCTGGAAATGGAGCGTACACAGTTCCACACACACCACCAGCACGGCGGCGCCGGGCGTTGAGCGCACAATGGCATCGGCGGCTTTGAGTCCGTTGAAGGCACCGTAGCAACCCATGAAGTTGATCGCCAGCCGCTGCGTAGTGCCCGACAGGCCCATCGCCTCAATAATCTCAATGTCGGGGCCGGGGGCATAAAGGCCCGTGCAACTGACGGTGATAACGTGGGTGATGCGGTGTTTATCGAAATCGGGGTAGCCACTCAGACAGTCGGCAATGGCGTTCAGAGCCAGGGGAACGGCCTCCTGCCGGTACATCACCATCCGCTGCCCTACCGTTGGAAAAGGCTCCAGACCCTCGGTATTGGGGTAAAATGTATATTCACCCCGCTTCCGGTTGTAGTCGGGCAGCACCGAATGGCGCTGGTCGATGCGCGTTTGGCGATAGAGTGCCGTCAGGCGGCGTTGGTCACGTTCATCCATACCCAACGCCTCTGCCATAAAGTGGGCAATCTGCGTCTGGGGAATCTCGTGGGCCGGGACAGCCGTACCTAGCGCGTTAATATAACTGGTCGATTCGTTCATGAAGTTGTATTGACTGTTCGGACAAACGCCCGTTTTTTGTACACGTTAGAACAGATACGGGCATTTCGGATAAAGCGATGTAGACGTATAACTCTGCCATTTCAATAAGGTTGTTTTCCTTCCTAAACATATGACTCTCCGCGCCATCTGGCTCCACCTTCGCCTGCCGTTTTCCATCTACCTGCTGCCCGTTTGCCTATTTGCCATGACGTTGGTGCCCGGCGTAAGCAACTGGGGTGTAGCCATCTGGGTATTGTTCGTTATTCACGTGTTGATGTACCCGGCGGCCAACACCTTCAACAGTTATTATGACAAAGACGAAGGCAGCGTGAACGGCCTCGAAAACCCGCCCCCTGTCGACCGGACGCTGTTTTGGGTGTCGATGGGCCTCGAAGGGCTGGCATTGTTGGGCGGAATGCTCGTCAATATACCGTTTGTGGTGTTCATTTTGGTGTATGGTGCATTCATGAAAGCCTACAGTCACCCGGCCATCCGCATCAAAAAACGCCCCGTGGCCAGTTGGCTGCTCATCAGCACGTTTCAGGGCGGATTTGTTTTTCTGATGACCTACGCCACCGGCCACAACATGAGCCTGTGGGAATTGCTGGCTACGCCGGGTGAGGTGAAACTGGGGCTTGGTGTGCTCATTTCGTTCCTGAATATTCTGGCGCTATACCCCGTCACACAAGTGTATCAGCACGCCGAAGATGCCAGCCGGGGCGACCTCACCATCAGTCGGCTGATGGGCGTTCGGGGTACGTTTATCAACGCCTGGTTGTGCCTGCTGGCATCGGGGGCCTGTTTTTTGGTGTTTTACGAAGCGCAGTGGCCGTTTTGGCTCATGCTATCGTTGCTGGTGCCGGGGGTGGTCTATCTGGCCAGCCTCACGGTGTGCGTCTGGCAAAACCCCGCCGCCGCCAACTACCGCGCCGCCATGTGGATGACCCGGCTCACGGGCTGGGGCATGAACGTGTTTTTCGTGATCATCCTGCTAATGGAGCACAATAACTGGCCAACTGAGCTACGGCCCTGATTGCCGAAAATTTGGATCTTTGCCCCATGCATATCGAACACCTGGCCATTTGGGTCCGCGATCTGGACCGGATGCGGGCCTTTTACGAAACTTATTTCGAGGCTACGGCCAACGAAAAATACACCAACGTCACAAAGGGATTCTCATCCTACTTTCTGTCGTTTCCGCAGGGCGGCCCGCGCCTCGAACTGATGCAGATGCCGGGCATTCCTGACACCCTGAATAATGCCCTGCTACAGTTTTACGGGCCTGGTTCATTTCGCTATTTCGGTAGGTGACGAGGCCGCTGTAGACACCCTCATCAACCGCCTCCGCACCGACGGCCTGCCTGTTGTTGGCGAACCCCGCCGCACCGGCGATGGCTATTACGAAAGCGTGGTGCTTGACCCGGAAGGAAATCGGTTAGAGGTCATGGCTACTGCAAACTCTTCATCAGAATAGCGGCCATGTAATCGCGCTTGTTGACCACAATGTCGTGGCGGCTTTCGGGCAGGATAAACTCCTTGACGGCAGCGTGGATCAAATGCTTTTTGGCGAAGGCCACATTGGTGGGATACACCAACTCGTCGCGCAGGCCGTGGAGCATGGTGATACGGGCCGTAATGCGGGGCCAATCGGGCAAAATAGCTTCCAGTGCGTGTTTGTGGGCTAATTTTTCGTCGTTAGCCAGCAGCAGCAACGGCGGTATCAGCGCCCGTAACGGCGTTTTGTCGACCCAATAACTGATGTCATACGTCCGCTCCAGTCCCGGCCCCAACGCCGACGACACAAACACCACCTGATCGATCACGCCGGGGTTGTTCATGGCCAATCGCGCCGACACCGACCCACCATATGACGAGCCTACCACCACCAGATACGGCGACGACTTGTAGCGGTCAATGAGGGGCTGAAGCAGTTGAGCCTGTTTCAGAATGGATGGCTCCACGCGCCCAAAATCGGAGTAGCCGTAGCCAGGGCGGTCAACAGATACTAACTGCGCTCGGCTGAGCAGGGCTGTATCCTTGAAAAATTCGTTGAAAAAAGAGAGCGAACTCGGCGCCCCATGCACAAAAATGACGGTGGGTTTTCCCGGCAAAACGGGCGTTTCCATATAGCGAATGGTACGATTGCCAACGTGATACCGATGCACGGCGGGCTGAATGGCCTGCCCGGCAAATTCCGCCCGCAACATATCATCTGACTGTCGAAAATCGAAGAACCAGGCCCCGGTCAATACGATGCCCAGCAAGATCAGAAAGCCGATAACGCCCTGGAATAAGGCACGTCCAACTGTTTTTAGCGAAGTCAATGTAGTGAGTTCCCAACGTAGGGCTGATAAATCGGATATAGCATTGTGTGGATGGGTAACACCGTTTCGGTGCCCTTTTGTTTGTGCCCGGCCAGCCATTGGCTCAAAGAATACCGCCGGGTGGAGCGGGAGCGGGTTGTGGTGATACCACAAATAGACCAGAGCAATGGAAAGCAACCCCGACGAAGTACTGCCCAACCTAACCAAATTCGCCAACCCCGACGAATCGGTATTAGGTGTGCAGGAAGATCCTAATGAAGAGAAACCAGCCGGTGCTGCCGAACTGATGACTCCCGACGATGCGCCGGGGCCGGAAGACGATAAGTAAGTTAGTAACGAAAAAAACCTTGCTATCTTCTTGAAAACCAACCGAAAAGGGGTTTCTGATCAAGAAATGTAAGTTATTTTCAACTCGATACTTGCGCTAGGCCCTGTTTCGCCCTACTTTTGCATCACGATTTCAGAACGAAGGGGACGAAATCAAGGTAAAATGGTTCGGTAGTTCAGTTGGTTAGAATGCCGCCCTGTCACGGCGGAGGTCGCGGGTTCGAGTCCCGTCCGGACCGCCAAGAGATTGGCTAAAACCCTGTAAGTCAATGACTTACAGGGTTTTTTTATTTTATCTTACTTTGGCGAAATCGGCTATTAGGTACTTTTTCGCTCTTGTGGAATTGCCAGGTCTGCTACGGATTCGATACCCATTTTGCAGAATAGAGATGATCAGATTTGACGGACCTGCCGGTATTGACATATGATAAATTTCCCCACTGACCACCTTCGTCGTTCCGATCAGGATGCCGAAAAGCTGCAACACGTTGTTTAGCAACCCAAAAACAAACTCTTGCCTGTAACCTATACCCATGGCGAGGCTACAGTGATGGTGCCGAAGCTCGATATGCATTCGATGTTACTGGTCAGGTAAGCTGACGGATTTTTGAATGTTATCAGCGGCAAACCATCCGTTTGATTATGCCACTGGCAATCTGAAATAAAACGCGGCACCGTCCGTAACGTTGGTATCCAGGCCGATTTGACCGTTCATGGATTGGATAAATTCGCTGGAAATGGCGAGACCCAGGCCCGTACCGCTGGCTTGCCCGTTTCTTGGGAATGCCCAGCCACCCGGCGCTTTGAAATACCGGTCAAACACCCGGTCGCGGTGTTCGGGGCGGATGCCCGCGCCGTGGTCGCGCACCCGGAATTCGACGGACTTTTCCTGTACCGTTACGCTGATGTTGATGGGCGCATCGGCGGGGCTGTGGCGGAGGGCGTTGGAGAGGAAATTAATCAGCACCCACGACGCCTTGTCGGGGTCGGCCAGAACGGCGGGAAGGGCGAGGGGCAGGTCTAGTTTTAGCGGAATGTTCTTCTGCTCGGCCTGCACGCGGAGGACATCGGCGGCGTAACGGACAATCTCGGCGGGGGGCACGGGTTGCAGGTTGATCTGAATCTGCCCCGACTCTACCTGCGCCATGTTGAGCAGTTCGCCGGTGAGGCCCAGCAGTCGGTCGGTGTCGTCGCGGATGTTGTCGATGAGGTGATGCTGCTCGTCGTTGAGTGATCCCACGCGGGTATCGTCCAACAATTGCAGGCTCATTTTCACGCTCGACAGCGGTGTTTTTAGCTCATGCGATACCGTAGCGATGAAGTTGGTCTTGGCCAGATCAAGCTCTTTATAGGACGTAATGTTCTCCAGCACAATCACATAGCCCGCCAGTTGGGGCTGCTCTTCACCCGTTCGCGTAACGGCCACGGTGTGCGTTCGGCGGTTGAAATAACTTTCCTTGCCCTGCGTACTGGTACCCGTTGGTGTCGGGTCGAAAATTTTGAGCATCGAATTCTCCGGCGCGGGGGCGGGGCTGGCCATCACGTCCTGAATCAGGGTCCGCATGAGGTCGTTGGAGGCGGCAATATCGGGGGCGTAGTGGCCCACAATATCGGTGTCTTTCACGCCCAGCAATCGGCAGGCTACGGGGTTGGCGAAGAGAATGCGGCGTTTTTCGTCGAGGCCAATGATGCCCTCGTTCATGATCTGAATAAGCGTGTCAATGCGGCGTTTTTCAAACAGCACACTCGCCAGATTGGAGTGTTCGTACTCGTCCAGTTTTTGGGCCATGCTGTTAAACGACCGCGCCAGTTCGCCAAACTCATCGCTCGACCGGAAGTGCAGTCGTTCCTCGAAATTGTGGCTCGCCACCTGCCGAATGCCGGCTGTAAGCTCGCGGAGGGGGTTGGCGATGTAGCCGGGGAAGCTAACGATAAACGAAAACAGGATCAGAAAACAGAGTGTGCCCACGCTGGCCAGCCAGAGCAGGGCGTCTTTGGCGGTCTGCTTGGCCACGTTGTTTTTCCGAAACGTGGCCTGCCGGTTGATGTCGTCGAGGGCAAACAACCGCCGCCGTAGTCGGGCCGTCGTGGCGGTGTCGTTGGGGCTAGTACGTAATCGGTTAAACTCCTTCCGAATGGCTACGGCCACGCCACGTTCGCCGGGTTCGGTGATGTTGCCTTCCTCTTTTTTCAGGTTCGATGCAAAGTCGGCGAGGGCGTCAGGATCACGCAAATCGGCCAGGGCTTTCTGCATGTTGCTGGCGTATTCGAGCGACTCGTAATTGTCTTTCAGAATGGCCTGCGAATCGTTGGAAAGCTGGTTAAGATAATACGCCGCCAACCCCCCGATGGCAATCAGGATGGCAAACATGAACAGCAGCGCGGAGGATATTTTGGATTTTATGGTCATGGGGTGGGGATTTACGACAGAATAATCAAATCGACTTCCGAGCCGGAGAGCTGGTTGAGGAGGCGGTTGAAGGCGTTGGTGCGGAGAATGATTTGGGCGAGGGTGAAGTGCGGTTTTCCAATACAAATGGTGGTCACGCGGCGATTTTTGACTTCGTCCATAATACAATCGACAATGTTGTTGCCCTTGGCCTGAATGACTTCGGCACCCAGTTCGGTGGCAATTTTGAGGTTATTGATCAGGTGCCGCTGCACGTCGAGACGGATGCGGTCGGGGGCTTCGGCTGGGGTTTGAACGTAAAGAACGTACCACCGCGAGTTGTAATAACTGGCCAGCCGGGCTGTTTTTCGGATCACGCGGCGGGCTGTTTCGTGGCTACTGCTGATGGCGGCCAGGAACCGCTCGGTATGGGTTGGCCCACCCGGTGGTAACGACGTTTCGATCTTGCGTTCCACCGCCGTAACCACTTCGCGCAGGGCTAACTCGCGGAGTTTCAAGATTTTGTCGGCCTGAAAAAAATTAGCCAGTGCGGTTTGCACCTTTGCGGGATCGTAGATTTTTCCTTCTTTCAACCGCACAATCAACTCGTCGGCGGTGAGGTCGATGTTGACCACTTCATCCGCGAGTTGGAGAATGCGGTCGGGCACCCGCTCGGTGACGTCGATGCCCGTGATGGTGTGTACTTCGTCGTAGAGGCTTTCGATGTGCTGGATATTCACCGCCGAAATAACGTTGATGCCCGCGTCGAGGATTTCGAGCACGTCCTGCCAGCGCTTTTCGTTTTTGGAACCGGGAATATTCGTGTGCGCCAACTCGTCCACAATCACGATTTCGGGGTGACTGTTCAGTACCGCTTGCACGTCCATTTCGTCCAGTTGTCGCCCTTTGTAGAACAACGTCCGGCGCGGAATATGGGGCAACCCGGCCACCAATGATTCGGTTTCGGCCCGTTTGTGTGTTTCGATAAAACCGATTTTCACGTCGATGCCCGACTGGTGCAGGGCATGGGCCTCCTGCAACATCCGGTAGGACTTACCCACGCCCGCGCTCATGCCAATGTAGACCTTGAACTTACCCCGGCGCGAAGCCTGGATAAGCTGCAAAAATCGGTCGGCGTTTTGGTCGTTGGAGGTCATGGGGTACGTTTAGAAACTGATGGCCAGGCTCGTTGTCAGCGATGAATTACTGCGGACTAAACCGCTGATGGTGCTGAAAATAGGGTCTTTGCTGTCATAAATTTTGCCTTCGATCCGAAAAAGCGCGGTGGGTAAAATGGCGTAATCATACCCCAGCGAATACCCAAATGTCTGGAACCCGTTGGGCGTACCCGTGCCAATAATCACCGCTTTTTTGTCGTCATAATATTCAACACGTCCGTTCAGGTAGCTGCGGTCTGATGTCTTGTATCGCGCAATCACGACGGGCGCATACCAGATGTAGCTGCCCCCGCCCTCAACCCGGTCCGTACTGCCCGTACGCACGACCGGCTTGCGGTCGCTGCCAATGTCGAAGCCCAGGATCACGCCAAACCGCCCGGCGGGATTAATGATGGCGTAGAAGTTATTGAAAAAGCGACCCTGCTGGAGCGAGTCGGGCCGGTCGCT
>JBBRMP010000210.1:0-10193 GCA_038230755.1 Cytophagales bacterium | reverse complement strand
ATCCAGATTGGGGATTCTACGCTGCTGACCATGTTCGGATTTAGCCTTCTGGAAGGCGATCCGCGCACGGCCCTGGCTGCGCCAAACGGCATTGTCATTACTACCGAAAAGGCGCTGAAATATTTCGGCAAAACCGACGTGCTCAACCAATCTCTGACCGTAGAAACACCGCAGGGTGGCAAACGCGACTACCTCGTTACGGGGGTGCTGAACCCGCTGCCCGATAACTCGGTAACGCACCTGCTGACCGAATCTAATGAAGTGTTTGTGTCGCCGGGGAGCCTGACCAGTTTTGGGGCCGATCTCACGGTTTGGGCCAATCCCTATATCGTGACCTACGTTGAACTACAGCCGGGCGTTACGCCACAGCAGTTGCAACAGCCACTGGCTCAGTTAATTAAGATCAATGCCCCACCCAATATTCAGCAAAGCCTGACTGCCTACGTTACGCCATTGCCCGATTATTACCGTCAAAGCAATAACGGAACGGTAAGCAAACTGATCGTGACGCTGCTGGCAGTGGCTGGGTTCATACTGCTCATGGCGGTGGTCAATTTCGTGAACCTGTCGCTGGGGAGTTCGTCGGGGCGGCTGCGCGAAATTGGCGTCAGAAAGAGCCTTGGGAGCCTGCGTTGGCAGTTGATGGTGCAGTTTCTGACCGAGGCGTTCGTGCTTACGGCCATCGCCACGGTGCTATCGCTGGTATTGTACAGCCTGTTTCGGGGCTTGTTTGCCGACGTCGTCGGTAAGCCAATACTGGCCCTGTGGCACCTACCAGGCGAGTTTTTCGGCGGACTGTTATTGCTGATGCTGCTGGTGGGCGCGTTGGCCGGTGGCTGTCCAGCCCTGTACCTGTCGGCCTATTCGTCGGTCGATTCGCTGAAGGGCAAACTGCGGTCCGTGCGCGAGGGGCAACTGTTTCGGCGGGTGCTGATCACGGGGCAGTTTACTATCGCCATCGTCGTGTTTGTGGGGGCCGTCATCGTGTCGCGGCAGGTGGCCTATTTCTTCAAAAGTGACCTAGGTTTTACCAAAGAATCGGTCCTCACCGTCTCGTCGCTCCCCCGCGACTGGTCACCGGCGGGCGTCACCCGGATGCAGGCCGTGCGTGCCGAAATGGGCCGGTTGCCGGGCGTATCGGCGGTGAGTTTGTCTTACGAAATTCCGAATGGCAACGTGGGCAACAGCGCCAGCGTTTTCCGTTTGGGGCAGGACTCTACGCAGGCGGTCAGCCTCAAAAGCATGACCACCGACGAGCATTTTGCCGCCACCTACCAGCTCAAGATGCTGAGTGGACAGTATTTCCAACGCAACAAGGCCGAGCAGGATTCGAGCGGTATTATCCTGAATCAGAGCGCCATACGGCTACTGGGCTACCAAACGCCCGATGCCGCCGTTGGCCAAACCGTGCGCATTCAGGGCAGCCCGCGCCCGTTCCGGGTGCTGGGCGTGGTGGCTGATTTCCACGTCGGCACCCTCCGCGAAGCCATTGGTCCCGTTACCATTATCCACACGCAAAACGTACCCATCTACCGGTTTTTCTCGTTTCGGCTGGCCTCCGGCAACCCCCGCGCCACCATTACTTCCCTCTCAACAATCTGGCGCACGACCGCTTCCCCGATGCCCCTTTCGACTATGCCTTCATGGACGAAACGCTCCAGAAACTCTACCAATCCGAATTGCAGTTGGAAAAAGCCGCCTACCTCGTCACGGGGCTGGCGTTACTCATTGTATTGCTGGGCGTGGTGGGGCTGGTGTCGCTGAGTGTGGCCCGACGTACCAAAGAACTCGGCGTCCGCAAGGTGCTGGGAGCTACCACGCCAAACCTGATCGGCCTGTTTTTGCGCGAATACGCCTGGGTCGTTTTACTGGCGAACGGGCTGGCCTGGCCGCTGGCGTATTGGCTCCTCTCTGGCTGGCTGGCCACCTACGCCTACCACACCCAACTCACGGCCTCGCCCTTCGCGCTGGTGGGTATCTCGTTGGTCGCACTGACGGGCCTCGTCGTGACCATACAAGTGGCCAAAGCAGCCCTGATGAACCCCGTGACGGCTTTAAGGAGCGAATGAAGCAGGGCAAACTTATACGATTCACGAATCGCCAGGTTTTTATAAAGCTTATTCTACAACGTAAAAAGATTACGCTCATACCGTTGTATCCTTGTGCGTACCCTAACAGGAGTATGTATGAACGAGAACAAAGCACTGCTACAAAATGCCTGGCCTTATCAGCAGGACCTACTGACTTTACCCGTCGAAAACCTGGGAGCGGCCATTCCTTTCTACGAAACGGTTATGGGGTTTCGGGTTGTGGCCCGAAACGATACGCCCTACCCCTCAGCCACCATGAGCCGCGATACTGTGCAGATTGGGCTTGTCCAAAACGGCGGCGACCCCACGCAGGACGGTTGTTTTTTCGACGTCGATGACGTGGAGAAAGCCTATGCAGAACTGAGGGCGAATGGCCTCCAAAAAGAGCAACCCGAATTTGGTAGCCAAACCTACGGCACAACCCGCTGGAAAGTCTTCTTCATAGTAGCTCCCGACGGACTTTGCTATTGCTTTGGCGAACGGCAAAACTGACGCCAGAACGAATAAACGCCAGCCGACCCCGTTTACCGCCCACTTTCCAGTCGGTAAACGGGGTAGCGATTGACCGTCTTTTCGAAATGAGGCGTTTGCCTGTAAATGAATTCGAGTTGGGCGTTGCCGTTCTCGGCGAAGGCTTTGTCGGCGGCGCGTTTGTCGGCTAGCTGCTGGCGGAGGATGGGGTCTTTGCGAAGCAGTTCGGCGGCGGTGTCCTCGAAGATATAATCCGAGAAATACTCCTTCTGGTCCAGCACACTGTCGAAGAAATTCCAGGCAAAAAACGAGTCGGCGGCCTGCGGTTCCAGCGTTTCAATCAGGTACCGGTTGGTGGGCTGGTTGGTGAGAATGAAGTAATCGCCTTTGTAGAATTGAACGCGCTGCACCTCCGTTCTCACGGTCACGCCCGAATGCATATAATGCCCTTCATAGGGTCGCTGCGCTGTTTTATAGTCGTCGATGTAGTAGGCCGACACGGTCATCAGCGTGTCTTTGGGCATGGGTTGCAGCCGAACACCGTTGCGCCTCAGCATGGTAATCATTTCCTGCCAGGCCTGCGGAATAACGTAGCCAGCGGGTTTGGTGAGTTGCAGGTCGGGCACAAACGTGTTCCGGTAGGGAATCCGTTTGGTGAAGGGTTTGGCCCGGTCATAATAAAGCCGTTTCAGGCCCGACACCTCGCTGGGTTTGTAACTGGCTTCGTAGCCCAGAAACGTGACCGAATCGATCTGGCTGCGGTCGAGGCGGTAGTTGAGGGCGAAGGTTGTTTGGCTGCTCACGGCGGCATCGGCGCGTTGTTTGTTGGCCAGAATCGTGGGGGCGTCGCGCTCACACAACCGCAGTACCGCTTCGTCGAACGCGTAGCTGCCCTTCACCCGCGCCGGGTAGTCCTTCCACATGTGCGTTTCGAGCGTAAAACCAAAGCAGTTGAACAGGGCAGCGTAGCCCGTGGTGTAGCGCGGCGAGTCGTTGTAGCCCAGCAGCCCGCTTTCGGGGGTGTCTGTCGGGTGGTTTACGTAGGGTGCCGTCGGAAAACCACGGGCCGCGAGTTGTTTGTCCAGTTCGGGCTGAAACGTTTGCGTCATATACCCCGAAACGGCCGGGTGGAGCTTGTCTTTCTGCGTGGCAAAATACGTGACCACGTGCTGGTAATCGGCGCCGTTGCTGGTATGATTGTCGATGAATACCTGCGGCTTCAGTTGCTGAAACATGGCCTGAAACGCGCGGGTGTTTTCGGCGTCGGCTTTAATGAAATCACGGTTCAGGTTCAGGTTGCGGGCGTTGCCCCGGAAGCCATAGGCAACCGGCCCATTCTGGTTTACCCTCGATACGCCCCGGTTCAGGCTACCGCCCACGTTGAACACCGGCACAATGGCCAGCAACACGTTTTTGGGCAATTTATGGGCGGTCAGCAGGTCACGCGCCATCATCATGCAGGCATCGATACCCTCTGGCTCGCCGGGATGAATACCATTGTTGATCAGCAGGGTAACGCGATCGGGCCGGGCGGCGAACTTGCTGTCGGCGGCCAGCAGCAACACGTGCAGCGGCTTGCCCACGTCTGTTTTACCCACCTCAATTAGCCTGGCCTGATCAAACTGCCGGTCGAGCCGCTGGTAGTAGTCGATGATTTCCGGGTAAGTGGCCGTTTCCCGACCCTGACTCCGTTCATAGGGTGTGGTCAGCGCCGGTTTGGTTTGGGCAAGACCAGCGGTAGCCAGCAGGCAGAACAGCCAGCAAAACAGTGTTTTCATAATGACGATTATACAATGCCCCAAGTTAACCGGAAACGGCACAGGTGCAGGGAAAGAACGGGGTAAACAACGCAGGGCTGAGCTGGGAGACCGTCGGGAAAGTATAGTCTAAACGGACATCGCTTGTCCATAATCGGACAGATGAGCACTCCTGAATCAGCCTTAAAAAGCTTCTGGAACGCTCCTGTAGGCTTTTTTGTGATCTGGCACCGCATTTGTTCGGCATTATCGTATCATATCATTAAGTCATGAAACGAGCCTTTCTGGGAGAGTTTGAAGAGATCGTATTACTCACCGTAGCCGTGCTGGACGAAGCCGCGTACGGCGTGACCGTGACGCAGGAAATCGAGCAGAAGACGGGTCGGGCGGTGGGGTTCAGCACGGTGCATACCACGCTGCAACGGCTGGAAGAAAAGGGCTACCTCTCCTCCATAATGGGTGGTGCCACAGCCGAGCGCGGCGGTCGGCGTAAACGGTTTTTCACCCTCACCGCCGCCGGACGAAGCGCGTTGGTGGAGGTGCAGCAGGTACGTACCCAACTCTGGGACGCCCTGCCCCCGCAGACATTGCAACTCATGGGTGCTTCATGAAAAATGGACAACCGCCGCGCTGGGCCACGCGCCTGCTCCACTGGCTGGGCCACCCCGACACCCGCGAGGAAGTACAAGGTGATTTACTTGAACTCTACGCCCACTGGGTAAAATCCCTGGGCACCCGCCGGGCCAACTGGCGCTATGCCCTCAGCGCACTCCGGCTGCTGCGGCCATTGGCCAAACCCAACTACGTTCCAGAGTATTCATCACCGTTTTTCCTCCATCCCGATATGTTCCGGTCTTACCTAACCATTGCTTTCCGCCAACTGTGGCGTAACCGGCTCTACACCAGCCTCAACGTGGTGGGCTTGGCCATTGGCCTCAGTGCCTGCTGGGTTATTTTCCAACTAGTCAGCTACCAGCTTAGCTTTAACAAAGGCCACGCCAACGCCGACCATATTTACCGAGTGGTGAGCGAGTTTACCTACGACGGCAAACCGTCGGGCAACCGGGGCGTGCCCAAGCCGCTGGGTGGTACCATGCGCACACAGGTGGCGGGCGTAGACCTGGCGGTGCCGCTGGAAAGACCCGGCGAGATAACCGTTGTGGTGCCCGCTGCCGTTTCGTCGGGCAAACCACTGACGATCAGCGACGTAAATCAGGTGAACCGAACCACACCCGACTATTTCAAACTGCTCCACTACCAATGGCTCGTGGGCGACCCGGCCAACGCGCTGGCCGCTCCCGGCAAAGTGGTGCTGACCCAAAGCCGGTTGCAGCAATATTTTCCCCGCCTCACACCCCAACAGGCTCTGGGTCAACGCCTCACCTACATCACCTACAACAGCGACACGACCCGCACTGAGGTGGCCGGCGTGGTGGCCGATCTCACCTTCCCGACTGATTTCGATGGTAAAGAATTTCTCTCAATCGTTGGCGATACGCTCTACACCAGTGCCGAAGAATGGGGCAGCACTAACTCTGATAACCAATTATTTGTGCGTCTCACGCCCGCTGCCGACCCAACCCGCGTGGCGCAACAAGCCTCTGCCTGGACGAAGAAAAACGCGACACCGCTCCTGAAGAAATGTGGACTTTCGAGCGATGATGCGGCCCACCACCTGCTACAGCCACTGCCCGAAATTCATTTCATTACCGAATACGGGGCCAGTATTAGCCTGTCATTTCTGTATGGTCTGATGGGGCTCGCCCTGTTTATTTTGCTGCTGGCGGTCATCAATTACGTGAACCTGACCACTGCCCAGATACCGCAGCGGAGCCGCGAAATCGGGGTGCGCAAAACGCTCGGCAGTAGCAGCGGGGCCTTGATTGGGCAGTTTTTGGGCGAAACAGCGCTGGTCACGCTCCTGGCCCTAGTGCTGGCGTTACCGCTGTCGTCGCTGATGATGTCGGCCTTCGCGGACCTCATTCCCACCGGCACCACCGATTACCTGAAAATTGGCCCGGCGTTCCTGTTTTTGGTGGTTTTGGTGTTGATCGTGAGCATAGTGGCCGGACTTTATCCCGGCTGGCTCATTACCCAACTGCAACCGGCGCGGGTGCTGCGGGGCGGTAGCTTGTTTGTCAGCAACCCCGGCGGGCGGCTCACGTTGCGCAAGGGGCTGATCGTGTTTCAGTTTGTGATTGCGCAGGTGTTCATCGTGGGGGCCATCATCATTGGGCAGCAACTGCACTTCGCCTTTACGCAGGACCTAGGCTTCACCAAACAGGCCATTTTAACCGTTCAGGTACCGCTAAAATTTGCCTGGAATGACAAATCACCCCTGAAAAACCGGCATTTTGTGCTTCGCGATGAGTACGCCCAACTGCCCGGTGTGGCGGCGGTGAGTTTGGGTAGTCCGCCGTTTATACCGTCGTTTTCCAGCGGTCAGGCCAAAAGCCGGGGCAGAAAAGGGCAGGAAATCATGGGTGAAGTTCAGCGCAAATTCGTCGATACCACTTGGCTGGGTCTCTACGACATCAAACTACTGGCCGGACGTAACCTCTATCCATCAGACACCGCCCGTGAATGGGTTATCAACGAGACGGCACTGAAAACCTTTGATTTGGGGACGCCGCAGGAGGCCATCGGTAAGGTGCTCACCGAGGGCAACAAGCAATACCCCATTGTGGGCGTGGTACGGGATTTCAACACCATGAGCTTTTCGCAGAAGATTAACCCCGTGGCTATGATGTCCAGCAAACAAAGTCTGTACACGCTCAACATTAAACTTGCTTCCACCAACCCCGCCGACTGGCCCGATGTACTGAAAGGGCTGGAAAAAACCTGGAAAAAGGCGTACCCTGAGGAAGCATTCAGCTACAAATTCAGTGATGACCTGGTGAGTTCGTTTTATCATGACGAACGCAATATGGCCCGCATTATCAACCTTGCCACGGGCGTTGCCATCCTTATTTCGTGCCTCGGCTTGTTTGGGCTGGCTACGCTCACGGCTTTCCAGCGGACTAAAGAAATCGGCATCCGCAAGGTATTGGGGGCTAGCATTGCCAGTGTGGTGGGTCTGCTTAGCCGTGAATTTGTGACGCTGGTGGGGGTGGCTATCCTGATTGCCACGCCGGTAGCTGCCTGGCTGGCTCATCGCTGGCTGGAAAACTACGCCTACAAGATTGACCTGGCGTGGTGGCTTTTTGCCGGGGCCGCAGCCGTGGCCTTGCTCATTGCCTTACTCACAGTCAGTTTTCAGAGCATCAAAGCGGCACTGATGAACCCGGTGAAGAGTTTGCGGAGCGAATGAAATCGAGTGCGCTGCCAACTTGAGGACGTAGCCTTGTTCGGAGGAAAACGTCCGCACTACTGTCCACAATCGGACGCACTGTTTTTACTAAAATGCCTCTACAATCACGTGGAGGCATTTTTTTAGTTCTGGCCCCCCATTTGTTCAATCGTAGTTCGTGTAGGCCCGTTTTGGCTGTCGACTACGTTTTCTCTGCCTTTCTATGCTCAGCAACTACCTCAAAATCGCCCGACGAAACCTCGTCAGAAACAAGGTTTATTCCACCATCAACATTGGCGGGCTGGCCGTGGGCATGGCCGTGGCGATGCTCATCGGCCTCTGGATGTGGGACGAATTGTCGTTCAACAAAGGCCACGAAAACTACGACCGGATTGCCCAGGTCATGCAGCACCAAACCTTCAACGGTGACGTCGGTACGCAGGGCGCTATTCCATTTCCGCTGGGGCCAGAACTTCGGAATACGTACGGCAGCGAGTTTAAGTACGTCGTGATGGCGACGTGGCTCAACGGGCATATCCTGTCGGCGGGGGACAAGAAATTCTCGAAAGTGGGAGCCTACATGGAGCCGCAAACCCCGGACCTGCTCACCCTGACCATGCGCCGGGGCACCCGTGCGGGCCTCAATGACCTCCACTCCATCATGCTGTCGGAGTCGGGCGCGAAAGCCTATTTTGGCGAGGCTGACCCGATTGGGAAGCCGATGAAAATCGACAACGGTTTCGACGTGAAAGTGACGGGAGTCTACGCCGACCTGCCACCCAATTCGAGCTTCAACGAGATGGTATTTATTGCCCCCTGGGATCTGTATTTCAACAGCGAATCGTGGCCCGAAAAGATCACTAATCCCTGGCGGGCCAACATGTATGTGGCCTATGCCCAGCTTGCCGATGGTGCCGACATGGCGCAGGTTTCGGCCAAAATCAAAGACGTCAAACTCCGTAACGTGCATCCTGAAGATGCCGTTTTCAAGGCCGCCGTTTTTCTGCACCCAATGGCGAAATGGCATTTGTACAGCGAATGGAAAAATGGCGTGCTCACCGGTGGGCGCATTCAATACGTCTGGCTGTTTGGCCTCATCAGCGTGTTCGTGTTGCTGCTGGCCTGCATCAATTTCATGAATTTAAGTACCGCCCGGTCCGAGAAACGCGCCAAAGAAGTGGGCATCCGCAAAGCTGTTGGCTCAGAACGGGGCCAGTTGATCGGCCAGTTTTTCAGCGAATCATTGCTGGTGGTGGCCCTCGCTTTTGTGCTGGCCCTGCTGCTGGTGCAGGTGTTACTCCCCGCTTTTAACCTACTGGCCGACAAACGATTAACTGTACTCTGGACCACGCCCGCCTTCTGGCTGTTGGGCCTTGGCTTCAGCCTGCTCACGGGCCTGGTGGCCGGCAGTTACCCCGCGTTTTACCTGTCTTCATTTCAACCCATCAACGTACTCAAGGGTACCTTTCGGGTGGGGCGGTTCGCCAGTATTCCGCGTAAAGTGTTGGTTGTCATTCAATTCACGGTATCCGTCACGCTGATTATTGGGACCATTATCGTGTTTCGGCAGATTCAGTTTGCCAAAAATCGTCCGCTCGGCTACAATCAGAATGGCCTGGTGTCGGTGCCCATCAACACGGCTGAACTGACGGGGCATTACAACGCGCTCCGCACCGACTTACTGGCAACGGGCGTGCTGGCCAACGTGGCGCAGTCGTCAAGCCCCACCACCGGTGTTTGGATGGTCAATAATGGGTTCGAGTGGTCGGGGAAAGCGCCGGAAGTACAGGGCAATTTCGGGCAGGTGTTTGTTTCGCACGACTTTGGCCAAACCGTAGGCTGGCAGTTTCGGGCCGGGCGCGATTTCTCCCGGAGCCTGGCAATCGACTCATCGGGCGTGGTGATCAATGAGGCCGCCGCCCAGTTTATGGGCCTGAAAAACCCCATCGGTGAAGTGATCAAACAGGACGGCAAACCCTACAAGATCATCGGTGTCATCCGCGATATGGTGATGGAATCACCCTACAAACCGGCCTTCCGCACCATGTTCATGCTTGATTACAGCGGGGCTAATCGGTTTACGCTTCGCCTGGCACCTACGGCCAGCCCCAGTCAGGCGCTGCCCGCGATTGAAGCCGTTTTCAGAAAATACGCCCCGGCCTCGCCGTTCAGCTACGAGTTTGTGGACCAGGAATATGCCCGAAAGTTTGGCGACGAACAGCGTATCGGCAACCTCGCCACGGTCTTCGCCATCCTGGCCATTTTCATTTCCTGCCTGGGGCTTTTCGGGCTGGCTTCGTTCATGGCCGAGCAGCGCACCAAAGAAATTGGCGTCCGCAAAGTACTGGGAGCCAGCGTGTTGAACCTGTGGGGATTGCTTTCCAAAGACTTCGTGGTGTTGGTCATCATCGCTGTTGGTATAGCCACGCCCATTGCCTGGTATTTCCTGAGCCATTGGCTTCAGCAGTATCAATACCACACCGAACTGTCGTGGTGGATTTTTGCCGCATCGGGCGTAGGTGCGCTATTTATTACGCTGGCTACGGTCAGCTTCCAGAGCATCAAAGCGGCCCTGATGAACCCCGT